>NZ_JBEPPY010000022.1:0-81813 GCF_040547575.1 Marinobacter sp. MBR-99 | reverse complement strand
CTCGAGCTCAGGGGTTGACAAGGCCAATCACGGCGACGCCTACTGCATTGCGGCTTCGCCTTCATTTCGTAGCCGCGCATGTTGGCGGGCGTTAGCTGTGATTGCCCCACCTGAAAAGTGATACTATAGTGTCACTATTAGTCTGATTTAGGGTGAGCCCATGAAAGTTGAGCTTGTTACGAACCTCAAGCGCCAAGCCACAAAGATTCTGGCAGATCTGCACTTGTCTAAGGAGCCGATACTGATCACGGAGCATGGTCAGCCATCGGCATATCTTGTCGATGTGCAGGATTACGAGTTTATGCAGCGCCGACTTGAGCTGCTTGAGGGGCTCTCACGGGGAGAGCGTGCTGTACTTGAGGGAAGAACGTACAGCCAAAGTGAGGCCAGGGAGAAAATGAGTAAATGGCTGAAGTAATCTGGACGGAGCCTGCCCTTCAAGAACTGGATGCCATAGCTGAGTACATTGCTCTGGATAATCCTGTTGCCGCAAGTCATCTGGTCCAGGAAGTTTTCGATAAGACCGAGCGTTTGGAAGATTTTCCCCAATCCGGACGGATTCCTCCAGAGCTCCCTAATTCGGTATACAGGGAGGTAGTGGTTCCACCGTGTCGCATTTTTTATCGTGAGGATGATAAGCGAGTTCTCATTCTCTATGTCATGCGAGAGGAGCGACAGCTTCGGGCGTACATGCTTGGGAACAGCTAACCAGGCGCGTGACTCGGATGCCTTTGTCTCCGCTTCGCTACGTCAAAGTCACCGGTGCGCTTCGGCGTTAAGCTTGGTTGTTGCGTGGTGCGCAACATGCTAGCATTTCCTCATGATTAAATCATTCCGTCACAAAGGACTGAAGCGGTTCTACTCGACCGGCAGCACGTCTGGCATACAGCCAGATCATGCCAAGAAACTGCGCATGCAGCTAGCAGCTCTGGATACCGCCACTTCGGTGGATGATATGGATATCCCTGGTTTTCGGCTTCACCCATTGAAGGGGCGAGACAAAGGGCGGTGGTCGATTTGGGTAAGCGGAAACTGGCGCATGACGTTCGAATTTTGGGACGGCAACGCCTACATACTTGATTATGAGGATTATCACTAATGACCATGCATAATCCGCCACATCCCGGTGAATTCATTCGGGAGGTGTACCTGGCGCCTTTCGGTATCAGTTCCCGTCAGCTTGCTTCCAGTCTGGGCGTATCACCTTCCACTTTGTCTCGGTTGCTCAAAGGAAATAGTGGTATTAGCCCGGAAATGTCATTGCGGCTATCCAAGGTTCTCGGGCGTACTCCTGAGAGCTGGTTGGCAATGCAGGACATGTACGATCTTTGGGTGGCCCGCAATACGGTCAATCTGGATGGCATTCATCCCCTGGACTTCGAAGCAGCTTAACCAGTGGCTGCTGTCGGACGCGCCCACGCTGGCGCTCCGGCACGCTGCTTCGCTCAGCGTTAGCACCTCAGGTCCGACGGCTGTCGTTCACGTCGTCCGCAAGCCAAGCCTTGATCAGTGATTGATAGGGCATGTCCCGCTTGTTGGCTTCGATTTTGATCCGATCAAGCAAGGTTTCCGGCAACCGGAGTGAGATCGTCTTGGTTGAGGGTTTCAGCTTCGGGAACGATGCCGGCTTGGCCTGACTCCAATGCAGGCACTGCGACACCCCTTACATTTCGCCTTCGGCTCCATTCCATAGGCGCCCATGCTGCAGGCGTTATGTTTCTCTCAGGGCCGGCTCAAGTCCAAGATGATCGACAAAAGGGATAAAGTCGCGATCTAGAAACAGCAGTGGTAGCTCTTTCTCTATGCAGAAGGTCGCGATGATCACGTCGGCAGTTTTTCGGATTGTGATGCCCTTTTTGCGGAGTGCCCGATAATTGTCAGCGCAAACGACTGCCATGTCTTTGCCAAACATTTCATACTGTTCCAGCGAGAGCAAGCTTTGTTTGGTCTGACGATAGTGTTTGTCGTCGCGGATGCCTTGCAGGATTTCCAGAAATATGAGGTCGCCTATAGCGACGGATCCGTGAATTATTGAGGCATCCAACAGGTCAGTGTGCGGGTTTTTGACGCCGTTGAAATAGTCGATCCAGACACTGGTATCAACCACTGTCATCCAGCGCTCCGCATTTCATCCAGATTGCCTTCCCACTTGATCTTGCCTCGCAGCTTTCGAATCTCCTGCTGCTTGCTACGTTGGACCAGCAGTTTCAGGCCTTGCTCAACGGCTTCTTTTTTGGTTTCGTAGCCAGAGGCTTTGAGGGCTTCGGCCATCAACTCGTCGTCAATGACAATGTTCGTTCTCATGGTGCACCTATGTGTATGGTTTGCAGTTTCTATACACAATCTAGCACTTCGGGGAAAACATAACAATCGGCTGCACAGCCACCGATTTTACGCCGCTTCGCGGCTCCAAACCGGCGCGTGAGCCGGGCGTTAACCCTTGCAGTCATCCATCTTGCAAAAGGCCGTTAAGGAAAACATACCCGCGCATATCCTGAAATCGATTCGTGAGGTACTGGAAAATGAGTAACGAGACCCTGAGTGCAGAGGCATGCGGCAGAACCACCTCAAAGAGGCCAAAGCTCTGGGAATTAGTGTTTCACGATCAACCGAGGCAGGAATCACGGAAGCTATGAAGGTTCTCAAGCAGAAGAAGTGGTTGCAAGATAATGCACGTGCCCCCGAATGGCTTCGGGCTGTAATTTTTTGCTTTGGATGCCTGCTGTTGCCCGGCCAGGCAGTTGCTTTGGAGCCGAGGGAGGTCGAGTGGCACAGCTTTGAGTTGGGGGTGTCTCTGAACAACTGGAGAACCAGCGGTGACAACCATGGAGGGTATCAGGCATCCCTGGCGTTTCGGCCGGCGGAGCGGCACCGATGGCAAGCGCGCTATACCGATGTGTCTAACGATGTTTCCAATGGTTGGTCAGCCTTCAAAGACATCATAACCCTGTGTGATCTGCGGTCGGATTGCGATTCCAGCGACAACGAGGGCAGAACCATTCGTGAGCACGCTGTGCTTTATCAATACCGTGTTTGGGGCAAGGGTGATAGCCAGGGCGCCGCTGAGTTTTGGCTTGGGGGCGGCCCGGGCTGGATCAAGGAAACTCAGCGTCAACAAAATCCCGCATTGAAGCAGGTGCGCAGGGAAACCGGGGTTGCCTGGTCGGCCCAGGTGGTTGGGCGAGGCAGCCGTTTCTATACGGCCCTTACGCTTGAGGGCAACACTGAAATCAATGGTACCCTCGTGGGCCTTGGTTTCGGATTCGGGTTTTGAACGGTAGTTTCAGTTGATATTCAAATGACACTTCGGGAGCTGTTTACAACTCTTTGGCAAAGCGCTCAACAGCGTCCACAACCTGTTTGGCGCCTTCCTTGATTTCCAGAATCACTTCACCCGCCTGATTGGCCAGTTCCAGCCCTTGCTCTGCATTCTCCCGGGTGCGGAACATCTGGTGCATGACTTCATCCGAGAGCACCTGGTTTTTCTCGACGACGCTCACAATCTCATCCGTGGCTTGACTGGTACGGGCTGCCAATTGCCGCACTTCGTCAGCAACCACGGCAAATCCGCGCCCATGTTCGCCCGCTCTGGCAGCTTCAATCGCTGCGTTTAGCGCCAACAGGTTGGTTTGCGCGGCGATACCACCAATGGTTTGCACGATCGAGTTGATTTGCAGTGATTGTTTGCTCAGGGCCTCGATACTTTCAGTCGCGGCCTGCATTTGAACTGCTATATTCTGCATCGTTTCGACGGTCTCCTGGACCACGGTCGTGCCCTTTTGGGCGCTTATATCCGTTTGCTGTGAGACGTCGTAGGCCACGCTTGCGCCCTCCCGTACTTCGGCTTCCCGTGCGACCTGATCAGTGACCACGCTGGCAAACTTTACCACCTTGGAGAGGTTACCCTCGGCATCGTAGACCGGGTTATAGGTGGCCTCCAGCCATACCTCGTGGCCACGGCTGTCGATCCGTTTGAAGCGGTCTGCCACGTACTCTCCGTTATTAAGTTTTTTCCAGAAGGCGTCATATTCAGGGGAGTTGGCTTCCTCTGGCGTGCAGAATTTGCGGTGATGCTGGCCAACGAGTTCGTTGAGCTGATAGCCCATGGCCCGCTGAAACTGATTGTTTGCGGTGATAACCGTGCCATCTAGGTTGAATTGAATAACCGCGGTGGAACGGATCAGTGCATCAATGAAGGCCTCGCTTTCTTTTCCACCTTCCACGGTTTCGGTGACGTCGCGGGCATAGCCTTGAACGTAAGCGAGCTTGCCATCCGCCCCGCGCACGGGAAACCAGTGTATGTTCAGCCACACCAGTGGGCCACTGGCGCTCAAGTAGCGGTAGTTGTCGCTAACCGGCGCGAATTCTGCCATTGCCTTGTTGAAGTTATGGAAGCAGGGCAGCTTTGAGACATAGGGCGGAACAAGATCCGACAGCGGTCGGCCAAGAAGCTGGTCTGACTGGTAGCCCAGAGTGTCGGCGAAGTCCTGGTTTACCGCGCAGACGCAGAAGTTGGAATCGAGCCTTATAGACAGCATGCCTCGGTCCATCTGGTGCGTCAGCTGGCGCAGCATGGCCAATTCTGCACGTTGGTCTTCGAGTTCTTTTTTGAGCTGGCTATTAAACATCGGGAAACCCCAACAAGAGAGAGTTCCTTGTTAACGGCCGGGGCGGCTGACTCTTGAGGTCAGTCTGGAAGGAAATTAAACGGCATCGGTTAGTTCTGCTCAGTGCAAGGACACTCCGTTACCAGAGAGGCTCAACGAACCCGGATTCGATCTCCATCATTCAGCCCTCGCCCCGGGTGCCGCACAACGCGGTCGCCTTCATTGAGCCCCGACAGGATGACGGTGCTTAGCCCGTTACCGGGGCCTGCCTCCACTGGCTGGATATTGGCGCGGTCTCCGGTAACCTTGAAAACCGCATACCCGTTGTTGTGGCGGAACAGGGCGGAGGCTGGCACTTGCAGGGCGTCTTCGGCTTGCCAAAGAATAAACTCGGCATCCACTCGGTAGCCATCGCCCAGAAGCTGCCAGTGTTCGTGGGGGCTGAGCATATCGGCAATAACTTTTACCCGTTGTTCTTCAACACCAAGTGCTGAGACATCCTGGAAGCCAACGGGCTCCACTCGCCGGATAACCGCATTGAGGGTGGGGCCGCCCCATCCTGTCAGGCGGGTGGCCAGGCCAGGCTCCAGTTTCACGGCATCGAAACTCAGTACGTCTACCACCACTTCCAGGGTGCCCGGGTCTCCCAATTCCAGTAATGGCTCTCCGGCCTGGACAATGCCTTCGCTTTTCCTGACCAGCCCGAGCACAGCACCATGAATGGGGGAACGAACCGCTACGCGCTCTGCCGGTTTGCCTCCGTTGGCGGTGGCGCTGGACACCTGCAGCCGGGTTTGCGCAGCAGCGAGTTCATGGCTGGCGACTTCTTCATCAAACCTGGCAGAGCGCAAGATAGCCTGGGCACGGGCGGCGGTGGTTCTGGCCTGTTGCAACTGGTCGTCCGAGACAAAGCTGGACGGTTTGAGTGCCAGTAATCGCTGGTATTCCTGTTGGCTGAAGTCTGCGTCGGCCTCCGCCGCGGCGGCCTTCTGGCGGATGGACTGGAGCGCAGAGCGGGCGGCAGCGACTCGGGCTTCTGCTTCAGCGCGGCTGCGGGCATCAAGAATGCTGGCGGGCATGGGGTCGATCAGGGTGAGTAACTCCCCGGGGATAACCGTGTCTCCCACGTCCAGCTCAAGCCGGTGTACAAAGCCGGTTACCGGTGATGACACCAGATAGCGGTCTTTTACCCGGGTTTTACCTTCTTCCCGCACGGTTACCTCCAGCGGGCCACGTTGGGCAGTAGACAGATCTACCCATACCGGCTCCGGCCTCAGGATAAAGGCGAAAGTCACCACGGTCAGTGCTGCCATCAGTGACCAGAAAAGTCTTTTGCCGGTTATGTGGTTACGCACGGCCATGAGGTGTTCCCTGCAAGTTGAGTTTATTCACGGGTTTTCAGTACGGCCACCAGGTCCAGTTTACGGAGCCTGCGCCAGGTGATGAAGCCGGAGATCAGGGCAGAGGCGATCACTACGTTGGCTGCCAGTGCCAGGGTTTTACCGGTGATGATCAGTGGCACCCGGTATAATTCGGTTTGCATGGCAGTTACCACGAGCTGGCCAAGCCCAGTGCCGATGGCCCAGCCCAGTGGTATGCCCAATATCAACAATACCGCAAGCTCCCCCAATAGTATGTGGGACACTTCGTTATGGCTGTATCCCAGCACACGCAGGCTGGCCAGATCTCGCGCTCGCTCTGCCAGTGAGATTCGGGCGGTGTTGTAGATCACGCCAAACGCGATGGTGCCGCCTAGCAAGCTGATAATGAAGGTGTAGGTCAGGAAGGTTTTGGCCAGGGTTTCAAAGAAGCTGTCGAGCATGGCCTGGCGTAGATTCAGGGCCATTACTTTGGGCGTGTCGCGTAGTTCCTGGTAGACCGTTTCGGTGAGGTCTGGGTCCAGGTTCATCAGTATCTGGTTGATGACGGGGCCTTCTCTCAACGCCCGATTCATGGCGTCCAGGTTCATATAGGCACCCACGCCCAGAAATTCGCTGGTGACACCGGAAACGGGCAGGTTCAGGGTAGGGCGCTGGCCTTCCAGTACACGCACGGTCACCGTGTCGCCGGGGCGCAAGCCTAATGAGTCTGCCAGGAAATCGGTCAGCAGTATGCCGGCCTGGGGGATGCTGACGTCCTGAAGCTGGTGGTCGACCACAAATTGCAGTTTGGCGTCGTCAGGGATGCCTGTCAGCGCGGTTCGCCAGCGCCGGTGGCCGTGAATCAGCTCTACCGCCGTTACCCGCCGGCCTTCGGTGTACCAGATGCCGGGAAGCCGGGCTAAGCCGTGCATGGCCGACTGGCTTACCGGGTCTGTCAGGCTGACGGTGAGGTCCTGTTTCTGAACCTTGGCAAATTGGGTGTGCACCATCAGCGAGACCGAACTGAACTGAAAATTGCCCACCACCACAATCGCGGTGGCCATGGCAATCCCGGTGATCGAGAGCAGGGTTCGGCCGGGTCGCCGTGACAGGTGCCGTACGATAATGCGAGAAGGCTGGGTAAACCGGACCCAGCCCAGCAGGCGTTCCGGTGTACTGATTTGAAAGCGGGCCGGGCCTTCCGGTTGCATGGCCTGGGCTGGAGGCAGCATGGCAGCCGCGCGAATAGCGCGCCACCCGCCAAGCCACGCGACGCCCAAACTGGTGGCGGCGAGCAGCAACACCCATATTGGGTTGATTCGGAACAGCAGCTCGGGAAAGCGGTAAAAGTCCATATAGAGTTCACCCAGCGCCCGCCCGAGCCAAAGCCCGGCTAATGTGCCAATGGCCAGTCCAATCAGGGCAATAACGAGTACCAGTTGGCTGTAATGCCAGCCAATCTGTTGATTGCTGTACCCAAAGGCCTTGAGCACCGCGATGATTTCTCGCTGAGTGCTGATCAACCGGCTGACCACCACGTTCAGCAGGAACATGGCAACGCCCAGGAAAATAGCAGGGAAGATGGTGGCCATGGCTTTGAGCTGCTCAAGCTCATCACTCAAAAAACGATGAGAGAATTGGTCTTCACGGCTGAAGGCGCCGGCACTGCCGTAGCGGTCAAGTAACCGATCCAGGCGGTCGATCACATCCTCAACCGGGTGATCAGGGGCTGTTTGCAGTACCAGGCTGTTAAAGGCCCCTCGCATGTCCATGGCGGAGGCCAGTGCCTCCTCGGGCATCCAGATGACGCCGTATCGCTCGTAGTCCGGCAACATCCCACCGGGTGGAATGATATAGATGAATTCCGGTGATTCCGCGATGCCCACGATGGTCAGCCGTTGTTGTCGGCCGTTGATAATGCCGGTTATCCGATCATCCAGTTGCAGGTTGTGGGCATCGGCAAAGCTTCCGATAATCGCCACTTCGTCGGTGCGGTTGGCATCTGGTAACCGCCCTTGTCGCAGATAGAGTTGATTGACGGCAGGTTGTCCGGTGGCAGGCACTGAAACCAGCCGTGCGGATACAGGGTCTTGAAAACCGGCCACGTCGAGTTTGGCAACGCCTTCTACCCGGGCGCTCAGGCGCGTGACACCGGGGACTTCAGAAACTTGCGTCAGTACCTGTGTAGGGGCTCGTTTGAGGTTTACGAACACGTCGGCAAACTGGTGTTCCTGGTAGTACTGGTCACGCGTTGCGGTGAGCGACGCGTAATTCACCAGCGACAACAGGCAAACCGCGATGCCGCCGGCAATCACAAAGGCAATGGCCAGCATCTGGCCGCGCATCTGCCAGATTTCGCGGCGCAGCTTGGTGTGGAGGATGCTGGTACCGAAGAGAGCCATGGCGCTACCAGCTCAGGGTTTTCGGGTCTTGCCGGTGGGCATTGTGCTGCTCACCGCTGATCAGACCATCTGATAGGGTGATCACCCGGTCTGCCATCAGGGCAATAGAGGCGTTGTGGGTGATGATCACCGTGGTGGTGCCAGTTTCCCGATTGGCTTTCTCCAGAGCCTCGAGTACCAGAACACCTGTAGCGGAATCGAGGGCGCCTGTGGGCTCATCACACAGCAACACGTTAGGCTGTTTGGCTATGGCCCGGGCAATGGCAACCCGTTGCTGTTCGCCGCCAGACAACTGGGCCGGGAAATGATCGGCCCGGTTGGCAAGCCCGACCAGTTCCAGTGCCTGGTCCGGCGCCATGGGGTTGCGGGCGATTTCGGTAACAGCGACGACGTTCTCCCGGGCGGTCAGGCTTGGGATGAGGTTGTAGAACTGGAAAACAAAGCCCACGTAATCCCGGCGGTAGCGGGTGAGTTCCTTGTCGGTGGCCCGGGCAAGATCCGTTTCCAGGTACCGGACTTCACCGCTGGTCGGTATATCCAGGCCGCCGAGAATATTCAGCAGTGTCGATTTGCCAGAGCCGGAGGCACCCAGCATGACCACCAGTTCACCGGCGTAAAGGTCGAGATCCACTCCGCGCAGGGCGTGCACCTGTACTTCACCCTGCTGGTAGGTTTTGGTTAGGCCGCGGGTGTGGAATACCGGAGCGCCTGATAGCGCGGATGCAGCCATAATACGACTCCCTTCGTAAACAACAGATCCCGACCAGTATAGCCTGTTGGGAACTCCCGGATTTGATCCGGCGCATTCTCAATGCGAACACAGGTGCTAACGGCAGGGGCAATCAGGTAAAGTCGGTCAATAGCTTACTCACCGTCAATCGGAGACCAAACATGAGTGATTCAACCTATACGCCTCCAAAGGTCTGGAAATGGGACAGCAGTAACGGTGGCAGGTTTGCCAACATTAATCGTCCCGTTGCCGGGCCTACCCACGACAAAGCGTTGCCGGTGGGGGAGCATCCATTCCAGCTGTATTCCCTGGCCACGCCCAATGGCGTGAAAGCGACGGTGATGTTTGAGGAGTTGCTGGAGAAGGGTATCAAAGAGGCAGAGTACGATGCCTGGCTGATCAACATCATGGAAGGAGATCAGTTCAGCAGCGGGTTTGTTGAGGTAAACCCGAATTCCAAGATTCCGGCGTTGCTGGACCGCAGCGAGAACCCGGCCGTGCGGGTGTTTGAATCCGGATCTATTCTTTTCTATCTGGCGGAAAAGTTCGGTGCCTTTTTACCAACAGACCGGACCCGGCGCACAGAGACGATGAACTGGCTGTTCTGGCAGATGGCCAGCGCACCGATTTTGGGTGGTGGTTTCGGGCATTTTTATGCCTATGCCCCGGAAAAATACGAGTACCCGATCAACCGTTACACCATGGAGGTGAAGCGGCAACTGGATGTGCTGGATCGCCAGTTGGCGGACAACCAGTACATCGCCGGTGATGAATACACCATTGCCGACATGGCAATCTGGCCCTGGTATGGCTCGCTGGTGAAGAACACGGTGTACGAGGCGGCGGAGTTCCTGGAGGCCCACACCTACACGAACATTTTGCGTTGGACAGATGAGCTGGCCAAGCGCCCCGCGGTGCAACGTGGCCGCATGGTAAACCGGGCCTGGGGTGAGCTGTCTTCCCAGCTGCACGAGCGGCATGATGCCAGTGACTTTGATTTGCGTACCCAGGACAAGCTGGACGGCGAAAAGTAAGGAGGAACAATGGCGCTACCTGCGGCGTTAACCGAAGACCAGATTTACCACCGTTGCCCGTTGGACAAGTTGAACTTTGAGACAACGGCAACGCTGGAGGAACTGGAACTTCCTTTTGGGCAGGAGCGCCTGCTGCGCGCGATGGAGTTTGGCGCCAGCATGGAGGCCAATGGTTTTAACCTGTTTGTGCTCGGCCCGTCCGGGGCCGGCAAGCATGAACTGGTCAGGCAGTTCCTCGATAAACATGCCTCAGGACAGCCGGTGCCTTCTGATTGGTGCCATGTTTTCAACTTCCAGCAATCCGACAAGCCGAACGCCATTGAGTTGCCGCCGGGTGAAGGCCGGATGTTCAAGCGTGATATGAGTGACCTGGCGGCAGAACTTAAAACGGCTATTCCGGCTACCTTTGAAAGTGAGGAGTATCAGGCTCGCATTCAGGAGCTTCAGGAAGAGGTGACCCGTCGCCAGCAGAAAGGCCTGTTCGCCATTCAGGAAGAAGCCAACGCCAACAACATTGCCATGATCACAACTCCGGCCGGTTTTACCTTTGCGCCCATGCGTAACGGCGAAGTGATTGAGCCGGAGGAATACAAGACCTTCTCTGATGATGAGAAGGCGCTGGTGGAGGCCAAGGTTGAAGACCTGCAGAAGAAACTGCAGCAGGCTATCCAGCAAGTGCCGCGGCTGCGCAAGGAAGTGCGGGAGCGTATCCACGCTCTGAACGAAGAGATGGTTCAGCTGACCCTGGGCGGCCCCATTGGCGAATTGCGCGAGAAGTGGTCTCACCTGCCGGAGGTGGTTGCCTACCTGGATGCGGTTCGGGAAGACGTGGTAGAACACGCGGAAGCCTTCCAGGATAGTGAAAACGGCGCCCCCGCCGGGTTGCTCAATCGTTACCGGGTGAACCTGTTGGTGGATAATTCGGAAACGCAGGGCGCCCCGGTGGTGTATGAGGATCTGCCCAATCACCAGCACCTGACTGGTCAGATTGAGCATCGTGCTCACCAGGGTAACCTGTACACGGATTTCACATTGATCCGGGCCGGTTCGCTGCATCGGGCCAACGGCGGTTTTCTGATCCTGGATGCCCGCCGCATTCTGACCCAGCCCATGGCCTGGGAAAGCCTGAAGCGTATTCTGTTTTCCAATGAAATTCGTATTGAATCCCTCGAGCGCCTGTACGGCCTTGCCACTACCGTCAGTCAGCAGCCTGAACCGATCCCGCTGAAAGTGAAAGTGGTGCTGGTGGGCGACCGGACCCTGTATTACCTGTTGGCACACTACGACCCGGACTTCCTGGACCTGTTCAAGGTTGAGGCAGATTTCGAGGATGATCTGGACCGGGACGGTGAGAGCTATCAGCTCTACGCCAGAATGCTTGCCACCATGGCCAAATCTGTAAAGGCCCGGCCAATGGACAAGCCTGCCGTGGGGCGTTTGATTGAGCATGCCAGTCGCCTGGCTGGTGACCAGAAAAAATTGACCGCCCATGACCGGGTATTGAAAGACCTGCTCAGCGAGGCAAATCACTGGGCTGCCCGTGCTGACAGCAAGCACATTGGCATCGGGCATATTCAACAGGCGATTGATGAGCGGGAGTTCCGCGCCAGCCGCATTCGGGAACGTAGCCTGGAGCAGATCTACCGGGGTGTGGTGATGATTGCCACAGACGGTGAGCAGGCGGGGCAGGTGAACGGCTTGTCTGTGTTGCAGATAGGTGCCACCCGTTTTGGTCAGCCTACCCGCATCACGGCCACCGCCCGGCCCGGCAAAGGCCAGGTGGTGGATATTGAGCGTGAGGCCAAACTTGGCGGGCCCATTCACAGTAAGGCGGTGATGATCTTGTCCCGCTTCCTGGCAGGCCGCTATGCGCCCATGGGTGATTTGTCCCTGTCTGCGAGCCTGGCCTTCGAGCAATCCTACGGTGGCGTGGAAGGGGATTCAGCCTCGGTAGCGGAAACCTGTGTGCTGTTGTCTGCCATTACCGGCGTGCCGCTGAAACAGTCGTTGGCGGTGACCGGCTCCATGAACCAGCACGGTGAGGTTCAGGCAGTGGGAGGGGTGAATGAGAAAATCGAGGGCTTCTTCAATGTCTGCAAGAAAAACGGTGGGGTAAATGGCCACGGCGTGTTGCTACCCGCCAGTAACGTTGAGCACCTGATGTTGAACGAAGAGGTGCGCACGGCGGTTCGGGAGGGCGTGTTTGCCATTTACCCGATGACCCACATTGACCAGGCCATTGAGCTGATGACTGGCATGGCGCCAGGCTCGCCTGACGATGAGGGCGGTTATCCGGAAGGGAGCTTCAACCGTCGCGTGGCTGATCGTTTGGCTGAGTATGCAAAGGTAGGGCAAAAGAAGGAAGACGCCCAGGATAACGACAGCGGAGGCAAGAACGGTGACCGCTGAGCAACAGCTACCGGTTGAGCCAGTGGGCCGGGTGCTGATTTTGTTGGATGGTTCAAGGTTAAGTTTGGCGGCTCTGGAAGCCGCGGCGGACATTGCCCATGCCCGCAAAGCCGAAGTGCTGGGGGTGTTCGTGGAAGAGGTGAACCTGTTGCGCTGCGCGGGTTACGGGTTCACAAGGGAAGTGGGCAGAAGTTCCGGAGTCGCCCGGCCAATGGACCTTGCGGCTATTGAGGCCCGGATGCGCTCGTTGGCGGAGCAGGCGAGAAGATCGCTGGAGCGTGCCATGGCGCAACGGGGGCTTGCCCAGGCGCTCACCTTGTGTCGTGGCCGTGTGGCAGATGAAGTACTGAATCTGGCGCGGCCGGGGGATTTGCTGGTGTTAGGCCGCGTGGGCTGGTCTGGCAGTCCGGGCTCTCGCCTTGGGTCCACGGCCAGGGTTCTGGTGAGCCAGGCGCTCGGGGATGTGTTGTTGTGGGCCGATCCGCCCATGCGGTCCCGAAATCGCATTGTGGTGTTGCTGAATCACGATCAAGGGGCGAACCATCGGGCTGTCAGGGTTGGCGCTGAGCTGGCAAGGCGTAACCGGCAGCCGTTGACGATCCTGGTGCGAACCGAAACCGGCCGTGATGAGCGTATCGCCGAGGATTTGCTGGCCTATATGGAAAGTGAGGGTATTACCGCCCGGGTCAGTTTCTTGCCCATGGCCAGTGCCGGAGCTGTTGCACGGGTGATCAGGGAGGAAGGCGCCTCGCAACTGGTGCTTAGCCGGCAGTGCAGCCTGTTCCGTGAGCAGGGTGCAGATACCCTGCTGATTGAAATGAACCTGCCGGTGACGGTAACACCCTGAAGCCAGAGGAGAATCATGCGATTTTCCGGTCGCCGGCTTTGCTCAACACCTCGGTGATTTCCTCGGTTGACAGGGTTTCGTGTTTCATCACCGCCTTGGCCAAGGCGTCCAACTCCTTGCGGTGTTCCTTGAGGAAGTTGACGGTGTAGGATTCCAGGTCCATGAGTTGCGACTGGATTTCCGAATCAATCAGGTCGGCCAGCTTTTCACTGTACTCCCGGGGGGCACCCATCTCCCGTCCCAGGAATACATGCTCCTCACCGATACCCAGTCCCAGTGGGCCCACTTTCTCACTCATGCCCCACTGGCCGATCATTCGGCGCAGCAATTTTGTGGCTTCTTTAAGATCGTTCTGGGCACCGGTGCTGACTTCGCCATAGATGATTTTCTCGGCGGAGCGGCCGCCCAGCATCACTTTGATGCGATCCCGCAGGTAGCTTTCGGTGTAGTTGTATTTGTCTTCCCGAGGAGTTTGTTCGGTTACGCCCATGGCCATGCCATGGGGGATAATGGTGATCTTGGTGAGTGGGTCGGCCTTGGGCATGTAATAGGCCATGATGGCGTGTCCGCACTCGTGGTAGGCCACCACTTCCCGTTCTTCCGGCGTTAGCTGGGCATCCCGCTCCTCGCCCAGAATCAGTCGGTCCCGGGCCTGCTCAAAGCAGTGGGCGTTAACCTCGTCCAGATTTTCCCTGGCGGCGGTCAGGGCCGCTTCGTTGACCAGGTTTTTCAGGTCTGCGCCGGAGAAACCGGTGGTGCGGGCCGATAACTGCGCAAGGTCCACATCGGCGGCCAGCGGCACTTTGCGCACGTGCACTTTGAGGATGGCTTCCCGGGCCTCTTTGTGCGGGCGATCCAGGGTGATCTTGCGGTCGAACCGGCCGGGGCGGAGCAGGGCGCTGTCCAGTACGTCCGGGCGGTTGGTGGCTGCCAGCACCAAAACATTCTCGTGGGCTTCGAAGCCATCCATCTCGGTCAGGATCTGGTTCAGGGTCTGTTCCCGTTCATCGTGTCCGCCGCCCAGGCCTGCACCTCTTGAACGACCAATGGCATCCAGCTCGTCGATGAAGATCAGTGCGGGTGCCTCCTTGCGGGCATTCTGGAACATGTCCCGAACCCGTGCGGCACCCACGCCAACAAACATCTCGATAAATTCCGAGGCGCTGATGCTGAAGAAGGGTACTTCCGCCTCGCCAGCAATGGCCCTCGCCAACAGGGTTTTACCGGTTCCAGGCGGCCCCACCAGCAGCACGCCTTTGGGCATGACCGCCCCGAGGCGCCGGTATTTCTCGGGCGATTTCAGGAAGTCGATGATCTCCGCAATGTCGCGCTTGGCGGATTCTATGCCTGCCACGTCATCCAGGGTGGTAGTTGAGGTTTCCTTGCGAGCCCGGCGGGCCCGGGACTTGGCATAGTCGAATGGTCCGCCGCCTTGGGTCATTCGTTTTTGTGCCGCTCCCCAGAACCAGAACATCAGTGCCAGCAACAGTATCCAGGGCAGGAAGCCAAGAATCAGATCCTGCCACCAGGGCCGGCCCGAAGGCGCGCCGCGAATGACAACCTCTTGCCGCTCCAGCAATGACAGCAGATCCGGATCGTCGACCGGTGGGCGTAACGTCAGGAAATTCTCTGTGCTGCGCCCGGTATCGGAACTGAACCGGGCGGCACCGGCCTCGGTAAACCGGCCACGGATTTCCTCGTTGCGCAGGGTGACTTCCTGCACCTGCCCGTTCAGTACCGCTTCTTTAAACTCGGAATAGGCCAGTTCCTGCTGCTGCGAGCGACCGGTGTCCTGTAGCCACAAAAACATCAGGAAAAAGGCAGCGCTCAGCCACAGGAATGAATACTGGTTTGGTATGGCTGGTTGAGGCTTGTCGTTGTTATCGGGTTTGCCTGGTTCGTTCGGGTTGGTCATCTCGGCCTCCGGTCGCCCTCCATGATCTTGGCCACGAACACCGATTTTCCGTAGGTTTCGAACGACCACTTCATGGTATCGGACAGCACGTTCATTACTTCATCATAGTCGCCGAAAATTTCGGTGCTCATACGCCCAGGATAGACTTCCAGGCCGGTTTGTTTCAGGCGATCAATCAGATCCCAGATCGGTTGCTTGTAATCGTCTTTAAGCGGATAACAGCTCAGCTGTACAGAAAGATACATGATTTGCCTCCCAAACAGTCTGAGGCGGGTCAATTCCCGCCCGGTTAAAAGCCCATCGCCGATGACGTGCTCCGGCGTGGATCGGCACCGCCGTAGAGGGTGCCATCCTCTCCAATCATAATACTCTGGATAGCGCCCATGGCGGTGCTGGTGGTGACCTCATGGCCTTTGGCCTCGAGCAGGCGCACGGTGTCCGGGCTGATGCCCTGTTCCATGCGGATTTCATCGGGCAGCCACTGATGGTGGATGCGCGGCGCGGCAACGGCGGTCTGGATGTTCATGTTGTGGTCTATCACATTCATCAGAACCTGCAGAGTGGTGGTGATAATGCGGGAGCCGCCCGGGCTGCCGGTTACCAGGAAGTTGCGGTTGTTTTTGCGCACCACGGTCGGAGACATGGAGCTGAGCATGCGTTTGCCCGGTTCGATCTTGTTGGCCTCGCCGCCGATCAGGCCGTAGGCATTGGGTTCTCCGGGCTTGGCGCTGAAGTCGTCCATTTCATTGTTCAACAGGAAGCCGGCTCCGGCCACGGTAATGCCGGACCCATAGCTGAAGTTGATGGTGTAGGTGTTGGATGCCGCATTGCCCCAGCGGTCGACTACGGAAAAATGCGTTGTCTCGGGGCTTTCGAAGGCAGCCGGCTGGCCGGGTTTAATGTCGCTGGCGGGCCGTGCTTTTTTGGGGTTGATGCCTTTTCTCAGCTCTGCCGCATAGGCCTTGCTGGTCAGCCCGTTCAGGGGGACATCCACGAAATCGGTATCGCCCAGGTATTCAGCCCGGTCGGCGTAGGCCAGTTTCATGGCCTCGGCCATATGATGAATGGTTGCGGCGGAATTGTGGCCCATATCTGAGATAGGGAAGCCCTCAAGGATGTTGAGGATCTGGATGATATGGGTGCCGCCGGAGGAGGGTGGCGACATGGAGTAGATGTCGTAACCACGATATTGGCCATGCACCGGTTGCCGGACGGCGGGCCGATAGGCTTTGAGGTCATCCAGGGTGATCAGGCCGTCGTGGCGTTGCATCTCATCAACAATCAACTGGGCGGTCTTCCCCTGGTAAAAACCCGCTGGGCCATGCTCTGCAATGCGTTTAAGGGTGTCAGCCAGGTCGGGTTGTCTGAATAGCTCGCCTGGTTGCGGTGCCGAACCGTCCTCCTTATAAAAGGTCGCCTTGGTAGCGGGCCAGCGTTGCAGGCGTTCTCTGGCTTGTTCCAGGCCTTCGGTGAAACGATGGGGAACCACGAAGCCCTCTTGCGCAAGCTGGATGGCCGGGGCCAAGGCTTCCTTTAATGAGAGAGTGCCGTGTCGTTCCAATGCCAGGGCCAGGCCGGCGACCGTGCCGGGAACGCCAGCGGCCTGGTGGCTAAACCGGCTGCGTTGGCTGATGACGTTGCCCTCGTCATCCTGGAACATGGTTTCGCTGGCGCCGGCCGGGGCGGTTTCCCGGTAGTCGATGGCTTCTGGCGCGCTGCCGTCACCGGGCGCATATAAAAGAAAGCCGCCACCACCGATGTTGCCGGAGCGGGGCTGGGTCACCGCCAAAGCAAAACCGGCGGCGACCGCGGCATCCATAGCGTTGCCGCCGTCTTTGAGAACCTGCAGGGCCACCTCGCTGGCCAGGGTGTGGCTGGTGGCTACCATGCCCTGAGTGGCCTGAACGGGGTGGAATCGCTCGCCCTCAAGGATGGCCTGATTGCTGGCGTAGGCGGCATTCAGTACCAGTAACGCTATCAATGCGGCTGTCAGGCCCCACAGGCGCCTCAGTGGAATTCTTGGCCGGGGGCTGTGGATCACTCTGTGTGTCATTGGATTCCTCGTTTCTGGCTGCCAGATAGGCTATCATAGCCGGTCATTTTTACCGGTGCGCTCAGGCACGCCACCGCAGGCGGATGTCTGTGGTTTTCCGGCGCACCCGCTTTCCCGGATTCAAGTTAAGGAAAGGCTTAATGGAGCATACCTATCGTCTTGTTATTTCCTGCCCTGACCGGGTAGGGATTGTTGCCAAGGTGAGTAATTTTCTGTCCACCTACAACGGCTGGATTACCGAGGCGAGCCACCATTCAGACACTCAGTCTGGCTGGTTCTTTATGCGTCACGAGATCAAGGCTGAGTCGATCCCCTTCGGGCTTGATCAGTTCCGCGCCGCGTTCGAACCGATTGCCCGCGAATTCAACATGCGCTGGCACATCGCCGATTCCGCCCGGCCCAAACGCGTCATCCTGATGTGCAGCAAAGAATCACACTGTCTGGCGGACCTCCTGCACCGCTGGCACAGCAAGGAATTGAACGCCGAAATGGTGGCGGTTATTTCCAACCACGATGACCTGCGCCGGATGGTGGAATGGCACGATATTCCCTATCACCATATACCGGTCAGTAAGGAAAACAAGGCAGAAGCTTTTGCTCACATTGAAGAGCTTTTCCAGAAGTACGATGCCGACGTGGTGGTGCTGGCCCGTTACATGCAGATTCTGCCGGCTGAGCTGTGCGAAAAGTACGCTGGCAAGGTGATCAACATTCACCACAGCTTCCTGCCGTCGTTTGCCGGGGCCCGCCCATATCACCAGGCCTACAGCCGGGGTGTGAAGCTGATCGGGGCCACCTGCCACTACGTGACCCAGGACCTGGACGAAGGCCCGATCATCGAGCAAGACGTGATTCGCATCAGCCACAGCGATTCCATTGAAGATATGGTTCGCCTGGGCAAAGACGTTGAAAAGAACGTGCTGGCCCGCGGCCTTCGGTCTCATATCGAAGACCGCGTGATTACCTACGAAAACAAGACCGTAGTGTTCGATTAAGGCTGTGCCACAGTCGCCCCTCGGGGCAGTGGACTGTGGTATGCTTGGCGGCTTGTTGAAGAATAAAGACGGGGCCCGGAAACGGCCCCGGTACGACTTCCAGATAACGCAAAGGAACCTTTCTCGATGGGTGAGTTAGCCAAAGAGATCCTGCCGGTCAATATTGAAGACGAATTGAAGCAGTCCTACCTAGATTACGCCATGAGCGTTATCGTCGGCCGGGCTCTGCCAGACGTGCGTGACGGCCTCAAGCCGGTGCACCGTCGGGTGCTGTTCGCCATGTCCGAGTTGGGTAACGACTGGAACAAGGCATACAAGAAATCCGCCCGTGTGGTGGGTGACGTTATCGGTAAATATCACCCCCATGGTGACTCAGCCGTTTACGACACCATTGTTCGTATGGCCCAGCCGTTCTCCTTACGCTACCCGCTGGTGGATGGTCAGGGTAACTTCGGGTCCATCGACGGCGACAACGCCGCCGCGATGCGTTACACCGAAATCCGCATGGAGAAAATTGCCCATTCGCTGCTGGCGGACCTGGACAAGGAAACCGTGGATTTCGTCGACAACTACGACGGCACCGAGCGTATTCCGGAAGTCCTGCCTACCCGTGTACCGAACCTGCTGGTCAATGGTTCTTCCGGTATTGCCGTGGGTATGGCGACCAATATTCCGCCCCACAACCTGACCGAAGTGGTCAATGGTTGTCTGGCGCTGATTGATAATCCAGACCTGTCCATCGACGAGCTGATGGAATTCATTCCCGGTCCGGATTTCCCGACCCAGGGCATCATTAACGGCCGTGCCGGTATCGTTGAGGCCTACCGCACTGGCCGTGGTCGGATTTACATCCGCGCCCGCCACGAGATTGAGCACGACAAGAAAACCAATCGCGACGCCATCATCATCACCGAGCTGCCTTACCAGCTGAACAAGGCCCGGTTGATTGAAAAGATTGCTGAACTGGTTAAAGAGAAGCGCCTGGAGGGCATCACCGAGCTGCGTGATGAATCCAACAAGGAAGGCATTCGGGTGGTGATCGAGCTTCGCCGTGGTGAAAACCCCGAAGTGATCGTGAACAATCTGTTTGCCCACACTCAGCTGCAAACCGTGTTCGGTATCAACATGGTGGCGCTGATCAACGGCGAGCCGAAGATTCTGAACCTGAAGGAAATGCTCGATGCGTTCGTTCGCCACCGCCGTGAAGTGGTGACGCGCCGGACCATCTATGAGCTGCGCAAGGCCCGCGAACGCGGCCATATCCTGGAAGGTCTGACGGTTGCCCTGGCCAACATCGATGAAATGATCGAGCTGATCAAGGCATCACCGAGCTCTGTGGAAGCCAAAGAAAAGCTGATGTCCAAGGGCTGGGTGCCGGGTGATGTTCTGGCTATGCTGGAGCGCGCCGGTGAAGACGCCTGCCGCCCGGACGATCTGCCGGAGATCTACGGCCTGCGCGATGGCCTGTATTACCTGTCTCCGGAGCAGACCCAGGCGATTCTGGATATGCGTCTGCACCGCCTGACCGGTCTGGAAACCGAAAAACTCCAGAACGAGTACAAGGATATCCTCGAGAAGATCGCCGGCCTGCTGGAAATTCTCGCAGACCCGGACCGCCTGATGCAGGTGATCCGTGAAGAGCTGGAAGCCGTGGTAGCCGAGTTCGGTGACGAACGCCGCACCGAGATCACCAGTTCGCAGCGCGACCTGACCATTGCGGACCTGATTGATGAAGAAGACCTGGTGGTCACCATTTCCCACAGTGGTTATGCCAAGACCCAGGCGGTGGAAGATTACCAGGCCCAGCGCCGCGGTGGCCGGGGTAAGGCAGCAACCTCGATGAAAGACGAAGACTTCATCGAGAAGCTGCTGGTGGCCAACTCCCACGATACGATTTTGTGTTTCTCTAACCGTGGCAAAGTGTATTGGTTGCGGGTGTTCGAGATTCCCCGGGGCAGCCGTGGTTCCCGTGGTCGGCCGATGGTCAACATTCTGCCGCTGGAAGAAGATGAACGTATCACTACGTTCCTGCCGGTGCGGGATTACCCGGAAGATCAGTTTGTGCTGATGGCCACCTCTGCCGGTGTGGTCAAGAAAACCCCGCTGCCGAACTTCTCCCGTCCGCGCAGCAGTGGTCTGATTGCTTTGAACCTGGACGAAGGCGATACCCTGATTGGCGCGGCCATTACCGATGGTTCCGCCGAAGTGATGCTGTTTTCCACCGCCGGTAAAGCCGTGCGGTTCCAGGAGGAACAGGTACGCCCGATGAGCCGGACAGCCCGTGGTGTACGTGGTATCAAGATGCCGGAAGGCCACCATGTTGTGTCCCTGATCATCCCGCAGGAAGGCGGTGTGATTCTTACTGCCAGTGAGCACGGCTATGGCAAGCGTACCGCCATTGATGAGTTCCCGGCATACAGCCGTGGCAGTCAGGGCGTTATCGCCATGCAGTGTTCAGAGCGTAACGGCAACCTGGTGACGGCGCTTCAGCTGTTTGAAGGCGACGAGATGATGCTGATCTCCGACAAGGGCACCCTGGTGCGTACCCGCACTGATGAGGTTTCGGTGCTCAGCCGCAACACCCAGGGTGTGCGCCTGATTCGCCTGTCTCAGGAAGATGAGCGCCTGGTGGGTGTGGAGCGTATTGCAGAGTCTGATGACGACGACGTCGAAGTAGAAGGCGAGGAAACCGAAGAATGAGCAGGGCGTTTAATTTCTGTGCCGGTCCGGCCACCTTGCCGGAAGCCGTGCTGAAGCAGGCTCGTGACGAGATGCTGGATTGGCGTGGCACCGGTATGTCGGTTATGGAAATGAGCCATCGTAGTGACGAGTTTGTGGCCATTGCCGATGCGGCTGAAAAGGACCTTCGGGAACTTGCAGGCATTTCAGATGATTACGCCGTACTCTTCATGCAGGGTGGAGCTTCCAGTCAGTTCTCCACCATTCCGCTGAACCTGCTTGGTGACAAGTCCTCGGCCGATTACGTGAACACCGGTATCTGGTCCAAAAAGGCCATTGCTGAGGCCAAGCGCTACGGTAATGTGAATGTGGTGGCCAGCTCCGAGGATGGCGGGTTTACCACCATTCCAGATCAGTCTAGCTGGAATGCCAGTGCCGACGCCGCTTACCTGCACTACACCCCCAATGAAACCATCGGTGGCCTGGAATACGACTTCGTTCCGGACAGCGGCAGGGTGCCGCTGGTGGCGGATATGTCGTCCACCATGCTGTCACGCCCGGTGGATATCAACAAGTTCGGGCTGATTTACGCTGGCGCCCAGAAGAACATCGGGCCGTCGGGCCTGGTGGTGGTCATTATCCGCAAAGACTTGCTGGGTAAGGCTCGTAAGGAAACGCCGACCATGATGAACTATCAGGTCATCGCGGATAACGGCTCCATGTACAACACCCCGGCCACCTATTCCTGGTATCTGTCTGGCCTGGTGTTCAAGTGGCTGAAAGAGCAGGGTGGCGTGAAAGCCATGGGCGAAATCAACGCCCGTAAAGCCCGGAAGTTGTATGACTTTATCGACACCAATGATTTCTACGCCAACCCCATTGAGCCGCGCTTCCGTTCCTGGATGAACATACCGTTTACCCTGGCGGACGATACTCTCAATGGTGAGTTCCTGAAAGGTGCAGAAGCGCGCCGGTTGCTCAACTTGCAGGGGCACCGCTCTGTGGGTGGTATGCGCGCCAGTATCTACAACGCCATGCCGGAAGAGGGCGTGGATGCGTTGATTGACTATATGGCGGAATTTGCGAAGGAGCGGGGCTGATCATGACGGATGAGAAGACCCGCCTGGGCGAACTGCGGGACGAAATAGACAGCCTTGATCAACAGATCATGCAGTTGATCAGCGCTCGCGCCAAGTGTGCCCAGGAAGTGGCCAATGTGAAGATGGCTGCCAATCCTGGCCAGAACGTGTTCTTCTACCGTCCCGAACGGGAAGCCCAGGTGCTGCGCCGCATCAAGGAGCAGAACCCGGGGCCGTTGCCGGCCGAAGAGATGGCCCGATTGTTCCGAGAGATCATGTCTGCCTGCCTGGCGCTGGAAAAACCGATGCACATCGCGTTCCTGGGGCCCTTGGGCACCTTTACCCAGGCGGCGGCGCTCAAACACTTTGGCCATTCGGTTATCAGCGTTCCACTGCCAGCCATTGACGCAGTGTTCCGTGAGGTGGAATCCGGTGCGGCCCAATACGGTGTGGTGCCGGTGGAGAACTCCACCGAAGGCATGGTCAACCACACGCTGGATATGTTTATTTCCTCGCCGTTGAAGATTTGCGGTGAAGTGCAGCTGCGCATACACCACCATTTGCTGGTCTCGCCCAAACACAAAGACCAGGACATTACCCGCATCTATTCCCATCAGCAGTCGTTTGCCCAGTGCCGCCAGTGGCTGGATACGCACCGCTACGGCATTGAGCGCATCACCGTTTCCAGCAATGCGGAAGCAGCCCGCCGTGCGGCGGAAGAGCCCGGCTCCGCCGCGATTGCCGGCGATATGGCCGCCGAGCTGTACGGCCTCGAAAAGCTGTCCAGCAGCATTGAGGACCGCCCGGACAACACCACCCGCTTCCTTACTATCGGGCGCGAAGAGGTGCCGGCCAGCGGCCAGGACAAGTCATCCGTACTGGTTTCCATGCGCAACAAACCTGGCGCCCTGTATGCGGTGCTGGAGCCTTTCCATCGCCATGGCATCAGCTTGACTCGCATCGAAACCCGGCCGTCGCCCAGTGGTACCTGGGCCTATGTGTTCTACATCGATTTCGAGGGGCACGTGGAAGATGAGCAGGTAAAGAAAGTGTTGTCAGAAATCGACCAGGAAGCCGTGGAGCTGAAGCGCCTGGGCTCCTATCCCATCGGCGTGCTTTGATTCCTGAACAGACCTCAACGGGAGGAAAGTTGAATGGCAGTGGATTACCAGAGTCTTGCGGTAAAAGGTGTTCAGGCTCTGTCTCCGTATCAGCCCGGTAAGCCCATTGAGGAGCTTGCCCGGGAACTGGGGTTGAATCCCGCGGAGATCATCAAGCTGGCCAGCAACGAGAACCCTCTGGGGCCCAGTGAGAAGGCCCTGGCGGCCGCTCGTAAAGCGCTGGAAGAACTTTGCCTGTACCCTGATGGCAATGGCTTTGAGCTGAAACAGGCACTGGCCAACCGGTTCGGCGTGGGTATGGATCAGATTACCTTGGGTAACGGCTCTAATGATGTGCTCGAGGTGATTGCCCGCTGTTTTGCCGACACCGAGAGTGAAGTGGTGTTTTCCCAATATGCCTTTGCGGTTTATCCCATCGTTACCCAGGCCATTGGTGCCAAAGGGGTGCCGGTTCCCGCCAAAGAGTGGGGGCACGATCTGGATGCCATGGCGGCGGCGGTGACCGAACGTACCAAGTTGGTGTTCGTGGCCAACCCCAACAATCCTACCGGAACCGTACATACCGCCAGAGCCATTGAGTCGTTTCTGGATAAAATCCCGGAGCGGGTGCTGGTGGTTTTGGATGAAGCCTACTGCGAGTACCTGACCGGCGAGGAATACCCGGATGGCATCAAGCTACTTGAACGTTATCCGAACCTGATCGTCTGTCGCACCTTCTCCAAAGCCTGGGGTCTGGCCGCGTTACGGGTTGGCTATGCCGTAAGCTCGCCCGCCATTGCTGATATCCTGAACCGGGTGCGGCAGCCGTTTAATGTTGACTCGGTCGCCCTTGCGGCGGCCACGGCGGTTTTGCAGGATGAAGCCTATCTGAATCGTTCCCGGGAAGTGAATGCGGCTGGCCTGCGTCAGCTATCGGAAGCCTTTGAATTAATAGGCCTGCCTTATATCCCATCTGCGGGTAATTTTATTGCCGTTGAAGTGGGTGATCAGGCCCAGGGAATCTATCAGTCGCTGCTGTCTCATGGTGTGATTGTTCGCCCGATTGCCGGCTATGGCATGCCTCTTCACCTGCGGGTGTCGGTGGGGCTCCCAGAGGAAAACGAGCGATTCCTGGATGCCTTGTCCCAGTCCCTGGCGGCTGCCGGGCAGGGGGGCTGAGGTGGCTGATAACCAGCCTCTTTTTCAGCGTGTTGCTGTCATTGGCCTTGGGCTGATAGGTGGTTCCCTCGCCAGCGCCATTCGCAGCCACAACCTGGCGCGGGTTGTCGTGGGCTTTGATCAAAAACCGGAAGACGCGGCACTGGGCGTGGACCTCGGTGTTATTGACCAGGCAGCGACCACCCTGGAACAGGCGGTGCGAGGCAGTGATCTGGTGGTCCTGGCCGTGCCGGTGCGGGCAACGCGGGTGGTGCTTGAACAGATAAGACCCTGGCTGGCGAGTGACGCAGTGTTGACCGATGTCGGCAGCACCAAGTCCAGTTTCGTCGCAGATGTTAAAGCCGTATTCGGCAGCCTGTCGCCAAGAGTGATCCCTGGGCATCCGATTGCCGGCTCGGAGAAAAGTGGTATCCGGGCGGCCAACCCGGACCTGTTCGCCAATCACAAAGTCATTCTGACCCCGGCCGACGATGCCGATGCGGCGGCGCTTTCAGGGCTTACGGCGCTGTGGGAGGGCACCGGTGCAACGGTCCTGACCATGTCGGTGGCGTATCACGACGAAGTGTTGGCGGCCACCAGTCATTTGCCCCATCTCATTGCTTTTTCCCTGGTGGACACCCTGGCGGGCGAAGACGAGAATATGGACATTTTCCGGTACGCCGCCGGTGGCTTCCGGGACTTCACCCGCATTGCCGCCAGTGATCCGGTAATGTGGCATGACATTTTTTTGTCAAACCGCGATGCCGTGTTGCGCGTGATTGACCATTTTACCCAAGACCTGGATCAGCTCAGGGCGGCCATTGCCAATGGCGATGGCGCAACCCTGCTGCGGGTTTTCAGTCGCGCCAAAGCGGCGCGGGAACATTTTTCGAAGATGCTTTCAGGACAGGCTTACGTGACTAACAATACCGACAAGCAGGTTATTTTTTCTATGCAGCCCGGCGGTTCCGTTCGGGGTGACATTCGGGTTCCGGGTGACAAATCCATGTCGCACCGGTCGATCATGCTGGGTGCCCTGGCCGAAGGTATTACCGAGGTGAAGGGCTTTCTGGAAGGTGAGGACAGCCTGGCCACCTTGCAGGCATTCAGGGATATGGGCGTAACCATTGAGGGCCCGGAAGACGGCTTCGTGCGCATTCATGGCGTGGGTATGCACGGGCTCCAGGCACCGCGCGGCCCTCTGTACCTGGGTAACTCCGGTACGGCTATGCGCCTGTTCTCTGGCCTGCTGGCGGCGCAGCCGTTTGACTCCGAGTTAACCGGCGATGCCAGCTTGTCCAAGCGCCCAATGGGCCGGGTTGCTGACCCGCTGCGTGCGATGGGTGCGGTGATTGATACCGCCGAGGGTGGTCGCCCACCGCTCAGGATCCGCGGCGGTAACCCGTTGACCGGTATCCACTATGAAATGCCGGTTGCCAGTGCCCAGGTCAAGTCCTGCCTGCTACTGGCGGGCCTGTACGCCGAAGGCGTGACGTCGGTAACTGAACCCGCACCGACCCGTGACCATACCGAACGAATGCTGGAGGGCTTCGGTTACCACGTTCACCGTGATGGAGCCACAGCCAGCGTCACCGGTGGTGGCAAGCTGACTGCCTGCGCCATTGACGTGCCGGCGGATATTTCCTCGGCGGCATTCTTCCTGGTGGCGGCGAGTATCGCACCGGATTCCGACCTGACCCTGCGCCATGTTGGCATGAACCCGACACGGGTAGGGGTGATCAATATCCTTCGCCAGATGGGTGCCAACATTGAGGTACTCGAAGAGCGGGTGATTGGCGGTGAGCCTGTGGCTGACCTGCGCGTTCGGTCCGCAGAGCTGCGCGGGATTGATATTCCGGAAGACCAGGTGCCGCTGGCGATCGACGAATTCCCGGTGCTGTTTATTGCTGCAACCTGCGCCAAGGGCCGCACCGTGTTGCGTGGGGCAGAAGAGCTTCGGGTAAAAGAAAGTGACCGGATTCAGGTCATGGCGGACGGGCTTGCGGCTCTGGGCGTTGAAACCACGGTTACTCCGGATGGTATTGTCATCGAGGGCGGCCAGACCATTGGTGGCGGCACGGTTGAAAGCCATGAAGATCACCGGATCTCCATGTCGTTCGCCGTTGCCTCTCTGCGAGCCACTGGCCCTATCCGCATCAACGATTGTGCAAATGTGGCTACGTCGTTCCCGGGCTTTGTTGACCTGGCCAAACAGACTGGCATTCAAATCAGTACAGAAGGCGAGTTTTAATGACCCAAAGCAAGGCACCGGTAATCGCCGTTGATGGTCCCGGAGGTTCCGGTAAAGGTACCATCACTCAGATGCTGGCCAGAAAGCTTGGCTGGCATCTGCTCGACAGCGGGGCGCTTTATCGGTTGACGGCATTGGCGGCTATGCGACAGGGCGTGGCATTGAATGACGAAGCCGGTCTGGTAAAGGTGGCGGCCACCCTGGATGTGGCTTTCGAGCCCACCGGCGAAGGCCACCCGGTAAAGGTGGTGCTGGCAGGTGAGGACGTAACCTCGGAAATCCGCACTGAAACCTGTGGCGACAATGCCTCAAAGGTGGCGGTGATACAGCCGGTGCGGGATGCGCTGTTGCAACGCCAGCGGGATTTTCGGCAGCTGCCCGGGCTGGTGGCAGATGGTCGGGATATGGGAACGGTGGTTTTCCCCGATGCGCCGGTAAAGATATTCCTGACCGCCAGTGCCGAGGAGCGGGCGCGGCGCCGTTATAATCAGTTGAAGCAAGCAGGGGTCGATGTTAACATTGACGCCCTTTTGGAAGAGATACGGGTGCGTGACGATCGGGATATGAACCGGTCAGCGGCCCCTCTCAAGCCTGCAGATGATGCGCAAGTCATTGATTCTACGGGTTTGAGTATAGAAGAGGTGTTAGACAGGTGTATGGCCGCAGCAGGTCAGGCCTGACTACACCTTTTTGTTGTTGGAATGCCGGAAACAGCGCTAAATTGCCAGCCGCTGGCTGATTCCGGAAATCGTTAACAGACCGTGTTGCTGGCGGCACGGAGCACACTTGCGTTGATCATATAGGGCACATAATGAGCGAGAGCTTTGCGGATCTTTTCGAAGAAAGTTTGAAAGAAATCGATATGCAACCAGGTTCCATTGTTCAGGGAACCGTTGTAGACGTCGATAACGACTGGGTCACCGTTAACGCCGGACTGAAGTCCGAAGGCGTTATCCCCGCCTCCCAGTTCCTGAACGAAAAAGGCGAGTTGGAAGTAGCTATCGGCGACGTTGTCGATGTGGCTCTCGATGCAGTTGAAGACGGTTTCGGTGAAACCCGTCTGTCCCGTGAGAAGGCCAAGCGCGCTGAAGCCTGGAAGGTACTTGAGAAGTCCTTCGAAGCGGAAGAAGTGGTCAAGGGTATTATCAATGGCAAGGTCAAGGGTGGTTTCACTGTTGATCTGGCTGGCATCCGTGCCTTCCTGCCGGGTTCCCTGGTAGACGTTCGTCCGGTTCGCGACACTGCGCACCTGGAGAACAAAGAACTCGAATTCAAGGTTATCAAGCTGGACCAGAAGCGTAACAACGTGGTTGTTTCCCGCCGCGCCGTTCTGGAAGCTGAAAACAGCGAGCAGCGCGAAGCTCTGCTGGAAACCCTGACCGAAGGTCTGGAAATCAAGGGTATCGTCAAGAACCTGACCGACTACGGCGCGTTCGTAGATCTGGGCGGTGTTGACGGCCTGCTGCACATCACCGATATGGCCTGGAAGCGCATCAAGCATCCGAGCGAAATCGTGAATGTGGGCGACGAAATCAATGTTAAGGTCCTGAAGTTTGATCGCGAGCGTAACCGCGTATCTCTGGGTCTGAAGCAGCTGGGTGAAGATCCGTGGGTAGAAATCAAGGCCCGTTACCCTGAAGGTGCCAAGGTTACTGCACGCGTCACCAACCTGACTGACTACGGCTGCTTTGCCGAGCTGGAAGAGGGTGTTGAAGGTCTGGTTCACGTATCCGAAATGGATTGGACCAACAAGAACATCCATCCGTCCAAGGTTGTTCAGGTAGGCGACGAAGTTGAAGTGATGATCCTGGATATCGACGAAGAGCGTCGTCGTATTTCCCTGGGCATCAAGCAGTGCGTTGCCAACCCGTGGGAAGACTTCTCCGGCAAGTTCAACAAGGGCGACCGTATCTCCGGTAAGATCAAGTCAATCACTGACTTCGGTATCTTCATCGGCCTGGACGGTGGCATCGACGGTCTGGTTCACCTGTCTGACATCAGCTGGAACGAGACTGGCGAAGAAGCCGTTCGCGAGTACAAGAAAGGCGACGAAGTTGAAACCGTTATCCTGTCTGTTGATCCAGAGCGCGAGCGCATCTCCCTGGGTATCAAGCAACTGGAAAGCGATCCGTTCGCCGAGTTCGTTCAACTGAACGACAAGGGCTCCATCGTTAAGGGTACTGTTTCTGCAGTAGACGCCAAAGGCGCTACCATTGCCCTGAACGAGGAAGTTGAGGCGGTACTGAAGGCTTCTGAAATCAGCCGTGACCGCGTTGAAGACGCGCGTAACGTTCTGAAAGAAGGCGAAGAAGTTGAAGCGAAGATCATCAGCATCGATCGCAAGAACCGCGTAATCAACCTGTCTGTCAAGTCCAAAGACGTTGAAGACGACAAGCAGGCTCTGGAAAACGTACGTAGCAAAACTGCAGAATCCTCTGGTGCGACCACCATCGGTGATCTGATCAAAGAGCAGATGCAGCAGCAAAACGCCAATAAGGATTAATTTTCCGGTTGGCATCAAAAAAACGGGCTCTAAGAGCCCGTTTTTTTTGTGTTTTTTTCTGGTTTGGCTAAACTAGAGGCACTGGGACCCGGTAATTGACTGCGGAATAATAATGACAGAGGGAAACGCCTCATGACGAAGTCCGAACTGGTTGAACTGATTGCCTCAAAGCAAACACAGCTCTCCGTCAAGGATGTGGAGTTAGCGGTTAAGACCATCATCGAGCATATGTCTCAGGCCCTTGCCGATGGTCAGCGTATTGAAATCAGGGGATTTGGCAGCTTTTCCCTGCACCACCGGGCAGCCCGAACCGGGCGTAATCCGAAAACTGGTGAAGCGGTGCAACTGCCTGCCAAGTATGTTCCGCACTTCAAGCCCGGCAAAGAATTGCGTGAGCAGGTGAATGACAGCTTGAAGAAGGGTTTTTAAACCCGGTTCCAGGCAATGCTGATGGAACACCGCACTATCGGGCCTGGCGCCCGTCTGGAGAGATATTGACATGGCAGGACTGCAGAAGATCCTAATCACCGTTCTGGTTCTGGTTCTGATACTCCTGGCGCTGGTGTTTTCTCTGAACAATCAGATGGCCGTTTCGCTCAACTTCCTGTTGTTTGAAACGCAGCCCCATGGTGTTGCCGTCTGGATTATCATGTCGTTTGTGATTGGCGCCCTTGTGGGGGTGTTGATTACCTTACTTGCTACATTCCGTACGTCGGTGTCCCGGCGGACTCTCAAGAAAAGACTCGAGCGTGCTGAGCACGCATTAGAGAAATCCAGGGCACAGAACGACCGGGCAATTTGATGGAAATAGTTCTACAGTGGCTGCTTCTGACGGTAGCGGTCGCTGCCGGCTGGGTGGTCGGCAGGTTTGGTAGCCAGGGCAAGCGCCGCTCCCGGGCCATTTCCGATGAAGATTCCGTTCGCGACCGTCTGCAATTCCTGTTTACCAACTACTCTGACCAGGCCGTCGACAACTTTGTGCAGTCCCTGGCCGTCAATAAAGATACCGTTAGCCTGCATCTGTCCATCGGGAGCCATTTTCGCAATAAGGGCGAAACCGATCGCGCCATTCTGATCCACCAAAACCTGCTGGCCCGGCCCGAACTGCCGGCGCGCTATACGCCCCAGGTTACCCTGGAACTGGCAATGGATTATCTCAATGCCGGCCTGCACGATCGGGCGGAAGCCCTGCTGCATCAGTTGATGGGAGACCGGGAGTACGGCCGCCGCGCTGCTACGGCCTTGATCGAGCTGTATCAGCAGGAGCGGGAGTGGGAAAAGGCTGCCCAGGTGGCACAGACCCTTACCCGTAGCGACGCAGATCCTGCGATGGTCAAAACACTGGCGTACATTACTTGCGAGTTGTCCGATGCGGCCCTGGCCAAAGACGATCGCTGGACTGCCCAGAAACTGGCCAAGGAAGCCCTCGACTACGACCGCTCCTGTGTTCGCGCAACCTTGTTGCTGATGAAACAGCAGATCCGCCAGGGCAACTTCCGCGAAGCCGGCAATCAAAGCCTGAAGGTGTTTGAACAGAACCCGGAGTTTGGTCCGGAGGCCATCGACCGCCTGATGAAGCTCGAGCGGGAACACGGTGATGTAGGCAGGCTGGTCAAAAAACTCCGCAAACTCTATGAACAGTATCCGAGTACCAGTTTGTTGCTGGCGCTGGTGGAGTCGGTGGAGCGTTCCTTTGGTCGCCCCGCTGCTATTGATCTGCTCCGGCAGGAGCTGGAAATTCGGCCTTCTGTTCGTGGCCTGCTCCGGCTTGTGGAAATGGCCGGCTATGAAAAAGGCATGACCACAGACGAAGGCCGCCTTGTCAGCCGTATTGGCCACCTGATTCTCGCCAACCGGCCGGTTTACCGTTGCGTCAGTTGCGGTTTCTCAGGCCAGCAGCTTCACTGGCTTTGCCCCAGCTGTAAGCAGTGGGAAACGGTGCGTCCCATCCAGGGCGTTGAAGCCGAATAATGTTTTAACCTTTTTAACCGGAACCTGACCGTGCAAAACCTTAATGACCCGAAAATCATCGTTGCCCTGGACTTCCCCTCCCAGAACCCGGCCCTGGCGCTGGCTGATCAGCTGGACCCGGCCAAATGCCGGTTGAAAGTAGGCAAAGAGTTGTTCACCCGTTCCGGCCCGGAATTGGTCAAATCACTGCAGGGCAGGGGCTTTGACGTGTTCCTGGATTTGAAATTCCACGACATCCCGAACACCACTTCCGCGGCGGTTGCCGCAGCGGCGGATCTGGGTGTGTGGATGGTGAATGTGCATGCCTCGGGTGGTGAGAAAATGATGGTTGCCTGCCGCGAGCGCCTGGAGTCGTTCGGGGCAGATAAGCCGCTGCTGATCGCCGTCACGGTGCTGACCAGTATGTCCGATGCGGATCTGGCCGGTATCGGCATCACCGGTTCCGCAGAGGCCCACGTTTCCCGCTTGGCCACCCTGACCAGAAACTGCGGCCTGGACGGCGTCGTCTGCTCCGCCCAGGAGGCCCCCAGACTGAAAACAGAGCAGGGCGCCGAGTTCCAGCTAATCACCCCGGGAATCCGCCCGTTGACCGCCGATAAAGGTGACCAACAGCGCATCATGACCCCAACCGATGCCCTCAAAGCCGGCTCTGACTACCTCGTCATCGGCCGTCCCATCACCCAGGCGCCCGACCCTCTGGCTGCCCTTGAGGCCATTCACGCTGAGGTGATCTCGGTCTGACCTTGTTCGGGTGGTTGAGCTGTGGCCCTAGCCTGCTTGTTTTGGCGGGGCTGCAGTGTGGGACGGCCTTTCCAAAAAACGCTACGAGCACATCCATGTGCGCTTCGCTCCGGCCATCCATGGCCTCCGAGATTTTTGGAAAGGCCGTCCCACACTGCCGTTCAGGCAGCGCAAGAATAGTCACGTAGATGCCTAGCACTGTGGAATGCAGCCTGTCAGAGCTCATAAGATTTCGACTGGACAGTCACTAAACAACCGGACTATGCCACCGAGCATAAAAAGGAACGGATGGATACCCCTCCCGAAAATCTCGTAGGCCATGGATGGCCGGAGCGAAGCGCACATGGATGTGCTCGTAGCGTTTTTCGGGAGGGGTATCCATCCGTTCCCACCCGCTAAACTCAAAGGCTGGGGCAGGAGTCAGGCAAACCGCCAAAAGTTGCAGGCAATAGAAACAAGCGAGAGCAAACGAAAAAGCCCGCTAATTCAAAGAACTAGCGGGCTTTCGGAATAGTGGCTCCCCGACCTGGGCTCGAACCAGGGACAAACGGATTAACAGTCCGTTGCTCTACCAACTGAGCTATCGGGGAACGTCGTCATGTGACGAGGCGCGTATATTAAGTTGGCTATACCGCCTCGTCAACCCTCTGACTAAAAATTTTTAGCCAAGCGCCTTCTGCAAACGCTCAACCGCCTTCTGCAGGTTATCCATGCTGGTCGCAAAGCTCAGACGCATGTGGCCCGGGCTGCCGAAGGCAGAACCCGGAACCAGGGCAACGCCCGCTTCGGTCAGCAGCTTCTCGGCAAACTCAACGTCTGTGTTCACGCCGTCAGTGGCATCGATTGCGCCCTGGAAGCTTGGGAACACATAGAAGGTGCCGTCACCATTCAGGCATTCAACGCCAGGCAACTTGTTCAGGGCGGCTACCAGCCAGTCGTGGCGTTCCTTGAACGCCTTGACCATCTCGCCCACACACTCCTGCGGGCCGTCCAGGGCTGCCTGGGCGGCGGCCTGGGAGATAGAGGCCGGGTTGGAGGTGCTCTGGGACTGGATTTTCTTCATGGCGCCGATGATCTTCGCCGGGCCTGCGGCGTAGCCGATGCGCCAGCCAGTCATGGAGTAGGCCTTGGACACACCGTTCAGTACGAAGGTACGGTCATACAGCTCCGGGCAGGCGTTCAGGATGTTGCAGAACGGTTTGCCAGTCCACAGGATCGGCTCGTACATGTCGTCGGTGGCAATCATGATATTCGGGTGCTTTTTCAGCACCTCGCCAATCGCCTGCAGCTCTTCCAGGGTGTAAGCCATGCCGCTGGGGTTGGACGGGCTGTTGATCACAAACAGGCGGGTACGCTCGGTAATAGCGCTTTCCAGCTGCTCGGGGGTGATCTTGAAGCGGGTCTCGGCAGAGGTTTCGATAATCACCGGCTTGCCTTCAGCCACCAGCACCATGTCCGGGTAGGAAACCCAGTAAGGCGCAGGGATAATGGCTTCGTCCCCCGGGTTCAATGTGGCCAGGGCAAGGTTGAAAAAGCTCTGTTTGCCACCACTGCTTACCAGGATCTGGTTGGCTTCATATTCCAGGCCGTTGTCCCGTTTGAACTTCGCAATAATCGCTTTCTTCAGGGCCGGCGTACCATCAACGGCGGTGTACTTGGTCTGGCCGTTGTTAATGGCTTCAATGGCTGCCTGTTTGATGTGCTCGGGGGTGTCGAAGTCCGGCTCGCCAGCACCCAGGCCAATGATATCCTGGCCGGCCGCGCGGAGTTCTGCGGCTTTGTTGGTGACTGCGAGGGTGGGGGAAGGCTTGATCGCCTGTACTCGGCTGGAAAGTTGAAGGTCCAAACTTGAGCTCCTTAAAGCTGCGTCTTATGGGCTGCGATCGGCCGGGCAACTATGGAGCCAAAGGTGCTGGCTGTTTTTCTCCCAGCCGTCGATCGCACAGATGGTATCATGAAGCAGCCAGAACACTAAATTTCTTGTAGGGGTTGTGCCGTATAGCGGCCGGCGCCGAACCCGGAGGTTAATCGCCAGTTATGGCCAGTAAAGCATCCAGCGCTTCCCGTGAAGGTGTGTTCCGAGTTGATTCCCCATATCAGCCGGCCGGTGACCAGCCCAAGGCCATCGCCGGCCTGGTGGATGGCATTCATTCCGGGCTGGCACACCAGACGTTGCTGGGGGTGACCGGCTCAGGCAAGACGTTCACCATTGCCAATGTGATCCAGGACGTGCAGCGGCCCACCATCATCATGGCCCATAACAAGACCCTGGCGGCGCAGCTGTACGGCGAGTTCAAGGAGTTCTTTCCGGATAACGCGGTGGAGTATTTCGTGTCTTACTACGATTACTACCAGCCGGAAGCCTATGTGCCGTCGTCTGATACCTTCATCGAGAAAGATGCCTCCATCAACGAACACATTGAACAAATGCGTTTGTCTGCCACCAAGGCGTTGTTGGAACGGCCGGATGCGATCATCGTGGCGACGGTGTCGTCCATCTACGGTTTGGGTGACCCGGAATCCTACCTGAAGATGATGCTGCACCTGGACCGGGGTGATCAGATAGACCAGCGCTCGATTCTGCGCCGACTGGCAGAGCTCCAGTACACCCGTAACGACATAGAGTTCCACCGCGCCAACTACCGGGTTCGGGGCGATGTGATTGATGTGTTCCCGGCGGAATCGGAGCGGGAAGCCATTCGTATCGAGTTGTTTGACGATGAAGTGGAGAACCTCAGCTACTTCGATCCGCTGACCGGCGAGGTACTGCGCCGTGTGCCACGGGTAACCATCTATCCGAAGTCTCACTATGTGACGCCCCGGCAGAAGGTGCTGGATGCGGTCGAGAATATCCGGGCGGAGCTGGACGTGCGTTTGCAGCAGTTGCGGGATAACCACCGGCTGGTGGAGGCCCAGCGCCTTGAGGAGCGCACCCGCTACGACATGGAAATGATGATGGAGCTGGGTTACTGCAACGGCATCGAGAACTACTCCCGCTATCTGTCCGGCCGGGCGCCCGGTGAGCCGCCACCCACCCTGTTTGATTATCTGCCGCCGAACGCCTTGCTGGTGGTGGACGAATCCCACGTGACCATTCCGCAAATCGGCGCCATGTACAAGGGCGACCGTTCCCGGAAGGAAACGCTGGTTGAGTATGGTTTTAGGCTGCCGTCGGCACTGGATAACCGGCCCATGCGGTTTGAGGAGTGGGAGCGGATTGCCCCCCAGATGATCTTCGTGTCGGCCACGCCGGGTAACTATGAGGCGGAGCACGCCGGCCAGGTGGTAGAGCAGGTGGTTCGGCCGACCGGCCTGCTGGACCCGGTGATCGAGGTGCGGCCAGCGTCTACCCAGGTGGATGACCTGCTCTCGGAAATCCACGCACGGGTGGCGGTGGAGGAGCGGGTGCTGGTCACTACCCTGACCAAGCGCATGGCCGAAGACCTTACCGATTTCCTTATGGAACACGACATTCGCGTTCGGTATCTGCACTCAGACATCGACACCGTAGAGCGTGTTGAGATTATCCGGGATTTACGCCGGGGCGAGTTTGATGTGCTGGTGGGCATCAACCTGTTGCGGGAAGGCCTGGATATGCCGGAAGTATCTCTGGTGGCGATTCTGGACGCAGACAAGGAAGGCTTCCTGCGCAGTGAACGCTCGTTAATCCAGACCATTGGCCGTGCCGCCCGTAACCTCAATGGTAAAGCCATTTTGTACGGGGACCGCATTACCGGTTCCATGCAGCGGGCCATTGACGAAACCGAACGCCGGCGAGCGAAGCAGACGGCCCATAACGAAGAGCACGGTATTACCCCGAAAGGCCTGAACAAGAAGATCGCCGATGTCATGGAGGGAGCCACCGGCGGTGGACGCGGTCGCCGTAAGGCGGAACGCCCGGGCCAGAAGGCCGCGGAAGAGGCGGAAGGCTATATGGTCAAGGCAGGCAAGCGCTCTCCGGAAGAGTTGCTCAAGGAAGTGACGCGCCTGGAGGATGACATGTACAAGGCCGCCGCCGACCTGGATTTCGAAACTGCAGCGCGATTGCGGGACCAGATCTCCGAACTCAAGGAAGCGGCGATTCGTACCGGCTGATCAGGGCCGTTTCGGCCCGACGATCACGGCCGCCTGCAAGGGTTGGTTGCGGCCGTAGCTGGACATCTTGCCAAATACCCGTTTGTCGACAGGCAAATATTGTTTGTCGGCGACGGTCTCGCCCACGTCAGTATCGATCTCCGGGTCGTGCAGGTACACAAACTCTTCATCCATGGCGCACACGGTCACCCAGTGGGGTACACGACTGCGGTTGAGCTGCCAGGTACTGATCAGGATTACCGGGATGCGGCCCTCGTGCAGGGCGGCTTCCATGGCTTCCAGGGTCAGTGGGTCATGGTGCAGCTGGATGCCGGTCTGGCCAATATCGTGCAGGAAGCCTTCGTGCACCAGTTCCAATACCCGCTTTTTATCGTCGTTGCGCACGGTATCCTTAAACAGGGCGCCTTCCTGACTGATCCAGGCGCTGGCCTCAAAGCCTCGGTGCCAGGCTGACAAGGCCAGGCCATGGGGCCCGCAGCCACCGTGACCGGCGAGCATGAAAATGGTAGTGGCCTCCCGCCATATCTTCAATTCTTCCAGGGTGTTCAGCTGCTGATCTTCGTCCAGGGCAGCCATGGCCATGATCAGGGCAGAGGGGCCGCAGGTAAACTCGGTGGTTTGGGGGTAATAGGGTACCGGGAGATACTCCCGGGAAGGCTCGTAATAAAGAATACGCCGTTCGAAGCGCAGGGCATCGCCATGGTCTTCGTAATAGTCCCGGTAGGTACCGAATTGGCGATAGCCCAATCGTTTGTATAGATTGATGGCACCGGCGTTATCTTCCCGAACCTCCAGGCGCATGATGATGCGGTCTGCTTCTACGGCTTCCTTCTCTGCCTCCCGCACCAATTGCTCGCCCACGCCCCTGCCGCGCACGGTTGGCGATACCGCGATTGAATAAATCCGTGCCAGACGGGTGGCGGCATTCATCAACACCAGGCAATAGCCCACCAGCTCGGAGCCTTGCTCCGCCACTATCAGGCGGTCCCGTGGCATTTCCAAAAACCGTCGGAAACTGCGTCGGGAAATACGGTCATCGGTAAAACAACGATTTTCCAACTGCACCAGGGCAGTCAGATCGTCGGCGACTGCTTGTCGAAGCAAAACATCATGCATGGTTAACAAATCCCGGTCGCGAAAATCGCAGAAGCTGGCGAGCACTTCCACCGCAGCTATTATGGTAGAGACAGGTTGGTTTCGATAGCAGGCGATCATGCGTAAAAGCACGCATCCAGCCTGGATTGTACCAGACGTCACAGCGGCGTATTGTTGCGCCCATTACCCGGCTGAACCTTCCAGGGAGGAATGCCTTTAATGTCCCGTTTGTTAATCGTTGTGGACCGTGCCAAAGACTGGTCACCCTATTACCCCAGCGAGGATGTACTGACCTTTGATCAGTATCTGAATTTTTCCGCCCCCGCCAATAGCCGGGTGCGTGTGATCAACCTTTGCCAGAGCGCGAAATACCTGAGCCGGGGTTATTACTGTTCTTTGTTGGCAGAGGCCCGGGGCCACCATGTGGTGCCCTCGGTGATGACCTTGAACGATTTGAGCCGCAAGGGCTTGTTCTCGCTGGAGCTGGAGGAGCTGGATCACAGTGTCATTCAGTGGCTGGAGCAGGAAGCCCGGGAAATTGACCCGGCCACTGATGAGCGGGATGCCACCCACGAAGTGCGCATTCGCACCTATTTTGGCCAGGCAGAGCATGCGGATCTCAAGCCGGTAGCCCGGGCCTTGTTTGAGCGCTTTCCCTGCCCAATTCTGGAAGTGGTGTTCCGCCACCGCAAGCAATGGCAGATCGAATCCATGAAACCGGCCGCCCCGGCGGATCTGGATGAGCGCGAACAGGATGTGTTTGCGGCGGCGCTCGACCGTTTCAGTAGCATGATCTGGCGCAAGCCGAGAACGCGTCGGCGCTATCGTTTTGATCTGGCCATGCTGGTGAACCCGGAAGAGGAAATGCCCCCGAGTGATGAGGCCGCCCTAAAAAGATTTGAGCGGGCAGGGCGAAAGCTGGGTATCAATGTAGAAAGAATTACCCGTCGGGACTACATGCGGTTGCCGGAATACGATGGCCTGTTCATTCGGGAAACCACCGCGATTGATCATCACACCTACCGGTTTGCCCGCAAGGCAGAGGCGGAAGGTATGGTGGTTATTGATGACCCGGTCTCGATACTGCGTTGCACCAACAAGGTGTTCCTGGCGGACCTGCTGAAGAACAACAAGGTGCCAACCCCAAAAACACTGATCCTGTCCAAAGATCAGAAAGATGCGGTTGATCAGGTGGTCAGTGAGCTGGGTTTCCCGGTGGTCATCAAGATTCCGGACGGCGCCTTCTCAAGGGGCGTGGCCAAAGCCAAGGATGAGAAAGAGCTGAGGGCGGGCCTTAAAGAGCTGTTCAAGCAATCAGCACTGGTGTTGGCCCAGGAGTATTTCTACACCGATTACGACTGGCGCATTGGTGTGTTGGGCGGCCGCGCCATCTATGCCTGCAAATACATGATGGTGAAGGGGCATTGGCAGATCTACCAACACGGTGGCGCGGCGGTGGAAAGCGGCGGGTTTGAAACCATGCCCACCTATGAGGTGCCCCGGAATGTCATCCAGGCGGCGCTGAACTCCACCCGACTGATCGGTAATGGACTGTATGGGGTGGACATCAAACAGGCCGGCAACCGGGTGGCCGTCATTGAGGTAAACGACAACCCCAGCATCGATTCCGGTGTGGAAGACAAATTCCTGGGCGGCGAGCTTTATACCCTGGTAATGCAGGAGTTCCTGTCCCGCATGGAAGAAAACCGGCGCCGGTAATACCGGCGCTTGATCAGCTTGCAGACACCCAAACCCGGACTGAACCAAACCAGGGATAGGGTGCCAGCACCTCCCGGACGCTTTCGGTGGTCAACGCGGGTGCGGGATGCTGTTCGTCCAGGAAGACTTCGATATGAACCCGGTTTTTGAGGTAATGCAGTCTCAGCCGGCTATGTGGTGGCAGCTCACCGAGCTGCTGCGACAGCAGGTGGCGGATATCCTCGCGGCTGGGTAAGTGTGGGTCGGTCTGATGCGGTGTGTGTTCGTCGTTCTCGGCATCGATATGAAAGTTGATGTCCCGGATATTATCGATGGCGTCCCTCATGCCGGAAACCACCTTCATGCCGATCTGGTGTCCCTCAGAAACGCTTATCTCAGGCCGAACAACCAGGTGGACATCCAGTAGTATGTCGTGACCCATACGCCGGCTGCGTAGCTCGTGAACATTACGCACGCCGTCTGTGTCCATGGCAATGGCTCGCAACACCCGGGTATCTTCCGCAGACAGTCCGGTGTCGACGAGTTCCTTGACGCTGTCCCAGGTGAATTTCCAGCCAATATGAATAATGATGCCGGAGATAACCACAGCGGCAAGGGTATCCAGCCAAACATATCCGACCATTGCACCGACAGTGGAAACCAGAACAACGACCGATGAAAATGCGTCTGTCCGGCTGTGCCAGGCGTTTGCGATCAGCAGGTCGGATCGAATTTTGATGCCCACATGGCGGGTATAACGGTAGATCCATTCCTTGGAGGCGACCGATATCCCCGCAGCAACCAGAACCGGCCAGCCCGGTACCGCGAGATCCTCTCCGGAGACCAGGCGCAGAATGTTCTCCCAGGCAAGGGCTGCGCCCACGGCAATCAGTATGCTCCCCAGCAAAAGTGTGCCGAGCGTCTCGATGCGCTGATGTCCGTAGGGGTGGTCATCATCCGGACCTTTACGGGACAGTCGCATCACTGCGAGAACAACCCAGTCGGAGACAACGTCGGTAAAAGAGTGGATGCCATCCACCACCAGGGCGTGGGAATGAAAAAGAGTGCCGCCAATAATTTTTATCACACCAAGGACTGCATCCAGGACCATGCCAATAATGGTGACCCGGGAGGCGGCGTGTTTTTCCTGTTGCAAGTCCTTGTCAGTCCGTAGATGGGCCTTTGGGGGCTGATCCATGGCTCAGGCTCCGATCATTCTGTTGGTAGCCAGTATAGCGGCAGGAATGGAAAATTTGGGGAGAATTAATCGGGAAACGCAGGTCGATTTATGCACATGATGACAAAGTCGTTACCCACTACCACTTTGTAACTAAAGTCGTCAAATGGTTATTTTGTCTTTTTAAGTCATTGATTTTTAGTTGAAATTTAACTGATCAAAAAATGATCAATTTGTAGGCTGGCGCAGTTATCAAGGGGTCGAGACGCTTGCCCCGACATTTTCAACAGAGTTATCCACAGATTCCGTGGAAAAGCCCCGCCAGCCGCTGAGGCATGGGCTTTTACGTTGTATTGAAGGTTCGGGAGGATGGTGTGGAAAACTTCCGGTATACTCCGGCCACCCCTCGGCAAGGAGCTCCAAGATGTACAGCATGCTACGTAATTTACTTTTCCGGCTGCCCCCGGAACAGGCCCATAATGCTGCCCTCAGGGGGCTGGATCTGGCCTACAAAACCGGCATTATAAATATTGTTTCAAAGCGCCCGGAGCCGTGCCCGGTTAATGTCATGGGGCTGGAGTTCCCCAATCCGGTAGGCCTGGCCGCCGGCCTGGACAAAAATGCTGACCACCTGGATGCCCTGGGAACCCTGGGTTTCGGGTTCATTGAAGTGGGCACCGTCACACCCCTGGCACAGCCGGGCAACCCCAAGCCGCGGATGTTCCGCCTGCCCGAACACCAGGCCATCATCAACCGCATGGGCTTTAATAATGAAGGCCTTGGTCATCTGGTGAGCAATGTTGAGAAGCGTCGTTATCGCGGTATCCTGGGCATTAACGTGGGCAAGAACAAAGATACCCCGAACGAGCAGTCCGAACAGGACTACCGTAAGGGTATCGCCGCAGTTTACCCCCATGCCGACTACATCACGGTAAACGTGTCGTCGCCAAATACCCCGGGGCTGCGTGATCTGCAGTTCGGCGACTCGTTGAAGCAGCTACTGCACGCGATCAAAGACGAACAGGCGATCTGCGAGAAAAATATTGGTCGTTATGTACCGGTGGCTGTGAAGATTGCCCCGGATATGGATGATGCAGGCATTCGCTTTGTCGCCGGGGCATTACTCGAGGCGGGCCTGGATGGTGTGATTGCCACAAACACCACTATCAGCCGGGAAGCGGTTCAAGGACACAAGCACGAGCAGGAAGCTGGCGGTTTGAGTGGTGCACCGGTGCGCGAGGCGTCTTTACGGGTTATTCAGGGGTTGTACGCCGAGTTGGGGGACAGAATACCGATTATTGGCGTTGGCGGTATCACTGATGGCGAGAGTGCGGCCGAGAAAATCCGGGCAGGGGCGAAACTGGTGCAAATCTACACCGGCTTTATTTACAAAGGCCCAGCTTTGATTAACGAAGCAGTAGAAGCGATCAGGAAAGAACAGCATAAGTAGTGAGGCCAGAAAGAAGGTGGGCCCGCTGAGCGGGCCCTTGCGGGGAACGAACCCCGTAGCGCTTCTTCGCATGGTACGGGGCGGGAGGCCCCGTTTTGGTTGCTCTGGTTACTGCGTCAGATTGTGGTGTAGCTACAACTAAAAGAGATCAGGTTAAACGGGGTATGCCAACACCGCGGTCACGTTGCGGTTACGTTGGCAAGTTTGTGGATGCCGGAGACGCCGGTCATGCCCTCCCAGTTATCTGTGCGGCCTTCTCGCCACCCGTTCAGCCATTCCTGGCGTACCTCTGCTTGGTCTAACGGGCAGCTGTCTTTGGATTTGCCGGACACGCCAGCGAGATAACCCCGCTTGAATGCACGAGCGTACATGTCTCTCTTCTGTCTTTTCATGCCGTTCCTCACTGATGGATTAACAGAACAAGCGTGTACACATCTGCCGTGGCCATGGTAAAGAAGGCACCCATCCGGGATAACCCACTATTGCCAGTTCCGGCCAGAGCAGTCAGGATCCTGTTAACGGAAGCACGGTTATGTTGGCTTCCAGAACGACGCGTCAACTACAAGGTAAGACGAACCTTGCGCGGATGTACACTATTTATTTCATCTATATGAAGCTTTTCTTATAGGTTTGTGAAATAACGATGACGGCCCGAATTCGGGTTTTGCTGCTATTCCGGCGGCTTACCGGCTCTATCCAGAAAACCAGGAGTTGATTTTGTCCAAGCATGTCTTTTTCGTAACCTGCCCCAAGGGTGTTGAGTATCTCCTGGCCGATGAGCTGGAAAGCTTTGGCCTGGCTCAAGTGCGCAACGCGCCGGCGGGCGTCTGGGTAGAAGGGGAGCTGGAAGCCGGATATCGCGCCTGTTTGTGGTCCCGGCTGGCCAATCGGGTCATCCTGCACATTGCTGAGGTGGATGCCCGTAGTGCTGACGAACTTTATGAGGGCGTGGTGTCTCTGGACTGGCAATCGCACATTCCCGTCAACGGCAGCTTTCGAGTGACTTTCCTGGGGCAGAACGAAGAAATTCGGAACACACAGTTCGGTGCCCAGAAAGTCAAAGACGGTATCGTAGACAGCATTCGGGGCGCAGGCCTGCCACGGCCCTCGGTCGCGCCAAAAGATCCGGATGTCACCATCTCTGCCCGCCTGAACCGGGGACGGCTGTCGGTTGGGCTGGACCTTAGCGGGCATAGTCTGCACATGCGGGGATACCGCACTGAACAGGGCCTTGCGCCGTTGAAGGAAAATCTCGCGGCCGCGTTGCTGCTGCGGGCCGGATGGCCGGAAATCTCAGACGCCGGCGGCGCCTTTGTTGATCCCATGTGTGGTTCCGGAACTCTGGTGATTGAAGCAGCGTTGATGGCGCTGGACATTGCGCCGGGCCGGAAAACAGAGCGTTTTGGATTTGAAAAATGGCCAGGACACCAGCCTGAACTGTGGATGGGGCTCCGTCAGGAAGCCGAGCGCCGGGCCCATGAAGGCAAACAGCGCCGGATACCGGTGTTTGCCGGTTTTGACCAGGATGGCCGGGTGATTGATACCGCCAGAAAGAACATCCAGCGGGCGGGGCTCGATGGCATTGTGCAGGTGGATGTGCGCCCAATCTCTCAGTTCCAGCGTGATCCTGCCTGGGCAGAGCAAGGTCTGGTTCTGACCAACCCGCCTTACGGTGAGCGACTGAGCGAGCGCAAAGAGCTGGCGGGCTTGTATCAAAACCTGGGTGAAGTGGTGCTCAGGGAGCTCTCCGGCTGGCGGCTGGGGCTGTTCACCGGTGCGCCGGAGTTTGGCAAATCCGTTGGCTTGCGCAGTTTCAAACAGTACAACCTGTTCAATGGCAAGCTGCCAGCCCAGCTTTTGCTGTTTGAGGTGCACCCGGACAACGTCCGGGTACCCCGTGACCCGGACGCCGCAGGGGGCGTGATGCCCCGCATCGCCAACCCGGAACGTGCGGCCATGCTGCGTAACCGGTTGAAGAAGAATCTCAAAACCATCGGCCAGTGGGCGCGTAAGCAGGGGATTGATTGTTATCGCCTGTACGACGCCGATATGCCCGAATACGCCCTGGCCATCGATCTCTACGAGGGCAGGGTGCACGTTCAGGAATACGCCGCACCAAAGTCCATTGACGACAAAGCCGCCCGAGAACGCTGGGCTGAGGCCCTGGCGGTGATTGCCGAGGTGCTGGAAACCAAGCCGGAGAACATGGTGTGCAAACAGCGCCAACGTCAGAGTGGCACCCGGCAGTACGAAAAACAGGCGGCCAGTGGAGAGTACTTCAACGTTCGCGAACACGGTTGCGTGCTAAAAGTGAATCTGAAGGACTACCTGGACACCGGCCTGTTCCTGGACCACCGCCCGGTGCGCCACTGGATACAGCAGCACGCCCGTGGCAAGCGCTTCCTGAATCTGTTCTGCTACACCGGCGCAGCCACGGTACATGCCGCCGTTGGCGGCGCCAGCCGGTCCCTGAGTCTGGATATGTCGAAAACCTACGTGAGCTGGGCCCAGGACAACCTGGCCCTGAACGGCGCCGATCTGAGGAAGCACGTGGTAGAGCAGGCGGATTGCCTGTCCTGGCTGGCCGATCGCAAAACCGCGAACCAGACCTTCGACTTGATCTTCATGGACCCGCCCACGTTCTCGAACTCAGCAAGAATGGCTGGTGTTCTGGATATCCAGCGGGATCACGGCAACATGGTTCGTCAGTGTATGGAACGGTTATCCAGCGACGGCCTGTTGATATTCTCCAACAATTTCCGAAAGTTCAAACTGGACGAAGATCTTGAAGCAGAGTTTGAAGTCAAAGAGGTAACGGCAAGCACTCTGGACAAGGATTTTCAACGCAACCAGAAGATTCACCGCTGCTGGCATATCCAGCACCGCGTCTGATATGGGGGGAGGAGGCAGGCGGGGCCTTCTTTCCTGGAAACGCTACGAGCACTTCCCTGTGCGCTTCGCTCCGGCCATCCATGGCCTCCGAGATTCCAGGAAAGAAGGCCCCGCCTGCCTCGCCAGACTCTGGCGCTGGATTCGTTGGAAAACGAAAGCGGGTCAGAATTCGTAACGCAGCCCGGTAGAAAACTGAAACGTATTGGCACTACTGCCAGTGTCTTTAAACAAACGCCCACCCTCAAACACCAGGAAGGTGTTATCCAACACCTCAAAATCCACTCCGGCAAGCCAGCTGATGCTGAAACTGCTGTCCGGGTAATCGCCTTCAATGTCCCGGAACTGGGCGTTGTAGCCTTCCTCACGGTTGGCCAGGGTTGCCTCGCCTTTTACGTGAGTGAAACCCGCCTGGGCGTAGACGTTGGCATAATCGGTAATCGGGTAGTGCAGGCCCATGTACCAGCTGGCGAAATAATCAACGGCAAGGGTCAGGTCGCCACCGGAGACATCGGCATCATTGAACCCGCCACCCAGGCGGATCTCGGCGTGAATCAGGTCGTTCAGGTGACCACCGATAACCAGCGTACCGGCTTGGCCCCAGGCATCCTCCTTGGTGCGGTCGCCGATTGAGCGGTGCTCCAACGCGGTCACCAGAAGGCCAATGTAGTGTTTGTCAGAACGAGGAGTATCTTGTGCCTGTGCCGCCAATGGGGCGAGGCTGATGGCCATCAGGCTGGAGCTGAGGAAACGTAGTGCGACCTTGTTCATTATTATCTGGCTTCCTGTCAGTAACGGTGCTGACGCCAGATTCTGCCTTGTGTAACGCTTTGTTACGCAGACACCGGTCACACTTCCCTGTGTCAGCTCTCTGACTTACAAGTCAGCCAGAAGGCCTTCTTCCTGCGCCAGTCTGAGCAGAGCATAAACGCCGTTCTCTGGTAGTTGGGGGTCCAGGCCTTCGTCGAACATCAGTTGCCGACGGCGGTCTTCAAGGGAGTCGCTGTCCAGGCTGGCAATCAGTTCGGAAATTGGTGCAATCTCGAAGGGGGCGTCCTGGCTGACGGCACTGAAAATCAGGTCGATAAGGACTTCATCCGGGTCCATGCCATCCACGTAAACGGTCTGGTCCGGCAAGTCCTGATGGAGTTCCTGAACCAGTTCGAGCAGTGGCACGCCCTGTTCTTCGAGGTATAGCAGGTCAAAGTCCCCCAGATCGCCGTCATCTGGCAACCAGGCTTCCTCCGGGGCAATAACCACGGTTTTCATCTGGCCGTCTGCCAGCGACCAGGCCATGGCGACGGGAAACAGGGCGTCGTCAGTCTGACAGTATTCGATGTCCAGGAATCGGGGTATCGACACAGTGGGCTCCGGCGTTGATCAGTGGGTGCGTATAGGGACTAACCGGCAGCCTGGTAGGAGCTGGGCCGGCTTCATGCCATACTGTAGCAGCCATTATCATGCAATCAGGAAGATCATGGAACACACTGAATTTAATAATGACTTGATTGAATTTCTGAATGCCTCTCCAACACCGTGGCATGCAGTCAGTACCATGAAATCCCGGCTTGATGCCGCAGGTTTTCAGCAACTGGATGAGCGGGAAGAGTGGGCGCTGGAGCAGGGCCGGGGCTATTACGCCATTCGCAATGGCTCCTCCATTATTGCCTTCCGCACCGGCACGAATGACGTAGTGACTTCCGGCATCCGGATGGTGGGTGCCCATACCGACAGCCCCTGCCTGAAGGTAAAGCCAAACCCGGAAATCCGCCGCAAGGGCTTTTTCCAGCTGGGCGTGGAAGTGTACGGCGGCGTGTTGCTGAACCCGTGGTTTGACCGGGATCTGTCGCTGGCCGGCCGCGTCACCGTTCTGGACGAGGACGGTAAGGTTCGGGACACTCTGGTGGACTTCCGTAAGCCGGTGGCGATTATTCCCAGCCTGGCCATTCACCTGGACCGGGAAGCCAACAGCAATCGTTCGGTCAATGCCCAGACAGACTTGCCTCCGGTGGTTATGCAACTGCCGGAAACGGATACAACGTCATTTGCTGACTTGCTGCGTGAGCAGTTGATCAGTGAATCCGGCCTGAAGATTCGTAAAGTGTTGGGCTATGAACTGAGTTTCTACGATGCCCAGGGCGCGTCTTTCGTTGGTTTGCGTCAGGAGTTTCTGGCGTCGGCCCGTCTCGATAACCTGCTCAGTTGTTACATTGGCCTGCAGTCCCTGCTGAATACTTCTGGAGATGAAGCCGCACTTCTGGTGTGCAATGACCACGAAGAAGTGGGTAGCATGTCGGCGGAAGGCGCCCAGGGGCCATTCCTGGGAGCCGTTCTGGAGCGCTGGTGTGGCGCCGGCAAGGGCAGGGCGATTGCCCGTTCCATGATGATTTCTGCAGATAACGCCCACGGCGTGCACCCGAATTTCATGGACAAACACGATGAAAACCACGGCCCAATCCTGAACCAGGGGCCGGTCATCAAGGTTAACCACAACCAGCGCTATGCCACCAACAGCCGTTCGGCCGCTTTGTACCGGCATATCAGTGATGAGCTTGGCTTGCCGCACCAGACCTTTGTGGTGCGCAGTGATATGGGTTGTGGCAGCACCATCGGGCCGCTGACCGCCGGTAATCTGGGCGTGACCACGCTGGATATCGGTGTGCCGCAGTTTGCCATGCATTCTATTCGGGAAATGATCGGTAGCCAGGATGGCTATACCCTGTATCAGGTCCTGAGGGAATTCATGCAGCGGGAAGAGGTTTTCTGAGGTAGAAATGAAAAAGCCGCTGATGTTGAATCAGCGGCTTTCTCGGAATAAGTGGCTCCCCGACCTGGGCTCGAACCAGGGACAAACGGATTAACAGTCCGTTGCTCTACCAACTGAGCTATCGGGGAACAGCATCAAGTGGCGGGCATATTAAGTTCTTTAATAGTGTTCGTCAACCCCCTGAAAAGAAAGGTCAAAATTTGCACAAGCGCAGTCAATCGGGCTACCGCCCACCGGTCTGGTTACGTAACGGGCACATCCAGTCTGTGTGGCCAACGCTGTTCCGGAACGTGACCATGCCACAGCCGGAAACCGCTGTTCTGGCCACGCCGGATAACGACGAACTGCACCTGGACTGGTACCGTCAGGGCAGTGGCCGCCTGGCCATCGTGTCCCATGGTCTGGAAGGCCACAGCCGGCGCCCCTATGTGCTCGGGCTGGCGAGGGCATTAATGGCGGATGGTTGGGATGTGCTGGCCTGGAACTTCCGATCCTGCGGCGGGGTGATGAACCATCAACCCCGGTTCTATCACAGCGGCGCCACGGAAGACCTGCATACGGTGGTCTGCCACGCGCTGGAAGGCAACTACAGCAACCTGTTCCTGTCTGGCTTCAGCATGGGCGGCAACCTCACCCTGTTATACCTCGGCCAGCAGGGCGAGCAGGTTGATAGCCGTATCAGTGGTGCCATCGCCTATTCTGTACCCGCAGATCTGGCAGGCAGCGCGGATATGCTGGCGCTTCCCAGTCGCAAGATTTACATGCAGCGCTTTCTCAGGGATCTGCACGGGAAAATGCAGGAAAAGGCCCGCCGGTTCCCTGATGTGATTGACGTGACCGGGTTCGAGAGCATTCGCAACTTCCACGAATTTGATAATCGCTATACCGCGCCCTTGCATGGTTTCAGGGATGCCCAGGATTACTGGGCCAGTTGCTCAGCCCTGTACCGGTTGAAGGACATACGGGTACCCGCGCTCATGGTCAATGCGGTGGATGATCCGTTCCTGTCAGCCCGGTGTTTCCCGGAAGCACGCAGCGTTCTGGGAGCCCATGTCACCGTCGAAGCACCGAGGTGGGGCGGGCATGTAGGGTTTGTTGAACACGCCCGTGATGGTTACTACTGGTCAGAGCGCAGGGCGCTCGGGTTCCTGTCCAGAATTAACGGCTCTAACTGAGGCCAAACGTTATCCAGCAGCACCGGCTGGGCAGCCTCGGTGGGGTGAATGCCGTCTTCCTGCATTAATCCATCGGCGTTGTAGATGCCCTCAAGAAAGAAGGGAACCAGCGGGGTGTCGTAGCGGTCAGACAGGTTCGGGAAGATGTCTGCAAACATGCGGGTGTAACGCTGGCCGTAGTTGGGTGGAATCTGCATGCCCACCAGCACCGGGATGGCGCCGATATCCCGCACCTGCTCGATCATGTCGGCCAGGTTGGCTTCGATCACATCGGGCGGGAAGCCGCGCAGGCCGTCGTTACCTCCAAGCTCTATGATTACGACATCGGGCTGGTTTTTTTGCAGCAGGTCCGGCAGCCGCCGAAGGCCGCCATCTGTGGTTTCGCCGCTGATGCTGGCGTTCACAACTTCCCAGTTGAGGCCTCGTTCATCCAGCCTGTCCCTCAGCAGTTGCACCCAGGCGGTTTCGGACGGCACACCGTAGGCAGCGCTAAGGCTGTCGCCTACCACCAGCAGGGTGTTCTGGCTGGCCATGGCAGAGAGCGACAGCAACATCAGTGCTGAGAGGACTAATGATCTGACCAACGCCGATACCGTATGCATAATAAATTCGTATACCCTTTACAGATTCAATAAACACAGCACCAGACAACGGAGCCACCGTGAACCAGATGACGGACCCCAAGCCAGCCGCCACAAAACCCATGTTACGGGTGACCGATCTTACCCACCGGGTGAGACTGGAAACTGATACGTTGACGATCTTGCAGGGGGTCAGTCTGGAAATCAATCGGGGAGAGTCCGTAGCCATCGTTGGCCGCTCAGGTTCCGGTAAAACCACGTTGCTGGGATTACTTGCTGGCCTCGACACACCGACAGAAGGCAAAGTTGAGCTGGATGGTGCTGAAATCAGTAGCCTGACGGAAGATAAGCGCGCCCAGCTCAGGGCGAGCCGGGTTGGCTTTGTGTTCCAGTCGTTCCAGTTGTTGCCGGCATTGAGTGCACTGGAAAACGTCATGTTACCCCTTGAACTGGCAGGAATGGAAGCTCCGGAGGCGCGGGCCAAAGAGCTGCTTGAGCGGGTAGGGTTGGGCGAGCGTCTTAACCACACACCTCGGCAGTTGTCTGGGGGTGAGCAGCAGCGGGTGGCCATTGCCCGGGCTTTCGCTTCGGATCCAGTCATTCTGTTTGCCGATGAGCCTACCGGTAATCTGGATAACCGGACCGGGCAGGCGGTGTCTGATCTGCTGATGGATCTGAACCGGGAGCAGGGCACCACATTGGTCATGGTGACTCACGATGAACACCTGGCAGCCCGGTGTGGCCGGCAATTGCACATTGAAGCCGGTGTACTGACAGAGCCGGAAGCGGCCCGGGAGCTGGCTGACTGATGGCGGCTGCAAAAAAACTGATGTCGGTGCGCCGGGACTGGCGCGAGCGTGATGTGCGGGTTGTGCTGGTCGCCCTGGTGATTGCCGTTGCCACCGTGGCAACCATTGCCCTGTTCGCCAACCAGTTACAGCGAACTCTGGTGTCTTCGGCCAGCTCCTTTCTGGCGGCGGACCGTCAGCTTGAGGCTGAAAACGGTCGGCCGGTACCTGATGAATGGATTGACGAAGCCCGGGAGCGGGGATTGGAAACCGGCCAGATGATCGAATTCTCTACCATGGTGTTTGGAGAGGGAGGATTCCAGCTGGTGTCGGTTAAAGCAGCGAGCGACGAATACCCGCTGCGTGGAGAGATCGAAATTCAGCCCGGCGAGAACGCCGCGCGACAGACAGTGGGCGCTGGCCCGGCACGGGGCGAGATCTGGGTTAACCCCAGACTGCTGCGATTGCTGGAGCTGGAGATTGGTGAAACGCTGGAGGTGGGCAATCTTGCACTTGAGATCACCAGCCTGTTGATTCGCGAGCCAGATGGCGGTTTCAGGCTATCTTCCCTGGCACCCCGCGTGATGATTCACGTGGATGATGTGCCCGGCACCGGCGTGATTCAGGAAGGCAGCCGTGTTGAATATGTATACCTGTTCGCCGGCCCGGACAACCTGCTTGACGATTACTATCAATGGCTGGAGCCGCGCCTGGAACCGAGCCATGAATGGGAAAGCGTGCGCGACGGTGAAACTTTTTCCCGGTCCCTGGAGCGTGCGGAACGCTTCCTGTTACTCGGTGGCAGCCTGGCGGTTCTGCTGGCGGCGGTGGCTGTGGCTGTCGCCAGCCGGCAGTACGCCTTGTCTCAGCGCGACACCGTGGCTCTGTTGAAAACCCTGGGCTTGTCGAGCCGGAGCATCGGTGGTCTTTACCTGCGCCGGTTGGCGCTCTGGGGCATCGCTGGTGTGATCGGTGGCCTGTTGGTGGCGCTACCGCTGTTCTGGGTTCTGGTGCGCCTGTTGAGTGACGTACTGGAGCAACCGGTTGATTTTTATCTGGCGCCTTCGGCTCTGGTGCCGGCTTTGCTCACTGCCCTGGTTTCCCTGTTTGCGTTTGCCTATCCGCCCATTCGCCGGCTGCGTAATGTGGCTGCTATGCGGGTACTGCGGGCGCAGCCCGGGGAAAGCGGGCGAGACGCCATACCCGATGTGATCATCGCGATTCTGGCTGTGTTTGGCCTGGTCTGGCTGTACGCAGGCGAGGTTGCCCTGGTATTCGCCTTGTTAGGCGGCCTGGCATTGCTGTTGGTCGTGTTGGCACTGGTTGGCGGCCTGATGGTGGCGGTTTTGCGCCGTGTGCGTGGAGGCGGCAATGCCTGGCGCCTGGCACTGGTGGGGTTGTACCGCCATCGGCAGGCCAGCATTGCGCAAATGGCCGTGTTTGCGATGACTCTGATGCTGGCAGCAACGCTGATTCTGGTGCGTACGTCGTTGCTGGATGACTGGCAGGCCCAGTTGCCGGATAACGCGCCTAATCACTTTCTGATTAACATAGCACCGGACGCTGTGGACGATGTGGAAGCCTTCTGGGCAGAGCGTGACGCTCCTCTGGAGGCGTTATACCCGATGGTTCGGGGGCGATTGACGGAACTGAACGGTCAACCGGTACTGGAGGCTGTCAGTAAGGATGAGCGGATTGGAGCACTGAACCGTGAGCTGAATCTGACCTGGATGGCAGAACTGCCCGAGGATAATGAGATTATCGCCGGCGAGTGGTTTGTAGCCGGTGATACCGCCGGCGTGTCGGTAGAGGCTGACTTGGCAGAACGCATGGGGCTTGTCATGGGGGACCGCCTGACGTTCACCATTGGGTCGGAGTCGGTCACAGAACCGGTTACCAGCATCCGTACTGTGCAGTGGGACAGCATGAAACCCAATTTCTACATGGCGTTCCCACCCGGCGGTGGGCTGAAGGATATGCCCGGTACCTGGATTACCAGTTTCCATCTGGATGAGGGCAACAAGGTGGCGCTCAACGAGTTTTCCCGCCAGTTCCCGACGGTTTCAGTTCTTGAAATTGACCATATCATCGAGCGTATCCAACAGATTGTGCGCCAGGTGACCCAGGCCATTGAAGCCATTCTTGCGCTGATACTCGCGGCGGCTCTGGTGGTGATGGCAGCGGTGGTCAGTGCCACGCTTAGGGACCGTCAACGGGAGGGCGCTTTGCTGCGTACACTGGGTGGTCAGCAGTCGCTGCTTGCTCGAAGCACCATGCTGGAGTTCGCCGTGCTGGGGTTCGTCGCGGGTGTTATGGGTGTGCTGGCGGCAGAAGCGGCGGTCTATGCGCTTCAGGTCAGAATGTTCGAGGGGACGTTCCGCTGGCACTGGCAAGTGATATTACCGATTCCTTTCATCAGCGCGGCGCTGTTGGCCTTGTTCGGGCGCTGGCAGTTGCGCCCGGTTCTCAGCGTGTCACCCATGCTGCTGTTGCGGCGGCTGGAATGAGTGATCAGCGATAGTTTGCGAGAATGGACTGCAGTTCGCCGTTCGCACGAATCTTTTGCAACTCTGTGTTGAAGGCTTCGGCGAACTCGGTCCATTCTGGACGGACCATTATCCGGAATCCGTACTGGCTGATGGCCGTCTCTGAGCTGCTGAAGTGTTCTGTCATTCCCTCGGTTTTCAAAATCCACTGCCCCACAAGCCGGTCGGCCAGTGCAGTGTCAAAGCGGTCACCGTGCAACAGAAACCGGAACATATCCCGGTCGCGGGAGACATCAAAGCGTCGGATCTGCTCGCTCTCGAAATAGGAATCGAGGGCGGGGTACAGGTAGCCCAGGTGAGTCACGACGGTTTTGCCGAACAGGTCGCTCGGGTGGTTGTATTCGAATTCGGCGCCATTTGCGAAAAACAACACTTCCTCGACATGGACAACCGGGTCGGTGAATAGAAACTGCTCTGGTACTTCCGTCCATTCAATGGCGCGGGGGGTGCCGTCCAGGTAACCTTCGGTCAGCATCTGGTCCACCCGCTTTCGCGGAATCTTCATGAACTCCAGATCGTAGCCCAGGCGCGGAACAATCAATTCGACCACGTCCCACATGATGCCGGACGGCGTTTCACCGTCAACGATGAGGTATGGGGGGTAGCCGTTGGGAGATACGTTGAAGCGGAAGGTCTCTGTTTGGTCTTCGCCACTGTATGCCGCCATGGACAGGCACAGGCCTGCCGTCAGAATGGCGAGGCTGCGGCGCGAAAAAAGCGATGCTCTGGACAATAGATCTTTCATTACAAGAAACTCAGGTTGTTGCAGGCCACTGCGGTACATCGATCAAACTTACCCGGCCAACTCCCTGCCAGAACGTTGGTAGATAGTAACGACTTCCTCCTATAAATCAATCATTGTGAATCTGACTTTAGGCTAACCCATTGAACAATGGGTTAGCCTTGACTGCTGCCGGGGTCAGGCCCAGGCCCTACGCAGAACCGAGAGGGCGTCTTCCTTGGTGACTTCCCGAGGGTTGAACATGATAGAACCGTCGTCTAACGCCATCTCAGCGATGGCCTCCAGCTGGCTCTCCAACACTTTGCCGGTCTCTTTCAGCGTGCGGGGCAGTTCACAACGCTTGTACAGTGCGTCCCTGAGCTTACGGATGGCGGAGATGCTGGCCTCAGCACGGCGGGCAGCCGGGGTTGCTGAGTACACTTCCGGGCCTTCCAGGTAGAGCAGTAGCTCACCGAGGGGTTCACGGATGCTGTCAATGTTGAATTCCAGTACATACGGCAGGTACAGGCTCATGCACAGGCCGTGGGGCAGGTGGCAGATGGCACCGGTGGCATGGCCCAGGGAGTGTACCAGCCCAACCATGGAGTTGGAGAAGGCAATGCCGGCCATGGTAGAGGCCTGGGCCAGTTCAAGCCGCCCGTTCTCGTCTTTGGGGTTGTCCATCACCGCCAGAAGTGACTGGCTCACCTTTTTGATGGCAGCCGTGGCGTAGGCATCGCTCAGCGGATTCTTGGCCATGCAGGTAAACGCTTCGACCGCGTGAGTCATGGCATCCATGGCGGTTGCGGCGGTGATATGGGGAGGCAGGGTCAGCGTCATCCGTGGGTCGATGATCGCCGCATTCGGCAACAGGAACGATGAGGTGAACGGCAGCTTCACGCCTTTTTTCTCATCGGTAATCACGGCAACGGATGTGACTTCAGAGCCCGTTCCGGCTGTGGTTGGTACCACGAAGAAGGGCTTCAGGGGATGCTTCAGAATACCTGCGCCACTGTACTTGGCGATGTCATCGCCACCTTCGGAGACCAGAATGTTGACGGCTTTGCCGGTATCAATGGCGGAACCGCCGCCCACGGCAATAATGGAATCGCACTTTTCCTTGCGGTAAACCGTGGCGATATCGCGAACCACCGTTGTGGATGAATCCGGGGGTACGTCGTCATAAATAGAGACGATTTCCAGTCCGCTTTCTTCGCAAGCGGCAATCACCGGGTCAAGCAGGCCTGCCGCCCGAACACCCTTATCGGTAACAATCATCGGGCGCTTGGCTGCCAGCCCGGTCAATTCAAACGGAATGTGTTCCAGGGCGGCTTTGCCGGCAATCACTTTTACCGGGCAGAAGAACTCGTAGTATTTGTTGGTCATTATGCTCTCACTGTCTCGACAAAGTTGGTGGCGACTTTCAGGTAGATGCGGGCTCCGCTGATCAGTTTTTCAGGCAGATGCAGGTTGGCCGGGTATTCCTTGACCGCTCGCTGCGCGACCAGCTTGGGTAGGATGAATGACTCCAGGCGGTTGAGCACACGGGTCATACGCACGGCGTAACTGACATCACCATCTACCAGCATGCGGTCGTTGGCAAAGGCCACCGAGGTCTTTTCCTGGAAGGACAGTACCAGGAACGCATGGGCCATATGCTTGAACTGAATGGAAAGGTCCACCGGCCGGGGAGCACTGTCGCCGTGGAAATGCAGTTTGCCATCTCCGGTGTGCTCAACGATCAGCTTGGGGCCATTGGGCATCACCTGCATCTCGAACAGAAATCCTTCGGGCAGGGCGCGAGTTTCGTTTCGGGTTTGTTCGTCTACTTCGCTGATCGCCTGCAGGGCCCGGCCCATTACCTGGAACATCAGTTCCACATAGGACCGCCTTGCGTGGGAAATCATCGGTTGAAGTCGCTTTACGAGCATGATCGCCATCCGATTGTTGTTTGTTTGACTGATTTTTAGAGTTATTGCTCTAAATGTCAATGCAATCTGTGACGGCTTTTTTGCGTCAGCGTGGCAAATGCTTTAGCCATAAAAAAACCGGGAGCGTTAAGCCCCCGGTTTTTATCCCCGCCAGGTGTTTGTTATTGGGATAGGTCGGCTAGTTTCCTTTTGGCTTCCTCACCCACATCGCCACCGGCTTCGGCGGCTTTCGAGTAATGCCCAATGGCGTCATTCCGACGGTTCTGACGGCTGGCAATATCGCCAAGCCGCAGATAGGCAATGGACGTAGGCACTACCTGATTGGCACGCTCAAGGTGTCCACGGGCTTTGTCCAGATTATTCATGGCCAGTGAGTTCAGGCCGTTGTAGAGCTGGTACTGGAACATCTCAGGGTACAGCGACACCGCCTTGTCGAAATCCGCCTGGGCTTTCTCCATCTGCTTCTGCTCTTTATAGATACGCCCTCTGAGGGCGAAGAACATGGCCTCGCGCGGTTCCTGCTCGATTGCCTTGTTGATGGAATCAAGGGCCGCGTTCATATCGCCGTTGGATGCCAGTTCCATGGCTTTGTCGTGGGCGTCATAGGCGGGCTGGAGTTCTTTCAGCAAGGCAATGCGCCGTTGGTAAATGTCGCGGCCCCGGAAGCCACCGGTTCCCAGCTCTGAGGCCAGGGCCTGGTTCTCCCGAACCCGCCTGGCTGAAGGCGGGTGGGTGGCGAACATGCCGTCCAGCCAACTTGTCTGCCGGCCCTGGGATAATTCCAGAAATAGCTCTTGCAGCTCAACCGCTGCCTGAGGGTCGTAACCGGCGGCTTTCATGTAACGAATGCCGTAGTGGTCGGATTCCAGTTCATCACCCTGGCTGTACTGTGCCAGGGCCAGCTGGGCGCCCACGGCCGCACCGCCCATGATCAGGCCGGCCCATTCGTTATCGGATAACGCAAAACCAAGGCCGGCCACACCAGCGCTGATCAGCATGCCCTGTTGCATACGTTGCACGCTGTGCCGCGCCGCAGCATGGACAATCTCATGCCCCATCACCGCGGCCAACTGAGCTTCATCCTCAAACTTGACCAGCAGGCCCCGGTTGATGGCGATTTTGCCGCCTGGCAAGGCCCAGGCGTTGGGAACGCTGCTATTGAGTACCACAAACTCATATGGCAAATCGGGGCGATCGCTTACCCGCGCCAGCTTCATGCCGACTTCACGGACATAGACGGTCAATTCCGGGTCCAGATAAAACTGCCCACCCTGAGTTTGCTGGGTTGGGGTGTAGTGCTCGGCCCCAAGGGCCAATTCCTGGCTTTCAGGTATCAAAGACAGCTGCTTCTTGCCGGTAACAGGGTTTACGGCACATCCCGCAATGGCAAGAAAAATCACCGAGAGTAACGTCAGTCTCAGAATTTGTCCGGGGTTCACATCCGACTCCTTTGGGCGACCGGTTCCGTGGGCGCGCAATTGTTGATTTGGGTGCTTCATTATATAGCACAGTACGACCGGTGTTTTGGTGTCAGACCACCCCGGTTATGGCTGGTTCTTGCACCTTCGCGTATCATTGTCCCTCAACCTTTCTGCATTAGACGTTACAACGGATCGATAACCACGCATGGGCTATTACCTGGAACTCATCGCTTTGTTCTGGTTTTTGGTGTGCTGGGTGGGCTACACCTGGTATTCCCGAAACAGAGCCAACAGCCGCGCCTGCCTGTCTAACACCCTGGATATGTACCGCGAAGACTGGATGCGGGTAATGCTCAAGCGGGAGAACCGGATATCGGACGCTTCCGTGGTCGGTAACCTCGAGCGCAATGGCGCCTTCTTCGCTTCCAGCTGCCTGCTGATCCTGGCTGGTATCATTACCGCCCTTGGCTATACCCGTGAAGCCATGGAAGTGTTTGCCACCATGCCGTTCAGTGCGGTCCCAAGCCGGGAAATCTGGGAGCTCCGGTTAGTGGTGTTGCTGGTTGTGTTCGTTTACGCCTTCTTCAAGTTTACCTGGTCTATGCGCATGTATAACTTTGTGGCGGTGATGATTGGCAGCGCGCCCTTGCCGGACGACACCAAAACCAGCCCCGCCGCCCGGGAGGCCTTTGCCCGCAGTGCCGGCAACATTTGCAATCTGGCGGGCGATGCCTTCAACCTTGGGTTGCGTTCCTACTATTACGCCCTGGCCGTGGTGGCCTGGTTTATCCATCCCCTGGTGTTTATAGCGGCTTCCACACTGGTGGTTGTTGTGCTGTACCGCCGGGAATTCCAGTCTGATGCGTTATCCGCCCTGCGGGCCGGAAAAGTGTTCGAAGAACCCGTGCCCGGAAAGCAAACCGCGGATACCACTCCGAAAAGCTGAACTGCAGGACCTTCCTGAATGAACGACGAAACCCGAATCAACCGGGTTAACCGGTTTGTGAATACCCTCAACCAGGCCCGTGAACTGGGCCTGAGTGCAAAGGACGCGGGCGAGGGTTACCTGGTGATGGAACTGCCATACAGCGACAAGATCATCGGCAACCCGGACACCGGCGTGATTCATGGTGGTGCCATCACCACTCTTATGGATACCGCCTCTGGCTCCGTTATGATCTGCGCCCTGGAAGAATTCGAGCTCTGCCCAACCCTGGACCTGCGAGTGGACTACATGCGCCCGGCGGTGCCCCACAAGCCCGTCTATGCCCGTGCCGAGACCTACAAGATCACCAAGAACATCATCTTTACCCGCTGCGAAGCCTATCAGGAGGGCGGTGAGACGATTGCCAACTGCGTGGGCACGTTCATGAGAATCGGCAAAGAAGCTACCCCGAAATCCTATCGAGACCTGATCACCGGAGGCGAGGAATGACCGACCCGGAAATCCTCAAATACACTCAGCAAACCGGCGACTTCTCCCGAATGATGGAGAGCATTCCCTACGCCACCTGGATTGGCTTGCAATGCGACCGGTTCGGGGATGATCTGATTTTCCGGTTGCCAAAAAAGGAAGAGAACCTGGGCAATCCGATTTTGCCGGCGATTCACGGTGGGGTGATTGGTGGCTTCATGGAAATGTCGGCAGCGATCTACCTGATCATGTCCCAGGACACCCTGCGGATGCCGAGAATCGTCGACTTTTCCCTGGATTACCTGCGTGCCGGCCTTAACCGCGAGACCTACGCCGAATGCCGCCTGACCCGCCAGGGCAACCGGGTTGCCAATGTGATGATCTCCGCCTGGCAAAAGTCCCGTTCCCAACCCATCGCCACGGCCCGGGCACACTTTCTCCTCGAAGACTGAATTGGTTCTGACTGGGGTTGAAATGCCCTGGTCGACCCCCCATCTCTGGTTCAAGAAATTTCAGCATTGGTGCAGGCAAGCGGGTGGGGATGGCTTTCCGAAACACGCCTCGAGACGTCCCTGTGCGGCTCGGGCTCCGCCCCGCAGGGCTTATTGCTCCTGCGGCGCACTGCGGGTCCTGGGCTGGCCGTCCATGGCCAGCCCGTGAAGAGCTTTCGCTCTTCACCCATGGCTCCGCACGGTTCCGGAAAGCCATCCCCACCCGCTCGCCCAGACATCGTGCTTGAACTGGCCTAACTCAAACGTCGGGTGGGCTGGGCCGGTAGGTTCTTCCAAAACCTTGCGGAGCCATGGATGGCGGAGCAGAGCGTACATGGATGTATTCACAGCGTGTTTTGGAAGAACCTACCGGCCCAGGCCGCTCCACAAAAAGTTAAAACCCGAGCAGGAGAAAAACACAGCCATGACGGTAGAAACAAACAAAGAGACGCTAGGATTCCAGACCGAAGTGAAGCAACTGCTTCACCTGATGATCCACTCTCTGTACTCGAACAAGGAAATCTTCCTTCGTGAGCTTATCTCAAACGCCTCAGACGCCGAAGACAAACTCCGCTTCGCCGCCCTGAAAGACGACAAACTCTACGAAGGCGACTCCGACCTCAAAATCCGCCTGGATTACGACAAAGACGCCGGCACCATTACCCTGGCCGACAACGGCATCGGCATGACCCGTGACGACGTTATCGCTAACCTGGGTACCATCGCCCGTTCTGGCACCGCCGAATTTCTCAAGCAGTTGTCTGGTGATGAGAAGAAAGACAGCAAGCTGATTGGCCAGTTTGGTGTGGGCTTTTATTCAGCCTTTATCGTTGCCGACAAGGTAGACGTATTCACCCGTCGTGCCGGCGCACCGGCAGAAGAAGGTGTGCACTGGGAGTCCAAGGGCGATGGCGAGTTCACCATCGAGCCGGTGACCCGAGAGCAGCGTGGCACCGAGATTGTTCTGCACCTGAAATCCGACGCCAAGGAATTCGCCGATGGCTGGAAACTGCGCAGCCTGGTCAAGAAGTACTCCGACCACATCTCATTCCCGGTGGTCATGAAGGCCGAGTCTGAGGAAGAGGACAAGAAGGGCGAGGAGGAAACCGTTAACGACGCCACCGCCCTGTGGACCTTGCCCCGTAACGAGATCAAGGACGAAGAGTACAAAGAATTTTACAAGCACATCGGCCACGACTTCGAAGACCCGCTGACCTGGTCCCACAACAAAGTGGAAGGCAAGCTGGACTACACCAGCCTGCTGTACATCCCCAAGCGTGCCCCGTTTGATCTGTACAACCGGGAAGCGCCCCGTGGCCTGAAGCTGTACGTTCAGCGTGTGTTCATCATGGACGACGCCGAGCAGTTCCTGCCGTTGTACCTGCGCTTCACCAAGGGCGTGATCGATTCCAACGATCTGTCTCTGAACGTGTCGCGGGAGATTCTGCAGAACGACAGCACCGTAGAAAGCATCCGCACGGCCTTGACCAAGCGGGTTCTGGATATGCTGTCCAAGCTGGCCAAGAAAGACGGCGACGAATACCAGGGCTTCTGGGACGAGTTTGGCACTGTTCTGAAAGAGGGCCCGGCGGAAGACTTCAGCAATCGCGAGAAAATTGCCGGCCTGTTGCGTTTTGCCTCCACCCATACCGGTGAGTCCACCCAGAATGTGTCGCTGGATGACTACATCGCCCGGATGAAAGAAGGGCAGAGCAAGATCTATTACATCACCGCCGACAACTTCATGGCGGCCAAGAGCAGCCCGCACCTGGAAGTGTTCCGCAAGAAGGGCATTGAGGTTCTGATCCTGTCTGACCGCATCGACGAGTGGATGATGGGCTACCTCAACGAGTACGACGGCAAGCAGTTCCAGGACGTAGCCCGTGGTGATCTGGATCTCGGTGAAGTGGAAACCGAGGAAGACAAGAAGCACCAGGAAGAGGCCGCCAAGGAGCATAAAGATCTGATCGAGCGCATCCAGAAGGCGCTGGAAGACCGGGTTCAGGAAGTGCGGGTAACCAATCGCCTGACCGATTCACCCGCCTGCCTGGTCACTGGCCAGTTCGATATGGGCGCGCAGATGAAGAAGATCATGGAAGCTGCCGGCCAGAAGGTGCCAGACAGCAAGCCGATCTTTGAAATCAATGTAGACCATCCTCTGGTACAGCGTCTGGAGCAGGAAGCCAAAGAAGACCGCTTCGGCGAGCTGTCTGCGGTGTTGTTCGACCAGGCCACCCTGGCCAGTGGCGAGCAACTGAAAGACCCCGGCGCCTACGTTAGCCGCCTGAACCGTCTGCTGCTGGAGCTGGCTAACTGAGCCGGCCCTGACCATGCAGCAGATTATTGTGGACATCAGCATCAGCCCTGACGAGTGGATCAAACTCTATCAGGGCGTTGCCACCGATGTTCGCACCACGGCCCGGGACGGACGCTCTGTCCGTTTCCCGGCCCGTATCCTTTCCAGATTCTTCCTCAAAGACGGCATTCAGGGCAGTTTTCGCATCCTGTTTGACGATCAGGGCAAGTTTGCCTCTATCGAGCGTTTGTAATAGACGCTTCCAATATTGAGCTTCCTGCGCCTCTATCGATAAATAAAAACTCTCGAAAGTTTATTTTTAATTAATTGTCTGTTGGTTGCTGCCCCGCGATAAGGTGAAGGTATTCTCGCAATCAAGGAGTTGCGCCATGTCAGTGTCAATCGAATTTGCACCGGGAGCATGGAAGGACCTGCTCGGGATTCTTGCGGATTACTATCAGGATTACGCAATCGCCCAGTGATTGCTCTGACGCTTTGCCCGGGCTGCGGGAAGTCCATAGGGATTCACTATACAGGCGGTAGTAAACATTCAAGCAGCGGCCTGTGAATGATCTATATTTAGTGATGCCCTTGATCGTGAAATGTTTTTTTGCCAATGACGCAGAAACAGGAGAATACGATGTCTGAGAATAATAGTGGTGGTAAGTGCCCGGTGATGCACGGGTCGAATACGCAGGAGCAGGGCAGTGTAGCGGCCTGGTGGCCGGAGAACCTGAATCTGGACATCCTGCACCAGCACGACAGCAAGACAAACCCGATGGGCGAAGACTTTGACTACCGCGAAGAAGTCAAAAAACTCGATTACGAAGCGCTCGAAAAGGACATGCATGAGCTGCTGACCAACAGCCAGGATTGGTGGCCGGCAGATTGGGGTCACTATGGCGGTCTGATGATTCGTATGGCGTGGCACGCGGCAGGCACCTACCGGCTGGCCGATGGCCGTGGTGGCGGTGGCACCGGCAACCAGCGTTTTGCTCCGCTGAATTCCTGGCCCGATAACGGCAACCTTGATAAGGCCCGCCGCCTGCTGTGGCCGATCAAGAAAAAGTACGGCAACAAGATAAGCTGGGCCGATCTGTTTATCCTTGCCGGTAACATTGCCTATGAGTCCATGGGCTTCAAAACCTTTGGCTTCTCCTACGGCCGTCAGGACATTTGGCACCCCGAGAAAGACATCTACTGGGGCGCAGAAAAAGAGTGGCTGGCGCCCTCCGACAGCCGTTACGAAGACGTAGACAAGCCAAGCACGATGGAAAACCCTCTTGCCGCGGTACAGATGGGTCTGATTTACGTGAACCCGGAAGGTGTGAACGGCAAGTCTGACCCGCTCAAGACCGGTGAGCAGGTGCGTGAAACCTTCGCCCGTATGGCGATGAACGATGAGGAAACGGCCGCGCTGACCGCCGGTGGCCATACCGTGGGTAAAGCGCACGGTAACGGTGATGCGGATGCGCTTGGGCCAGAGCCCGAAGCATCAGATGTTGAAAACCAGGGCTTTGGCTGGATTAACCCGAACATGGGCGGCAAGGCCACCAATGCGGTCACCTCCGGCATTGAAGGCGCCTGGACAAGCAATCCGACAAAATTCGACATGGGTTACTTCGACCTGCTGTTTGGTTACGACTGGCAGTTGACCAAGAGCCCGGCTGGCGCAAACCAGTGGGAGCCCGTCGACATCAAAGAAGAGCATATGCCGGTTGACCCGACCGACATGACCACACGCGTCAAGCCGATGATGACCGACGCCGACATGGCCATGAAAATGGACCCGAAGTACCGCGCCATCTGTGAGAAGTTCATGGCAGATCCGGAGTACTTCAAAGACTGCTTCGCCCGTGCCTGGTTCAAGCTGACACACCGGGATATGGGTCCGAAGTCCCGTTATATCGGCCCGGACGTTCCCGCTGAAGACCTGATCTGGCAAGACCCGGTTCCCCAGGGTGAGACCAACTACATCGAGGAAGTGGTCAAAGAGAAGATCGATGAAGCTGGCCTGAGCCTGAACGAGCTGATCACAACCGCATGGGACAGCGCCCGTACCTTCCGGGGCTCCGACATGCGCGGTGGTGCTAACGGTGCCCGTATTCGCCTGGCTCCCCAGAAAGACTGGGAAGGCAACGAGCCGCAGCGTCTGGCCAAGGTGCTCAAGGTGTACGAGAAGATCTCAGCCGATACCGGCGCCAGTATCGCTGACGTGATTGTGCTGGGCGGTAACCTGGGTATCGAGAAAGCTGCCAAGGCCGCAGGCCATGACGTACACGTGCCGTTCCTCAAAGGCCGTGGCGATGCCACCGACGCGATGACCGATGCGGCATCGTTCGAGCCGCTGGAGCCGCTGTCTGATGGCTTCCGCAACTGGCAGAAGAAGGATTACGTGGTCAAGCCGGAAGAAATGCTTCTGGACCGTGCCCAGCTGATGGGCCTGACTGCGCCGGAGATGACCGTTCTGCTCGGTGGTATGCGAGTGCTCGGTACCAACTACGGTGGCACCAAGCACGGCGTGTTCACAGATCGCGTTGGTCAGCTGACCAACGACTTCTTCGTGAACCTGACCGACATGGCCAACCGTTGGGAGCCCACTGGCAAGAACTCCTACAACATCGTGGATCGCAAGAGCGGCAACACCAAGTTCACCGCGACCCGTGTTGACCTGGTGTTCGGTTCCAACTCCATCCTGCGTGCCTACGCAGAGCTGTACGCCCAGGACGACAACGAAGCCAAGTTCGTGAAAGACTTCGTGGCCGCCTGGACCAAGGTTATGAACGCAGACCGCTTCGACGTTAAGAAGTAAGCTGCAGTAACCAGCCGGGCATCCTGTTTCGGGATGCCCGGCTACCTATTTGCCCCCGAATTCCTTACAATCCGCTCCGCCTGATTTTTGATCAGCTGTCTTTGATCTTTTTTCTCAGTATCTGGAGCCTTCATGCGAATCATCCTTGCCCCGATGGAAGGGCTGGTCGACGCACCTATCCGTGAAACCCTGACCAAGGTCGGCGGAATTGACCGGTGCGTGACGGAATTTATTCGCGTGACTCACGGCATGCTGCCGCCCCGGATTTTCTACAAGTACGCCCCGGAACTTCACAACAACGCGCTGACCGAAGTGGGCACACCCGTGGCCGTGCAGTTGCTGGGTTCAAACGCCGAAATGATGGGCCGTCATGGTGCCAAGGCCGCAGAACTGGGCGCGGGGCAGGTGGATATCAATTTTGGCTGCCCCGCCAAAACGGTGAACAAGCACAAAGGCGGTTGTGTGCTGATGCGGGAGCCGGAGCTGATGCATGAAATCACTGCAGCGGTGCGCAGCGCGGTGCCGGCCAACATTCCCGTGACCGCCAAGATGCGACTGGGCTACGACGACCGCTCCATGGGCGTAGCCTGCGGTCAGGCCCTGGAAGCCGCCGGGGCCTCGGAGATCGTGATTCACGCCCGCAGTAAAGTAGACGGCTATAAACCGCCGGCCTACTGGGAAGAAATCGCCAAGGTACGCGAAGCGGTCAAAAGCCATGTCATCGCCAACGGCGAAATCTGGACGGTAGAGGACTACTGGCGTTGCCGAAAAGTCTCTGGTTGCGAGGATGTGATGATCGGCCGTGGCCTGATTGCCCGGCCAGACCTGGCAGCACAGATTAAAGCCTCGCAGCAGGGCGAATCCATAGAACCCATGGCCTGGCCGGAAGCGGTGGCCCTTGTGCGTGAATATGCGGCAGCCCTGCAAACCCGCCTGGAAGACAAATACGTAACCGGCCGCATCAAACAGTGGCTAAACTACCTGCGCCAGGGGTTTGTCGAAGCCGAGGCCCTGTGGCCCCAGGCCCGTAAAATTCGAGATGTTGCCCCCATGCTGGCCTGCCTGGATCAGCCAGTTGATTTGCCCGCCCAACGTACCAACGCTGCCTGACGCCCTCCTGCGCTTTCCCTCTCGACTACACTGGTACGAATCGGTGTGGTTGTCGTAAATCTTTGCGGCTTTGATAAACGAGAGGGATGGCACGATGAAAACAATGAAACGCCAGATGGCCCTTGGCCTGGCTTTGGCGGCAGGGCTTGCTGCGGCAACGTCAGCCCACGCTGAGGACGCCGTGGTCAAGGTAACGCCGCTGGGCAGCCACGACGGGGAGTTCTGCAGTCGCGACCGTGCGCTGATTTTTGAAGACCCCAACGGTACCCGCATTCTCTATGATGCCGGCCGCACCGTCGCCGGCCCGAACGACCCACGCCTGGGTAATATCGACGTTATCCTGGTATCCCACATGCACGGGGACCACGTCGGCGACCAGCGAATCAACAAAACCAATCAGGGCAGTTGTGGCAACCCGGATACTTCCGTTTCCAGCCTGCCCCAATCCAATACCGTTGACATCGCCCTGAAAAAGAACGCAACCATTGTCACCGGCAGCGAGATGCCGGCGTTCTTCGCCGCAAAGCTGAAAGAGGGTGGTGGTGATCCTGGCAAGTCTCTTCTGGTTCGCTTTGGGGGGAGTCGGGATGTCGGCGGAGTGTCCATTACCACGGTCCCTGCTGTGCACAGCAACGGGGTTTCACCCTCGTTTCTGACTGGCCCGCTGGCGGATTACCTGGCCGCTGCCGGCGTCAGTGCCAGTGTTGGGCCGCCCACTGGCTATGTACTGACATTCTCTAACGGGCTGGTGGTCTACCTGTCTGGTGATACCGGCATTACCGCAGAACAGAAGCTGGTGGTAAACGGACACTATGGCGCTCAGCTGGTGGTTATGAACATCGGCGACACCTTCACGACCGGGCCGACAGAAGCAGCCTATGTGATCAACGATCTGATCAACCCTGCTGCGGTGATTGCCTCACACGCCAACGAAGCCGCTACCGAGAAGGGCAAGGTGGTTGCCGGCACGCGCACGGCCCGGTTCAGTGAACTGGTGTCTGTGCCCGTGCACGTGCCTCTCAGTGGCCGGACCATGGCGTTCAACGGTGCGGCCGGTTGCATCAGTGGCTGTAATTGACGTGGCTTAGCCGGTGTTCTCCATCTCTGGTGAATAACTCCCGGAACGGGCCAGGCCATTAAGCCTGGCCCTTTTTTTCATGGCCGCCTGGGCGTTGCCGGCATTCTCCAGCTTGCCGGCCCAGGCTTTCTGAGCCGGTTCCTGCAGGGCCCTGCCATAGGAAAAGCTGAGTTCCCAGGGGTGGTAACCCATGCTGTTCAGAGCGTTCAGGTTCTCCGTGGATTCCTCCGGGGTTTGGCCACCGGACAGGAAAAATATGCCCGGTACGGCCGCTGGCACCACCCGGCGGAACACGCTCAGGGTGGCTTCGGCGATTTGCTCAGGGCTGGCTTTGCCAGTTTCTTTGCCCGGTGTCACCATACTGGGTTTCAGCACCATGGTTTCCAGATCAACCCGGTGGCGGTGCAGCGCCTTGAACACTTCCAGCAGCACATCTTCACTGACTTCCGCCGCGCGTTCGATGCTGTGGTTGCCATCAATCAGAACTTCTGGCTCGACAATCGGCACAATGCCCATGGACTGACAGACCGCGGCGTAGCGGGCCAGCACTTCGGCGTTCGACTTGATCGCCTGGAAAGAGGGCAGGGTGTCGGAAATGTGGAACACATCCCGCCACTTGGCAAAGCGCGCACCCATGGATTTGTAGTGTTCCAGCCGCGCGCCAAGACCATCCAGCCCATAGGTAATTTCATCGCCCGGGGCGTTCACCAGCGGGCCTTTGCCCTGGTCCACCTTGATTCCGGGAACAATGCCCTGGCTGGCCAGCAATTTTGGAATGGCCACGTCTTCCAGACTCAGCTGCTCCAGCGTTTCCTCATACAGAATAACGCCGCTTACGTGTTCCCCTAGCCGCGGGGTGGAAAAGATAATGCTGCGGTATTCGCGGCGGGTTGCTTCGGTAGATTCAACGCCCACCGCCTTGAAACGCTTGGCAATGGTTGGGGTGCTTTCATCAGCCGCGAGAATGCCTTTGCCCGGCTGAACAAGGTCGGCAATGGTGGCTAAAAGCTCCTGTTGAAGGCTCATGGTTCCTCCTTGGTTGCTGATTCTGTCGTGGTCGAGTTTTATTCAGTGTAGCTTCAAAAAGCCCGCGTGTTATTTGATCTGGGCTAAGGCGGGAACCCATCGCAGCTTCTAGACTTGAGGTATAACAAGATCAAACTGGAGTCCACCATGAAAACCGTTGTCAGCGTCAGCCAGGGATCGTCCGAATACGACTACGAGCTGGAAACCGAGTTTCTGGGGCATAGGTTTCGCGTGGTGCGAGTGGGCACCGATGGCAACCTTGATCGGGCTGAAGCCGTTCTCGATTCCATCCGTTCCCAGGCAGATGCCATTGGCCTGAGCATGATCCACGACCACTACCAGGTAGGCCGTGAGCAACTTGAGCACCCGGACACCGCCAGGCTTGAAGCCTGTGTGCCAGACAAGCCGGTTACGACAGGGGCGGGCTTGCGGGGCATTCTCCAGGAATGGGCGGTTCGCCACACACAAACCGAGCTGGGCCATTTCTTTGACAACGCCCGGGTGTTGTTCCTGAACGGCCAGGCAGGATTCCGTATTGCCAGGGCTTTGTCTGAGCACACCGACAACCTGTTCTTCGCCGACCCATACCTGGATTTTGGTGTGCCCCGGCTGCTCAATTCACTGAACCAGCTCGAAGCCTATACAAAGCTGACAGCCCCGGTAATGTTCAGCCCCAATGCGGTCAAGGTGATCGAGCGCTTGCATCGCACGCCGCTGTACCGAATGGGGGAGAAGCTGATCAGCGGTACGCTGCATGACGCGGTGAAAAACTGCCACGTGATTGTTGGCGCCATAGGTGATCTTGAGGTCTTTTCCGAGAAAGAGCTGGATGGCAAAACCGTGATTACCTCGAGGGTCACTGCGTCCGCTTTGGACTGGTTCCGCTCCCGGCGCGTGGCCATGGTGGTGGATTACAGCCCCTGGCTGGAAGGCCGGCCGGTGGGTGTGAATGTGATGGAAGCGATGATCAGTGCGGCTCTGTCTCGGACACCGGAGCAACTGGGTGCGGACGATTTTCTCGATGTGATTGAACAGTTGGGGGTAGAGCCTCGCATCTTGTATCCCAACGGCTACCGCCGGATTAACCGATTTGCCTTTGTGATTCATCCGCTGTCCCAGCAATACCTGACCAAAACCCCGCCCCTGGATTGGGTGGCCAGTGTGTCGCCACCGGCGGTGATGAACCTGGTGGAAAAGGCCATTGCCTACACCCCGCCGTTTGTTTACTCCAAGGTGTCCGGTATTCAGTCGCCCACCGGGGATGAAGTGGAAGGCTGGCTGATCACCGTAGGCGGAACACCGAAGGAAATCATGGCCCACGACCCGAAATTTACCTACAGCCGCTTGCTGGCGGCGGCCAACCTGGCGAAGAAATTGGGCGCCCAGATCATGGGGCTGGGGGCGTTCACCAAGGTAGTGGGTGATGCTGGGATCACCGTGGCCAAGCGGGCGCCGTTGCCTATTACCACCGGCAACAGCTACAGCGCCTCTGGCGCGCTCTGGGCGGCCCACGATGCGGCGAAGAAGATCGGCCGTGTTGGCATTGGCAAGAGCGGGAAGATGGCAGGCAAAGCCATGGTTGTAGGTGCCACAGGTGCTATCGGCTCTGTGTGTGCCCGGCTGTTGGCCAAGGCCGTGGATGAAATCTATCTGGTGGCGCCGGAAGCGGCCAAACTGTTGTCCCTCAAGGAAAGCATCGAACAGGAAACCCCAGGCGCCATCGTGCATGTGGCCGCCACCACCAACCGAGACTTGCCTGATATGGACATGGTGGTCACCGCCACCTCTGGCGCCGGTAAGCGCATTCTCGACATCATGCAGGTAAAGCCTGGCTGTGTGATCACAGATGTGGCCCGGCCCCTGGATATACCGGCGGAAGACGTGGCCAAACGGCCAGATGTACTGGTAATCGAATCCGGCGAGATCAAACTGCCTGGCATCGTGAAAATGAAAGACATCGGCCTGCCCAAGGGCATCGCGTATGCCTGCCTGGCAGAAACCATTGTGCTGGCGCTCGAAGCCCGGTTTGAGAACTTTACCCTGGGCCGGAACATTGAATGGGAGAAGGTGCGGGAAATCTACAAACTAGGCCTGAAACACGGTATGGAGCTGGCGGCCGTATCCGGTGTTAACGGCGTGTTCACCGAGGAAGATTTCGAGAGGGTGAGAACCCTGGCAGCCGGGGTTACCGAGCCAGCCTGATGCCTGAAACAGGCCCGATGTGGTCGGTTGCCTGCGGATTTTGGCCTACAAACACCTGCCGCCCACTCCCGGAGCAGCGTAGCCTGTTAGCCATGACATCACCAAAGGCTTCGGGAGAACTCTGCCATGAACGCGCCAGCGACACAGATCAAGAAAACCAGCAAAGCCGAGTACCGTACAGCAACCCCGGCCGGGTTTATGCCGGTAGTGCGCAGCCCGGATTTCGAGTTTCCGGAGGATCTGCCCAGGTACTGGTGGGACAACGACCCGGCAAAAACCCTCCTGCTGGCGGCTTTGTCTGCCAGCTTCCCGCCCGGAGAGAGGTTCTTCATTGATACCGTGCGGCATTATCAGGGCCAGATAACCGACCCGGAACTGAAGAAAGCTATCCGTGCGTTCATTGGCCAGGAAGCCCATCACTCCAAAGAACACAAACTGATGAACGGCTTTCTGGAAGAGCGGGGCGTGGATCTTGGCCGGCTTGAGCGGGAAGTGCAGTGGTTTATGAACTGGATGCGCAAGCGCTTCACCCCGGAGCGCCAGCTGGCCCACACCGTGGCGGTGGAACACTTTACCGCGCTGATGGCGGAAGAATTCCTGCTTAAATATGATGCCCTGGAAGAAATGGACCCGCGCATAGCGCCGGTCTGGGCCTGGCATGCGATTGAGGAATCCGAGCACAAGGCCGTGGCATTTGATGTGTACAAGAGCGTGGGCGGCAGCGAGTTTATTCGTGTAACGGAAATGATGTTTGTCAGCGTGATGTTCCCGCTGTTCAGCACCGTTCACCTGGTACAGTTGATGAAAGCCGATGGCCAGCTCGGCAACCTGAAATCCTGGGCCAAAGGCCTGAACTACATGTGGGGCAAACCGGGGGTCTTCCGCAAACTGATTCCGTCCTACCTGAAGTTTTACAGCCCGAACTTCCACCCCTGGGACAACGATGCCCGGGATCTGGTGGAGAAGGCCAAGAAGCGTTGGTTGCCGGCCTCGCTCCAAGGCTGAGCAGCACCATTTACATTCGAAGGGCAGCCGCAAAGGCTGCCCGCCTGATTACGCTGTCAGGTCTTTGCGCATGTTGTAGCGCAGGAACTGGGCACCGCGAACCGTCACCCGCTGTTCATCCACCACCTCAAAACCGTGGCGCTCAAAGAACGGCTTGGCCACCACGCTGGCCTCGGTTTTCAGCTCTTTCACGCCCTTGGCGATCAACTGCTGTTCCGCCTCATGATACAGAGTGGAGGCGATGCCGCGCCGGGCATAGTTTGGGGCAGTAAACACCAGATCAATGGTCCCGTCGTCATCGTAGGAGATAAACCCGGCCAGGTCCTGGCCTTCTTCCGCCACCAGGGTTTCCAGCGATTCCAGCCTTTGCCGCCAGGTATCCAGATGCGGCGTGCGGGAGGCCCAGGCGAACCGCTGGGTTTCATCATAGGCGCCCGCCGTGAGTTCATGCACGGAATCGGTAAACAGGCGAACCACCGGGCTCAAATCCTGAATACGGTACTTGCGAATAGTGATCGACGTGATTGTGCTCATGATGACTCAGTGTGTACCTGTGTTGGAGCGCGGGCTCACAACCCTGATGCCCGCTACTCCAGTCAGCATACCGACAACCGCAGGAAAATCCAGCCTTTGACTGCACCTGAGTCATTGCCGTGATCACAGGTTTTCAATATGGGCAATCATCCGTTGTCGCATCTCATCATCCGGCAGCCCACCCATGGCCGCGCCCATGTTGTCGATCATGTGGCGGGCCCGGCTGGTGGCGGGTGTGGCGGCGGTCACCACCGGGTGTGCCAGCACAAACTTGAGGAAGAACTGGCCCCAGGTATGGGCATCGAACTCTGCCGCCCAACCCGGCACCTCTTTGCCCCGTACCTTGTCCCATAGCCTGGTGCGACCAAAGGGCGCATAGATCAGTACGGCAATACCCTTATCCCGCGCCAGGGGTAGAATTCGCTCCTCCATGGTGCGGTTATCGATGGCGTAGTCGACACCGATAAAGTCAATCGGCTCTTGCTCCATCACCCGTTCCAGGCCCTCGTACTGTTGAGGGAAGGTGGTGGTCACGCCGATATAGCGCACCCGGCCTTCGGCCCGGTATTCCTTAAGCATGCCCAACTGTGTGGGAATGTCCGCCATGTTGTGCACCTGGATAAGGTCGATCGGGTCTTTGCCGATCCGCTCGAATGACGTTTCCAGTTGTGCCCGTGCCTGTTCCGGGTCGGCCTTGCCGCCACCGCGCCCGGCCACATTGAGTTTGGTGGCCCAGAACAGTTCGTTGGCTATGCCCTGCTCATTGGCGATACGCGCAGCGACTGCCTCTGAAGCACCATAGCTGGGGGCGGTATCAAACACGGTGCCGCCTTCCTTCACCAGGGCTTCCAGCACTTCCCGGAGTGCATCCAGGTCTTCACTGCGGGCGGTGCTGGAAAAGGTTGCGGAACTGCCAAGGCCAATCCCAGGCAAACGCTCACCCGAGGAAGGGATAGGGCGGGTAATCAGCTCCAGTTTGCGGTCTGCCTCCGCCCACAGCAAGCCGGGCCTGGCGGCCAGGGTAACGCCGGCGGCCATGGCCAGTTTCAGATAAGCTCTACGGGATATCATGGCGTGGTTCTCCTCGTGTTCCTTGGATCATTGGTGAAGCCGTAGCGGCTTTCTGCTGCTGGTTTTTACCCAGCCACAGCGCCAGGCCAGCCCAAACCAGGGCCAGCGGCACTGCCACGGTGGCAATGGCCGCCAGGCCCATGCCCAGCCGGGCCAGCAGGCCTTCGGTCTGGGCGCCGACCACATCGCCGGCCCGGTAAACAAAGGTGTCGATAAAAGCCTTTGCCTTGTACTTTTCTTCTCGGGTAGTCACGGTAAACAGGGTTTCCCGAGCCGGCCGCATCAGTGCCCTCTGAACCGCCCGGAATGAGGCTTCCAGCACCACCAGGGCCGCAAAGGAGCCAACAATGGCCAGCCCGATAAACCCCAGTGCGGCGGTCAGCGGTAGCAAGGCCAGCGTTAGAGAAACGCCCAAACGCTTCATCAGGTGGCCGGCCACCAGTGCCTGCATCACCAGGGTAGCCACCTGGGTAATCAGGTCGATACGGGCAAACAGAGTGGTGCGCAGGTCTGTGCTGTCTTCCATCGCCGCCACCATATGCAGGCGGGTGAAATAGATAAACGTTGCCATAATGGCCAGGATCACCACATAGGCGGCAATCCCTATCAAATACCGGGATTTGAACACCGCCCGGAAGCCTTCCCAGGCACTGCCGCCAATGCGCTCATGCTCATCCACCGCGGGTGGGTCTTCGGGGTCTTTGCGCTCTGCAGGATTATGGGGTTGCAGGCCAGTGAGCACCCAGGCCGCAATCAGCGCCAGCACCAGAAAACCGGCCGAGACCAGCAACAACGCCGGGGTGCCCAGCGGCTGCGCCAGGCGCCCGGCCAACCAGGGGCCAAAGATGGCGCCCAGGGTTCCCCCTACCGCAATCAAACCAAAGAAGCGCTTACCCTGGTCAAACGAAAAGCGGTCGGCCATCAGTGCCCAGAACACCATGGTGACAAACAGGTTGAACACGCTGAACCACACATAGAACACCTGCCCGGTGGTCACCCCGATCACTTCCGGGGTTAGTGTCATCAGGCTATAGAACACCAGCAGCGTAAAACTAAAAAACAGGTAAGTGGCGGTAATAAACAGGCGGCGGGGCAGGCGGCTGACCAGCCAGCCAAAGACCGGGTTAATGGCCAGGGTGATCACAGCGGTGCCAATAAACAGCCAGCGCACCGCATCAATGCCGCCTTGCATGCCCAACGCTTCCCGGGCCGGGCGCAACACCATCAGGGCTGTCAGCACACAGAAGAAATAGAACACCGCCAGGAACACCGGAATGATCTCGTGGCGGCGAATGTTGAACGCTTCCTGAAACGGGTGGCGCACGTGCTGGCTCCCGATTGAGCCGGGGAAATGCGAGGTGGTGCTCCCTGCGGCTGTGAATTCTTGTTATCGCGTTGAAAAAACTTTGATGTTAATCATAGGCCAAAGCTCCGCTGGATGAGTTGGGAGAAGTCCTGACTCATTAGCTGGCGGCAAATACATCACAGGCCTCTTCCACCACAATCCCATGCCGTTTCGCGAGATTGGCCCGGTTGTCATCGTAGCCACCACCAATCACCGTGGCCACGGGAATACCCCGGCGCTTGAGTTCGCCCAGCACTAGCCGGTCCCGCTGCCGAATACCTTGCTCCGATATATTGAGCTTGCCGAGCGGATCGCCCTGGTAGACATCCACGCCGGCGTCGTAGAGCACGATGTCTGGCCTGGATTGCGCCAGGGCCTGTTGCAGGGTTTCGTGAACAACCTCCAGATAGTCTTCATCACCCAGGCCGTCGGGCAGCGCTACGTCCAGATCACTGATTTGTTTTTCAAAGGGGAAATTACGTTCGCAGTGGATGGAACAGGTGAATGCCCCTGGTGTGTTGGCGAGCAGGGCTGCGGTGCCATCCCCCTGATGCACATCCACATCAAAGATCAGCACTCTGCTGATGCCTTCCTGCCCAAGCAGCACGTTGGCGGCAATCGCCAGGTCATTGAGGATGCAGAACCCGGAGGCATAATCGAAATGGGCGTGATGGGTACCGCCGGCAAGGTGGCAGGCAATGCCGTGTTGTAACGCCAGTTGTGCCGCAAGCACAGTGCCGGAGGGCGCCAGAAACGTACGTCGCACCAGGCCCGGGCTCCAGGGCAGGTTCACTTGCTTCTGTTCCTGCGGGGTCAACCGGCCCTGGGCGAAACGGGACAGGTAGTCCGGGCAATGGGTTTGTGTGAGCCAGCCCTGGCGGCAAGGCGCTGGGCGAAAGCTGTTGCTGCGTGTAAGCAGCCCCGTGGAACGCATGTATTCCGCCAGAAGACCGAACTTCTCCATGGGGAAACGGTGTTTCTGCGGGAAAGGAAAGCTGTAATCCGGGTGATGAACAATGGGTATGGTCATTCGCTAGGGCAGTGCCGGGATAATGTGGTCTTCAATTAACTGAAACTGTTGGCGCAGGTAACGCGAACCCGGCGAAGGTGGGGTAGGGTCTGAGGTCATCACCACGGTCAGTTCAAGTGTTGGCACCACGTAGAGTACCTGACCGCCAAAACCGCGCCCGTAGTACCCCATCTCACCCGCCATGGGCCGCAGGAACCAGCCGTAGCCATAGGGATCATCAGTGTAAGCGGATTCGCCGCGACCGTTCCAGGATTCAGTCACCCAGTTCTCCGGGAATAATTGTTGGCCGCCCACACGGCCGTTATTGCGATACAGCTCACCGACTTTAACCAGATCTCGGGGTGAGAGCAGCATGTTGTTACCGCCGAAATAAACCCCTTGCGGGTCTTGGTCCCAAGGAGGAATATCTATGTCCAGAGTTTCCCCCAGCCACTCCCGCGCCAGGGATAGTGTGCTGCGACCAGAACTTTCGGTGAGTGCGGCAGAGAGCAGGTGGCTGCTGCCAGAGGAATACAGCATGCGCCCGCCTGGCTCATCTACAAAGGGTCGGGTAAGCACATGGCTGACCCAGTTGTTACTGGCCACCCAGGGCCCATAGTTGCCACCAGAGGTACGCTGTAACCCCGCCTGCAAGGACAACAGATGCCCGAGCGTAATGTGCTCAACACCCTCGGTGGCCGATGCTGGCACCCGATTGCCCAGAGCCTCTACCACAGGCTGATCGGTGCCTTCGAATACCTCGTTTTTTATGCCCATGCCCACCAGTGCGGCCAGCACCGTTTTAGACAAAGACTTGATATTGACGGGCGTATCCAGGCCCTGGCCCCGTAAATCCAGTGCCAGAATTTCCTCGCCCTGATGGGCAACGAGCAGGGTGTGCAGGCGATCAAGTTGTGCGGCTTCTTGCTCGACCTGGGCTTGCCAATCTGTGGGCTGTGCCTGGGAAAGCATAGGTACGAAAAGGAGTAGAAGTGCGAGATGCAATTTGAAAAAACGCTGCATAGAGTTCCCTTTATTCGTGGCCGTGCGGAAGTAGGCGCATTCAACCTATAACCACGATACGCCAAGAAACTCTTACAGGCTCACATGCACAGAGAGTTGATCCGACTGGAACTCGCAGGATTCATCATGCTCCGCCTGCTCTTGCTGTTTGGGACCTAATTTGGGCTGGCTCCAGCCAAATGCCCCAGGCTCGCCATACGAAGTTTGCGACCCGCGAAGACAAGCAATAAACCCGGAACAGGGCCAATAACGAGAACCTTCAACAGGATGATTATACCCTCCTGATCAAGTCCTCCTTGCATTACCAGAAAAGCAGAACTCAAAACGCCGAACATACCGCGTAGTAAAAGCAAACTGCCGACAATAATAAACAGCAACCCAACAAAGCGAAGGATGGCAGACGGTTTAGCGCTTGGCTGTTCATTATGTGACTGGGTGTTGGAAACCCACCTGAAGCTGCCATAACCCGCGACCATCATGATGAGCCCGGTGGCGAACTCCGGGAGGGTATCGGGAAGCCCAACGAACGTTGAGACCGAGAGGATTACGCCAACTACACATGTCGCTGAAGAAAGACCTCGAAGAACTTGAGTTTTCATAGTATCTATCCCTGATGTATACGAAACCGGCAGCGGCAGGCTACTGAATGGAGCGGATGACAAAGAACGAGAATATCGTGAGCAGTATTAATCCATACGTCATTGAAAATTCCCTTTCCAATTTGTGTAGCGGACTTTACCACAGGTTGGGCGCCGTATTCTTCGAAGTATCTGCTTCGCAGAGAGAGTGTGCTGTCTACAAAGTGCCGATGGTTCTGTTAAGGTTGTCCCTCGCCACCCGCTCAAACCTATCCTTGAATGACCCTAGATTGTAAATACCGGACCTGTCCAGGAAGGACTGTAGTAGCTCCTTTCGCTTCTTTCGGTAGATGAACCAGGGCACAAGCCGATATTCCTTGCGAACGTTTCGTTCAAATTGATCGTACACACCGGGCGAGGCGCCGAGAATGGCCAGATCGATATCGACAATGATCTGTTCATCCTGGCCCTTTACACTGCCGTTGTGCAGTGTGGCCATGATCAGGTTGTGCACGCGCTCAATACCCGCCTCACCGTAACCACGGGAGGCAAGAAACTCCTGTGCCCAGTTTGCGCTGTCCAGCTCGTTGGTCTTTGACAGGGGCTTGTAGATGGCATCGTGGAACCAGATCGCCAGTTCCAGCTCTTCCGGTCTTTCAGCGATGTCCTTTACGCCGTCAAAGTGGGTGAGCATGGCATCAATGTGGTCGACCGTATGGTAGAACCGGCGCTTCTCTGAGTAGGCGGCGTGGAGCGCGTCATAACACAATTTTGAAGGCGGAAGCCCCATAGCGCTCATCAGGGTTTGCCATCTGTTTTGGTTCATCATGTTCAGCCCACGCATCGTTAGACGTCATATTCATCGTGTCGGCGATTCCACACATACGGCTTTGTCTGTGGCCAACCCTCCGGCGAATCTTCCCAGGTTTCCTGGCGACCATACGGCGTCAAATCCAGATACGTCCAGAGGCTACCCAGATACTCGACGCCACGGGCACCGGTAAAGTAAGTCCGGTATACATCATTCCCGTCACGGAGAAATACGCTTGCGCCGTGTCTTTCTCCGTCAGCTGTCGTTACGCCAAAATCATAGTTGAAGTCACTTTCGAAAGATGAATACCAGGGCATCGACCAGCCCATACGCTTTTTGTACTGCGCAAGCTTCTCGTATGGTGCGCGTGACACCATCACAAGCGACGTATCGCGGGCATGCAGATGGGCAGGGTGAGTCATGGCGTCGGCGAGCCAGGAGCATCCGTCGCAACCGGCCTTCCAGTCGGGTGCGAACATAAAATGATAAACAATGAGCTGGCGGCGCCCGCCGAACAGGTCAAGAAATGACACACTGCCTTCTTCACCCTGGAACAGGTAATCATTCTTTACCTTTACCATCGGCAGCCTTCGGCGTTCAGCGCTCAAGGCATCCCGCGCTCTGGTGGCCTCTTTTTCTTTAACCAGTAACTGGCTGAGGGCGGCTTCCCATTCCTTATTCGAGACAATTGGCGGTAATTGTTGTTTGGCGTCCGGCATATGTAAGGTCCCTCTTGCTGGATGAGCCTGCCCCCACAACCTGCCGGTTGCCCGCTGGCGACTAAGCACTGAAAGGAAGTAGGCCTGATGAACCTTTACCATAGCACCCACTGCCATTACTGTGGAAATGCATGTTCTGCTGGCACCGGCTTTGAGCCTTGCTAGAATAGTTAGCCATTCACATTGGTAAACAGGTGACATTTGACAGCACAACGCCACAATCGATGGCCTGCATGGATTGCTTTATTGTCCATGGTGCTGATCTATTTAGGGCCCCTGCTTACTCAAGCGCAGTCAGGACAGCACGAAGCGCCCAATGCTCACTCCGGCCACCACGACCACCACAACAGTTCGCCGCCGTCAGAAGAAGCTGATCATTCTGACCCGCTACAGCATATGGCCCACGGAGAGTGTGGCTACTGTGTGCTCCTCAGCAAGTTACCTGCGCTGTCTCCACAGGGTGCGCCATTATCTTCCGGGAGTATTGCCAGTCCCCATGCTGTCCTGGGTCGCCTGAATTCATTTCCCCGTGGTATACCCCGTTTCCCGAACGCGCCGGTACGCGCACCACCGATCATGGTCTGAACGTTACACATTCCCTTAAAACTCTGTATTGAGGAAGACCATGAACGATTCCCCGTCCACCGGCGCACCGCGCTGGGGTTATGCTTTGCTTTTGCGTCTACATTTCTACGCAGGCCTTCTTGTTGGGCCGTTTATTTTTGTGGCAGCGCTCTCCGGCGCGTTGTTTGCGATGACACCCCAGATAGAGAACTGGCTTTATCAAACTGAATTGACCACCCACACCACCGGTAACCCTCAGCCCCTGGCCAATCAGATTAACGCGGCCCGGGCGCATATAGGCGCCGACGCCACACTGGCGGCCGTTCGACCTGCCCCTGCGGAAGGGCAGACCACACGGGTTATGTTTCTGGTTGACGGCCTTCAGCCCTTTGAACACAAAGCGGTGTTTGTTGACCCGGTCAACTTGGGTATCCATGGCGAACTGGTGGTCTATGGAACGAGCGGCACGCTGCCTTTTCGCATCTGGATTGACTACTTCCACAGACACTTACACCTCGGAGAACCCGGCAGGTATTACAGTGAGCTGGCTGCGTCTTGGCTGTGGCTTGTGGCACTGGGCGGACTGGTGCTGTGGTGGCGAAGGCGTGCAGTGGTTAAAAACGGACAGACCACCAGGCATAGCAGCCTCCGCAACTGGCACAGCCGAATTGGACTGGTGTTATTGGTCGCATTCCTGTTCTTTTCCGTCACCGGGCTTACCTGGTCGAAATGGGCCGGAGCCAACATCGCCGAGCTACGCACCCAGCTGGATTGGGCCACACCAAGACTGGATACCCAGCTTGAAGCGGTTTCCAGCGAGGTAAGCCATGCCCACGGTGAACACGCAGGGCACGAGGTGGCGGGACCGGTGCGGGGCAGTGGTGATAACGCCTCCACTTACGATGCCGTACTGGAGCGCGCGCGACGAGCAGGGATTGACGCCAGCATTCTCGAAATCCGGCCGGGCACTACCCCTGAGCGGGCTTGGGTCGTCAGGGAAATTGATCGTAGCTGGCCAACCCAGGTGGATATGGTGGCTGTTGATCCCCGATCGATGGCCGTGACTGATCATGTGAAATTCGAGAACTTTCCGCTGGCCGCGAAACTCACACGATGGGGCATTGATGCCCACATGGGGATTCTCTTTGGATTACCAAACCAATTACTTGTGGCTGCCTGTGCGCTGGGTTTGTGTGTGCTGATCGTACTGGGTTACCGCATGTGGTGGCTGCGCCGCCCCATACGCTCCGCCGATACCAGGCCAAACCCACGGCGGGTATTCGCTGAACTCAGAAAGGCATCGCCACTGGCGCTGGTAACCATGGCAGGTATCGCAGTTGCCCTGGGGCTGTTTGCGCCTGTGATGGGCGTTAGTTTGCTGGTCTTCCTGATGGTGGATGCAATCCTGAGCCTGACCGGTTCAGCGACGAAGTCAGCGAGTTGATCCTCACGGTGGCGCGACAACCGCGCCACCGTTATTCCGAGCCAATGAGTTGTGCAATGATCAATCGCTGCCATTCAGCCCGTCGTCATTACAGAATCCGCATCGATCGATACGGTTCCTCTGCCCGCCGGATACAGTTAACTTCATCATTCCTTCTTGAGTCTTTTGGGCCTGATACGCCTGAGCTTCTCGTGATTACTTGCAGACTTTGAATGCTGAAGGATTGTTGTCAACATTCCGCGCAACTCACGAACGGCTTTATAAATGGAATTGCCACCGCCCCAAATGGACTTAACAGCCTTGAATAGAACCCAAGCGCTTGGGTCGCTTGGTGCGGCGGTGATCGCCGCCGTAATATCCAATATGACGGTTGCGGCTCCAATACAGCCAGCAGCCACTTGTTTGAGAATACGGTGATCTGCAACTATCGTTGCGACTTCGGCTGAGTTCGCGATCTCGCAAACCAAATTGCGGAGCTGTCGTAGTGGCTCCAGTGCATCATCAATTCCGAGTGATTGCGGATGGTCGAGGGCGTTTTCCCCATTGGAGGCTTCGAATGAAAGCGCATCAATAGTTCCTGAAACGAGATGTTCCGGAACTTGAAGGCGAATGAGTGTCGCGCGATGATCCGCGAGATATTTTGATAGCTTCTCGACTGAATGACTTAGTTTCACACCGTCGATCGTGCGAACCAATTGATGGAGCGGTGAATCCCTTTGTTCAAGTTGGGATACGATGAAAGTCAGATTTTCACAGAGGTGTCGGAGCTGTTCGGCGGCGACTTCAATGCTTGGTTCGCTGTCACTGTCGCTAAGGTCAGTGTCTAATGCGCGCGCACCTTCTAGAAGTTCTGTTGCTCGTTCGTTAAGAAGGTCAATAACGCTGTCCATTATCAATCCTTGATCAGATATTTTGTGGTGGTCAATCTCCGCGCTGGTGGCAAACTTAACTATAGAAGGTGATTGGAGCTCATGGGAATTTCATGGCCATTCCTTTTTTTGATGAAAGCCAGTTTTGAGAGACTACCAATATTAGTTCTGTTTCACCCCACGGCGGGGAAGGATCACTCGATAAACGGCGCGCCATACCACCGAATCCAGGGGAGCATACCGCAACGCCTGAGTAATCGCGCTCCAGGCCGTCGCGGAGTCTCCAACTGAGGCAAAATGGCGGGCTTTACGGCAATAGAAGCGTGCCAGGCCCCAACGGATGTCACCGGGGGTGAGTGTGCTTCCGTATTCTTTGATAAAATCACGAATTATCGCTTCGTTAGCGGCAAATCGGCGGTTCTTGTCGCTGGAAATTTGATCTGCCATCACCCGGTAATAGCCCCAATACTCGGGCACATACAGGAACGTAAAACGGGCTGAAAAACGCAGCCAGATATCGTAGTCGTCGGCAACGCCGTAACGGCCGGAAAACCCGCCCATGGCATCGAAACACCTCCGCCGCGCCATGACCGTGTTGATGCTCACGCTGTTGTCCACCAACATCTGCCGGGCAATCCGGCCCGAGTACCGGCGCATATTCTTGCGGGACAACTCGCGGCCCTGTTCATCGATCATGATTTCATCACTGTGAAGAACATCCACCTCCGGATGGGCCTTCATGAGCGCCACTTGCCGTTCCAGCTTTTCTGGCACCCACAGGTCATCAGAATCGAGAAAGCATACTAGCTCTCCTCGGGCGTACTGAAGCGCCAGATTCCGGGCGATGCTCTGGCCCTGATTCTCCTGAAAATGGTACTGAATACGTGGGTCATCCAGGTAGCCGGCCAGCTTCTCGTGGGTACCATCCTGGGAGCCATCATCAACGATGATCAGCTCCCAGTGGGGATACGACTGGGCCAACACAGACTCGACAGCCTGTGTGATGGTTCGCTCACGGTTGAAGGTGGGGGTGATGACACTGACCAGCGGTTCCAAAGCAGCCACAAAGAGTCCTTTTTTGTGCCAATGAACGGTTGTGCCGCGAAGAACGACGTCCAGCGGCAGTTATTGGGTTTTAATCTACCGGCCTGCGTTCGCCGTCAACACGATGGCTTCACCGATCTCAGCAATTGCCGCATTCCGCTCTTCGAAAGAAGCGTCCGTTTGAGTCAGGTACAGCGCCACAACGATAGGTTGCCGTTCAGGTGGCCAGATGACGGCCGTAATAGACCTCGACCCGAAACCACCAGCCCCGGTTCGATCTGCGACAATCCAGTCTTCTGGTACCGCAGCCCGAAAAAGTCCGTCCGCAACCTGGTTGCCCTCAAGCCAATCACGCAATTGCTCTCTGGACGGTTCGGATAAGGCGTCGCCCAACAGCAAGGTCTGAAGGTTCCTGACCATCGCATTTGGCGTTGTGGTATCCCGGTTATCGCCTGGTACAGCTTCATTCAGTTCCGTTTCCCAGCGGTCGAGACGTGTTACATCGTCTCCCAAATGCCTAGCAAACGAGGTTACGGCCTCCGGCCCGCCCAATGCTCGTAAAACCAGATTTGCGGCTGTATTGTCGCTGGTTGTCAGTGTTGCTTCGCAAAGATCTGAAAGGGTCATCGCCTCACCACCAGCGTGCTTCTCTGTGATGGGGGAGTAGGTCACAAGGTCGGATTCTGAAACATTCACTTTTCTCGCGAGGTTCGCCTGCCCGGTATCGACCCGATGGAGCAGGGCGGCACAAGCCAGGGTTTTAAACGTGCTGGACATCGCAAAACGCTGATCAGCGTGATACTCCCAACGCTGATCCGATTCCAGATCATAGGCAGCAAAGCCCACAAGGGCCTCTATGTCGTCAGCGACTTTCTCGACAGTTTTAATCAGGGTGTTATGTTGGTCGGCAGCGGCAACTGAGGTGAATAAGGTAAGTAAAGTAGCGGCGATAAGCTTTTGAAATATCATCAACGGTTCAACCTTCATCATAGGCTATGCGTAGGCACTAAAGTGAGGGAGCTCCAGGACGCACTACGACAATCGGTTATGCAATGTCCAATCTTCGCAGGCCATTCGATACACCCGCACCGGTCGGTTATGAAAGAGCCTGTAAACCAAATTGTGTAACTGCCCACGACTGAGTAATCTTTTCAAAAGGATACCATCGTGGGTACACAAGTGGACCAAGAAAAACTCAA
>NZ_JBEPPY010000021.1:0-82727 GCF_040547575.1 Marinobacter sp. MBR-99 | reverse complement strand
AGGATCAATTAACCAACACCTAACCGCCAAGGGTGGGTCAGTTTTAAACCGGCGATATTGCCAAAAAGTGGGTCAGTTTTAACCCGACGTTGACAAGGCCAGCGTTATGAAAAATTATTTCTACATGCCAGACTTCCCGACAGGCTTCCGCCTGCCCTCGAAACGTGGACTGGGAAGTCGACGCTGGTTTCCGGCGGACATTAAAAACTGGTGCGAGCGCTTGAACAATTCGTAGAGGTGCATCATATATGATCGAAGCTCATACCCAGTTGTCGCCCAGATCCAACAAGTCGTGCTCACAAAACGGGCCCTTAACCCCAGGTGAGCAGTCAACACACGGAGAACTGGTGCCAAAGGCATTCCCTTCCACGTCGATATCCCCGATCATCGGAAGGCCCGTGGCAGGATTCACGCAACCCAGAGGTTCGGAGAGACCAGGGAACCTCTGGTTCACCGCTTCTGCCTTGGATCCCGCCATGCTATTCAGGGGCAATTCCTCATCGCGTTCGCTTTCAGAAAGGGGCTCTAACCCGTTCCTTACTAATTCAAGAATGCACAGTAGATTTGCGATTTCCGGCAACCAAGAGGGCGAGCCCCAATGGACCGACAACGCTCAAATTGTTGGTATTGAGGTGAAAAGGAGCTGGAGCGAGACCCTGTTATTTGTGAGGAATAGCCAAAGAGTTTCGAACCTCCCAAGGCCTGAAAAACATCATCAGCTAATCAAAAGGGTCTTTCCCAATAGTTCACAACAAATCCTCCTTACTCAAAACACGCATTTCCAAATAGCTGCTCATCCGTAAGTTTCACTCATTTATTTGAGGATGGAGTCAGCCGAATGCTCAAAGCAATATGGAAATCAGTCGTAATCCTGTCTGCCGTACGCGCAACGTTTTTCATACTTGAGTTATTGCTAATGTCGCTCATCAACGGCCTAAGTGGAGCCTTCATCGTTCTGCAGGAGCGGTCTCAGGAGTTTCTCAATGTCGCCGTTGAGATCGCAGCCATTGCCGTAGGCCTGACGTGGATTGTGAACAGACTCTCGTCCAAAGATAATTCTCCGAGCAGAAGCCAAAACGCGCTTGCGACTGGTTCAGCTACAACTTCGGCAACCGGTGATAGCCCTGGCGTCCTTGACGCAGATGAAATAAGTTCAGAGCTAGCCGAAATAGCTGTACCTGACGATAGATCAGAGAGCGATGGCCGAAACGCAGGAACCAGCGACCGGTTTGATAATGAATCCCCAAACCAATCGACGTTTTACGACACCGCTCCAAATGAAAGTCTGAATGCGAAAATGATTAGTGAACAGCCAGAAACCAACGGTTGCTCATCAGGTGAAGAGCTAGCAGACATACTCAGTAGCGCATGGATTTGATGAATTTCCAGGAGAATGCCCGATGATACATCCAATGATTGCCCTTCTGGCCGTAATTCTGATTCTTTCCACCGGCTTCCTGATACTTTATAAAATCTTTGGGTTAGTGGAGAAAGACATGGCAGATGACGAAAAAAAGAGGGACGACAACGATACCCTTTGACCGATCCACTTCGATGTCGATGAAGCGACTTCTGGTAGCTCAAGGCGCAATGGTGATCTCCCTCAATCACCATCGCGTTCAAATGGTCTACCCCGGCTTTAGCGGATTCGCGATAATGGCTCGGGAAATGCTGTCATTAGGCATGAATGCTCGCAAAGCGAACGTTCAGGCAAATAGATTTTGGAATATGCGCAGTAGACGGGTAGGCACTCTGCGAATGATCGTGATAACCGGTAAAGACGTGATAGCAAGGTGCCAGGCCGAATCCTGGCACCTTGCTATCGGCGTTACTCACCAAGAGTTCGCTGTTTCCAGAGATAAAAGAGCACAGGAATCACCAGCAGCGCCAGAATGACAGCGGAAATCATACCGCCCACCATAGGTGCCGCAATCCGGCCCATCACCTCCGACCCTGTACCGGTGCCAATCATAATGGGCACAAGCCCCCCGATAATGGCGGCCGCCGTCATCATGATTGGCCGAACCCGCATACCGGCACCGTGTAGTACGGCATGGCGGAGGGTTTCTCGCCTTGGCGTCAGCCCTTTGTCATCACACGTTTCCAGCATTTCGTTATAAGCCTGATTCAAATACACCAGCATGATCACCCCAATCTCTACCGCTACGCCGGCCAGCGCAATGAAACCGACACCGACGGCTACCGAAAAATTATAACCAAGCAGATACATCAGCCAGATAGCACCGATCATCGCAAACGGTAGCGTGCCCATAATAATCCCCACTTCGGCAAAACGGCGGAAGTTAAGAAACAGCAGGATGACGATGATGGCCAGCGTTAACGGCACCACATAGGTCAGTTTTTCCTTCGCACGGAGCATGTACTCATACTGACCAGACCAGTTGATTGAATAACCGGGAGGTAGATCCAGCTCTTCACTCACGGTAACCATGGCCTGTTCAACATAGGTGCCTACATCGACACCCTCAATATCCACAAAGGTCCAGCCGTTCAGGCGGGCATTCTCACTCTTAATGGCCGGCGGGCCATCCTCCACGCCGATCTCCGCCACATCTGCCAGGGCAATGCGCTGGCCGGATGCGGTCACGATGGGCAGTTGCTCCAGCTTCTCGGGCGAATCCCGGTAGTCTTCCGGATAACGAAGATTAATGGGATACCGCTCAAGTCCCTCGATGGTTCTGGAAACGTTGATTCCACCAATAGCGGAGGCCACTACCTGCTGAACATCAGCGATATTCAGCCCATAACGAGCGGCACGCTCACGATCAATATCCACCTTGATGTAGCGGCCCCCAGCGACTCGCTCAGAGTAAACGGAGGCTGTACCGGGGATGTCGACCATGACTTCCTCAAGGCGTTTACCGATGTTCTGGATGACGGTAAGGTCCGGACCGGCAATCTTGATGCCCACCGGCGTTTTAATACCCGTTGCCAGCATATCGATGCGCGTGATGATCGGCATAACCCAGGCATTGGTTACCCCCGGGAACCGAATCAGAGTATTGAGCTCCTGCTTCAGCTTTTCGGTGGTCATGCCTTCCCGCCATTGATCCCTCGGCTTGAGCTGGATGAAGGTCTCGATCATCGTCAATGGAGCCGGATCGGTAGCGGTATCCGCCCGCCCCACTTTGCCGAACACGGTTTCGACTTCGGGTACGGTGGCAATCAGCTTGTCCGTTTGCTGCAACAGTTCCCGAGCCTTACCAATGGAGATGCCCGGGTAGGTGGTGGGCATGTACATCAGGTCGCCTTCATCCAGTGGCGGGATGAATTCACTGCCGATTTTGGTGGCTGGCCAAAGGCCCACAGCCAATGCCAGCAACGCAACAATAACCGTCGTTTTCGGGAAGCGTAACACCAGCTTCAGCACCGGCATATAAACGCCAACCAGCAGGCGGTTCACGGGGTTCTTGTGCTCCGGCAGCACCTTGCCGCGAATGAAATAGCCCATCAGCACCGGCACCAGCGTCACCGCCAGGGCCGCACTCGCCGCCATGGCGTAGGTTTTGGTGAACGCCAGGGGAGAAAACATCCGCCCTTCCTGCGCCTCCAGGGCAAACACCGGCACAAAACTGACGGTAATGATCAGGAGCGAGAAAAACAGCGCGGGCCCGACCTCAGAGGCTGACCGTGCAACGACTTCCCATCGGTTCTCAGACGTTAACGGGGTTCGCTCCATGTGTTTGTGCATGTTCTCGATCATTACAATAGCACCATCAATCATGGCGCCGATAGCGATGGCAATCCCCCCGAGTGACATGATGTTGGCATTGATGCCTTGCCAGTGCATGACGATAAAGGCCGCCAGAATACCCACGGGAAGGCTAAGAATCGCCACCAGCGACGAGCGCACGTGGAACAGGAAGACGATGCACACCAGGCCCACCACCAGAAACTCTTCAAGCAGCTTGAAGCCGAGATTATTGACCGCCCGCTCAATCAGACCAGAGCGATCGTAAACCGTCACCACCTCGACGCCTTCAGGCAAACTGGATTTCAGGTCTTCCAGTTTCGCCTTCACGCCATTAATGGTTGCCTGAGCGTTCTCACCAAAGCGCATCACCACAACACCGCCGACGGTTTCACCTTCCCCATTCAGTTCGGCAACCCCACGCCGCATCTGCGGGCCAACTTCAACGGTGGCCACATCTTTCAGCAATATGGGGGTACCGTTGTCATCGAGTCCTAATGGAATCGACAGAAGATCCTCACGGGACTTTATATAGCCAGACGTGCGCACCATGTATTCCGCCTCGGCCATCTCGATGACGGAGGCGCCCACTTCCTGGTTGCCTCTCTTAATGGCGTTCTGGATGTGAGCCAGAGGAATTCCCAGCGCCCTGAGTTTTTCCGGGCTGACCTTAACCTGGTACTGCTTCACCATACCGCCTAGCGCAGCCACCTCAGAGACACCCGGCACCGTTTGCAGTTCGTACTTCAGGAACCAGTCCTGCAGGCTGCGCAACTGGCTTAGGTCCTGGTTCCCAGTGCGGTCTACCAGCGCATACAGGTAAACCCAGCCAACTCCGGTAGCGTCTGGCCCGAGCTGAGGCCTTGCAGAGTCTGGAAGGCTGGGCGCAACCTGGGACAGGTATTCCAGTACCCGGGAGCGGGCCCAGTACATGTCGGTGTCTTCATCGAAGATCACGTAAACATAGGAGTCACCGAAGAACGAGTATCCCCTGACCGTCTTCGCGCCCGGTACCGAGAGCATGGCTGTCGTCATCGGGTAGGTGACTTGGTCTTCCACCACCTGCGGCGCCTGGCCCGGGAAACTGGTTTTGATAATGACCTGCACATCGGACAGATCCGGCAGAGCATCCACCGGCGTTTGTTTCAGCGAATAAAGGCCGAGCCCTGTGATAAGCAACGTCGCCAGCAACACCAGGAAGCGGTTACGAATAGACCAGTGAATAATAGCGGCAATCATGACTCGCCCCCGCCATGGCTCATGGTGCTGTGATCCATGCCTTCATGATCCATCCCCTGCTCATCCATATCCTGAGGCGATGACATCCGTTGGAAGTCCGAGGTTTTGCTGGATTCCGAATCGATCAGGAACTGGGCGGATGTGACCACCGTGTCGCCTGGCGAGAGGCCATTGAGTATTTCCGCATACTTGTCGCCGACGCGCCCAACGGTCACGTTAACCGACTTGAAGGCGCCCTCTTCCATCGCCAGAACCAGTCGGTCGCTCTGTCCGGTGCGGATGACCGACTCCCGTGGCACCAGAAACTGCCGCTGTCCCCGTTCGCCCTGAACATCCAGGCGAGCGAACATGCCTGGCATCAGGACACCATCATCGTTATCAAAGCGCATCCGCACTTGCGCCGTCCGGGTTTTCGGGTTCACTTCGGGGTAGACGTAATCCACGTTTCCGCGCCACTCGCGACCGGGCATGTAATCCAGCGTCATCTGCACCCGGTTACCAGCCTCTACGGCGGAAAGCTGGCTTTCAAACACTTCGCCGATCACCCAGACCTCATCCAGCGCGGCAATCGATAAAACCCGGTTTCCGGGCTTGATGAACATACCCTCACGAACATTCAGATTCTCGATCACCCCGGAACCCGGAGCGTAAACCGTCATGGTTCTCTGGACTTCGCGCTTCTGGCGCAGTTGGCTGATCAGACTAGCCGGTACGTTCAGCGCCAACAATCGCTCGGTAGCAGCATCAACCAGTCTCTGATTGCCACGGTTCATCGCGAGAAGCAGTTCTTCCTGCGCATTCACAAGGGTGGGCGAGTACAGCGTGTACAAAGGCTTGCCTTGCTCAACAGGCTCGCCCTCGGCTTTGACATAAAGCGCTTCGATCCAGCCTTCAACACGAGGGTGCACGTGGGCCATCTCGTCTTCGTTGTACTGCACGTAGCCTACGGTAGTAATGTTGTTAGGCAGGCGCCCCTGAATCACCGGCTCCGTTCGAACCCCAAGGTTGTTGACGACCGTTGGTGAAATTCGGACCGTGCCGGCTGGATCCTCAGCTGACCCACCCTCCTCGTATACGGGGATCAGATCCATCCCCATCGGGGATTTTCCGGGTTTGTCACTTTTGAAATTGGGGTCCATCGGGGCTACCCAATACAGCGGCTCCTTTGGGCCAGAAGCGGCCATTTCAGCTGCAGGCGTCGAAGTCGCGTCAGTGTCAAGCCAGTACGTGGCCCCTGCACCGGCGAGGCCGCCGAGCAATACAAAGCCCAAAGGGCGAGCAAAATTAGCCATGATGGTCAGTCCTGGTAACGATTCAGTGAAAAGGAAGGTATGTCGGAAGTGTCGGACGTCAGATAACGGAAACTCGCCAGATTCTTGGCCCGCTCGGCCATCATCTGTATCAATTCAACCTGGGTATTAAGCTCTGCAATTCGCGCTCGTACCGCTTCGGCGAAGTCGCCGTCATCGTTGTTGTAAGCAGTCAATGCTGCGCTTGCCTGCGCCTCCATTTGCGGCAGCAGGGTCTGTTCATAGAGCTCTATGCGGTCATCCAGTCGTTCGATCCGGGCCACGGCCGCACGGGCTTTGGCCTGAAGTCCCCGGATCTGCAAAATACGTTCTGTTTTTGCCGCCTCCAGTCGCGCCACTGATGCATTCAGTTTTCGATCCTGCCGGTTGCCTGTAAAGATCGGGAGATCAAAGCCAATGCCTACAGAAAACAGGTCGGCCCTGTCCTGACCGTTTGGTGCCCGCTCCCTGTATCCATATTGTGCAGATACTGACCATTCCGGCTTGTAGGCCTGGCGAGCCAGGTCAACGTCAACACTCTGGGCATCAATCAGCTGATCAGTCGCGCGGATTGACGGATGACGGATCAGTGCCTCTGCGGATGTTTCAGCCCAGCCCAGAGGAAACACTCTCAGCAACTCGTTGGGTACATCTTTACTGACAGCCAGCTTGGCCTGGTCCGGGCCTATCCACTCTGCCAGCTCCGCGCGGTTCGATGCCTGTTGCGAATGCAGCACCGTCAGCCGGTCCTCAAGTCGCGTCAGTTCCAGCGAGGCACGGATAACATCCTGCTGCCTGGAACCCATGCTTGCTGAGGTATACCCAGCCTCTGCGACATCCTCTAACTGTTGAAACAGAGCACGATTATCTTCAATCAGTTCGATGCTTTGCTGGGTTCGCCAGACCTCAAGCCAGAGATGCGCTACCGATTCCATGACCTGCGCCCGGCGGTTCTCGCGCCGAAAAGGCTGAACGCCTGCCATTTCCTGCTTTTTTTCACTGGCCAGCTGACGGCTATCACCTCGCGGAATTCGCTGGGTAAATCCAATGGTGGCCTGAGTCATTGCCTCCTGTCCGGTATCGAAAGTATCCGTGGGCAAATTCGCGGCACCAAGCGTCATCCGGGGGTCCGGGAGTGCCCCATCGGCAACAGCTTCTTCCAACAGAGCATCTTGCATCTGCACACTCTGACGCAGCCACGGATCGTTCTCGATGGCCGCATCAATCGCGCCGGTTAACTCAAGTCTGGGTGCCGTCCAAGCGGGCAAACTGGTCAAAACCAAAGCACCGAGAAAGGCCGGCTTTATAAGGTGAGGAAGAATGGACAATGTTATATCTCCATTGAAATGTTTCTGAATCGCAATCTTATAGCGCTTATCTGAAACCAAACTGAATTGCAGAACGAAAATGCACAATTTGATTTATATCAAGATACTGTTATTCCTGAAAAAAGTTACTTTATTTTAAATTGTTTTGTTTCTTTCAGGATCAATTCAGAAACCGATGTTTTAATTAACTCATCAACCAACTAGGAGGTGTAAAAATGAAAAATTTACTTATATTTGCAGCAGCAGTTACTGTTTCAACGTCCGTACTCGCCGGCAACATCTCAGACAATAAGGACATGAAGGCCATGCACAGCCAAATGATGGAAAAATCATCCATTGAAGAAATACTTAAGAATGAAGAGATGCAGCGCTTACACAGAGACATGACACGTAATGCGATGTCCGAAGGGGGCTTTGAGGCTCGCGTGCAAATGATGACGAAAGAAGGCCGGGCTTATCACAAAGCTCTGAAACAAAGGCAAAAAAATACCGCAGGGTAATCCCTGCGGTAAAGTCAACTCGTGGAGACGCAAGCGTCGGCTGGCTCGGGCTTCGAGCAGTCGACGTCCTGATCACGCTCAAGTAAATCACAGAAATCTGAAACTGAACTGAATTTCTTGAACGGTTTAAGGCAATTAAGGAGAACATCATGAAAAAAATCATTATCGCTGCCGCAGCTGCCACTTTATTTTCTACCATGGCCACTGCCAATTCAGGATTGGCCGATCGGATTAATGAAGCGCGCACTTACCCGAACAAAACAGTCGACACGAAAACCAGAATGATGACCTGCATGAAAGAAATGCAATCTCAAAAATCAATGAACGGGTCCAATGTCAATAAGCAGCAAAAAATATCAGTCAGAAACACACACCACAATCATACTTAAATAAATCCAGCGTGTTAGAGAATAACCAGTAGTCGACTGTCTCTTAGAACGACAGTCGACTATTTATTAAATATTGAAAATACAGAAAGTAATTTACTTCACTTCCACGATGCCTCTTCATTTGGCTCTCAGAGTCAACCACCCAAGAAACATCCATTTGACAATCAGGCCCGTTATCGGTGGCAAGAAAACCCATTGTGCAAGAGGAATTACCCCTGTGCCTGCCTACCTCGACGGCGCGGCGGTCGTCACGCCCAATCCACGCGCCCATGCGCTGATGGCCGACAAACGGAACCTGATCCTGCTATCTGATGCCCAAACCCTGCGCGACTGGGGCCTGAGTGAAACCGAGGCAGGATTTCTGGATAGAGCTGTACCGAAGACCCGGCTGGTTTCAGCAAGTGATGAGGCGGAGTTGTGGAGCAACCGGCGTAAACTGTTTTTCAAACCGGTAGCGGGCCATGGCAGCAAGGGCGTCTATCGGGGCGAAAAACTAACCCGCCGCGTTTTCGAAGAGATCCTGAAGGGTGATTACATCGCGCAGAACTTCGTTCCCGCCGGAGAACGCACCCTGAGAGTGGATGGCACGGTCACCACCAGAAAGGTCGATATCCGTTTGTACACCTATGCCGGGCAACATCTGCTTGCCGCTGCCCGTGTGTACCAGGGCCAGGCCACCAACTTTCGAACGCCGGGAGGTGGCTTTGCGCCCGTCTTTGAGGTGTGAAGGTGAGCCTCAATTGGAAACATTCAAAGGGATTAAGCCGTCAGCAAAAGTGCTCGGATCTCATAGATCCTGCATTCGGCCAACCTGACGAGCCAGTCTCATCGACTCATTTTCCTCCATCGCCAAAAGAGATTCGAACAGCTCTTTTGCTTCTGGAATTTCGGCTTTTCCAATCAGCGTTTTGTAGAGATCAATAATCTGATCATGAAAGTCGAACACTTCCCGGCAGATACCATCAAAATCAAGCTTCGCGTAAGGCTCGTCGCAGGTTCGATGAGTTTTGATCGGATTATGGGACAGGTAGTCGTACACCCGAGTTTCCAGTGCCTTCTTATCCCCTTGGTGCTCAAACTCGTTCACGATCCGCTCTATTTCCGATTCATGAGCTGCCAGATAATCCAAAAGCGCACGGGCCCGTTCTTCCTCGTGCTTTGTTGCGCAATGGGACAGACAGCTCGCCAGATGTGAGTGCAGATCGCGCGTCCAGTCGATCAGTTGTCCAAAAGTCTTTATATCCATATCTTTTTTCCTTTTTTCCTTTTTTCCTTTTTTCTTCTCCATAATATGACTGACATCAAATAGGTATCCCGTCGTCAAATGAGGAGTCCTATTTGCATTTCCAGTGTTCAGTTGGGCTATGCGCTCGCCTGGCTAATTCGCTAATCCATTGCAAACCGCAGGCACTGCAGCAAATCGACGCCTCTACCGGCTTCAGATCGATTCCACAACCTCAGAGAGCATATCCCTGACCTTCCCGGCAACCTGCTTGAGCTCGTCATTATCGATGGCGCTCATGGAAGCCAATGGATCCACTGCACTTACCTCAATGCCCTCCGAAACCTCACGAAGAATAACGTTGCAAGGCAGCATGGCACCCACGCGAGGCTCCACACCGATGGCTTCCCAGGCCATGCCAGGATTGCAGGTCCCGAGAATCCGATAGGCCTGCATATCCTTGTCCAGCTTTTCTTCATGGTGGCTTTGACATCAATTTCTGTCAGCACACCGAAGCCGTGATCAGTGAGGGCCTGACGCGCTCTTCTGTCCACGTCCTCGAAATCGACATCTTTGATAACTCGATCGATTGTGTATGACATAGCTACCTCCAATGATTCAGAAGTTCATTGTTTTGACCCGAGTTTCACCACCCTCAAACGCAGCGCATTCACGATCACGCTGACCGAGGACAGCGACATGGCGGCCGCTGCAAAAATGGGCGACAGCAGTATCCCGAAAAACGGGTACAAAACCCCTGCCGCTATCGGAACACCGGCGGAGTTGTAAACGAAGGCGAAAAACAGGTTCTGACGGATATTGCGCATGGTCGCCAGAGACAAACGGCGCGCCTCGACAATGCCCATCAGGTCGCCGCGTAGCAGCGTAATGCCGGCGCTTTCGATGGCGACATCGGTCCCGGTGCCCATGGCCACACCGACATCCGCCGTTGCCAGTGCAGGCGCATCGTTTACGCCGTCACCCGCCATCACGACAACACGGCCTTCGTCTTTCAGGCGCTGGACGATCTTGCCCTTATCTTCCGGCAGGACTTCCGCTTCCACTTCGTCGATATGCAGTTTTCGGGCAACTGCTTCAGCTGAAGTGCGGTTATCGCCGGTCAGCATGACCACCCGGATGCCGTCTTTTTGCAGCGCGGAAATAGCGGCTTCGGTGGTTTCCTTGACCGGATCGGCAATCGCCAGCAACCCTGCGACGTTTCCGTCGACAGCAGCAAAAATCACGGTAGCACCATCTTTTCGGAGCTGGTCGGCGTCGCCGTCAAATCGCGTGGTGTCGACATTTTCCGACTCCATGAGAAGGCGGTTACCAAGTAGCACCCGCTTGCCGTCTATTCGACCGGTAACCCCTTTACCATTCGGAGAGTCAAAGTCTTCCGCATCCGGAAGCTTCAGGTCCATGCCCTTGGCTTTATCGAGTATGGCGTGAGCCAGTGGGTGCTCACTGCCTTTCTCCAGGCCACCTGCATAACGCATGAGACTACTGTCATCGAACCCGTCGGCCGCGACAAGCCGGGTGACTTGCGGCTTGCCCTCTGTCAGCGTGCCGGTTTTATCCACCACCACCGTGTCCACTTTCTCCATGCGCTCCAGTGCTTCTGCATCACGGATCAGCACACCACTCTGTGCGCCGCGCCCGACGCCGACCATAATGGACATAGGCGTTGCCAGACCTAGGGCGCAGGGGCACGCAATAATCAGCACGCTCACAGCAGCAATCAGACCGAATGCCATCGGGGGCGTCGGCCCAAGGAAGGACCAGGCAATGAAGGCGATAATGGCGATCACGATTACGGCTGGCACAAAGTATCCTGCCACCTTGTCTGCCAGCCCCTGGATGGGTGCACGGCTGCGTTGAGCGCTGGCCACCATCTGCACAATCTGGGACAGCATGGTGTCCCGACCGACCTTGTCGGCCCGCATGATAAAGCTGCCCTGCTGGTTGATACTGCCGCCGATCACCTGGTCGCCGGATTTTTTGCTGACTGCCAAAGGCTCACCGGTCACCATGGATTCATCCACGTTGGAGCTGCCTTCAAGCACCTCGCCGTCCAGCGGCACCTTGTCACCGGGGCGCACCCGCAGGCGGTCGCCCACCTTGACCTGATCAAGCGACACATCGGATTCGCTGCCATCGTCGTCCAGTTTTCTGGCCGTCGCCGGTGCCAGATCCAGCAGGGCCTTGATGGCACCAGAGGTTTTCTCTCTGGCGCGCAATTCCAGCACCTGCCCCAGCAGCACCAGCACCACGATGACAGCAGCCGCCTCGAAGTAGACGGCGACCGACCCGTCTTCCTGCCGGAAGGCGCCTGGGAAGATCTGCGGCGCCAGGGTCGCCACCAGGCTGTAGATCAGCGCGACGCCGGTACCAATGGCAATGAGCGTAAACATGTTCAAGTTACGGCTAACCACGGATTTCCAACCCCGGACGAAGAAGGGCCAACCGCACCAGAGCACCACAGGCGTTGCCAGCACCAGTTGAATCCAGTTGGACATCTGCGGGGCTATAATGTGATCGAGTCCGGTGAGGTGCCCACCCATCTCCAGCACCAGTACAGGCAGGGCCAGCACCAGGCCGATCCAGAATCGGCGGGTCATGTCTTTGAGTTCTTCCGAAGGCCCGTCGTCCAGGCTTACCTGCTCGGGCTCCAGGGCCATGCCGCAGATTGGGCAGTCCCCTGGCCCTTGCTGCCGAATCTCGGGGTGCATGGGACAGGTATACATAGTGCCCGGCGCTACCGGCTCTTGCTGTTTCTTTTCCCAATCGAGGTACTGCTCAGGGTCCTCGTCGAATTTGGACTGGCAACGCGACGAGCAGAAGTACCAGGTTTTACCGCCATGCTGGCTGCGGTGTTCCGCGGTATGCGGATCCACTGCCATGCCGCAAACCGGATCCTTGGCGGTGTGCTCGCCAGGTTCTTTATCGGTGTGGTGATCGTGGTCATGGGCGTGATGGTGCTCAGCCATTGCGATCTCCTGTTTTGTCGGCGGGCCAGTCTGCAAATGCAATAAAATACAGCAGAACCAGATTGACGATGGGGATCAATATCAGCACACCCATCCACCCCGGATACCCAGTGCGCTGGCAAATACGCCAAGCCGGAATGACCACCACAATAGCAATCACCAGCATCCACAGCCAGTGGCCTGCCCACATGGTATTCCCGAACATGTTATCTCCCATCATGGCAATAGCCTCTCTTCCTGATTCAGATTAATGATGATGCGCATGACTCTCTTCCTGTTTCGCTTGCGCCGATTCCGGTGATCTTTTAAGGAAAATCTGCTCGGATACTGCAATCACGATCATGGTCACGACTGCCACGCTGATGACGAACGGGTCCGTATTAAGCTTTACCCAGACGAAGCCGCCCAGCGCCAAAAGATCCAACAAGATGGCTGTTGCTGGCACCCAGGTGTTGGCCTTAATGTCTTTGCGTAGATAACGGAGCACACCCCAGTGAATGGCAATGTCCATAATCAGATAAAACACGATACCCAGCGCAGCAATGCGTGACAGGTCAAAGAAGGCGGTCAGAATCAGACCCAGGACAACGGTATACACCAGTGTGTGCTTCTGAATGCTGCCGGGCATCCCGAAATGCCGATGAGGAACCAGTTTCATCTCCGTCAGCATGGCCAACATGCGGGACACAGCAAATACACTGGCCAGAATTCCTCCCGCCGTGGCCATCATGGCAATCGCAACAGTAAACCAGACGCCGTATTCGCCGAGAGCGGGGCGTGCAGCAGCGGCGAGAGAGTAATCCTGCGTTTCGATAATTTCAGCCAGAGATAGATTGCTGGCGACCGCAAATCCCACCAGCGTGTAGATCACCACACAGGCGGCAATGGAAATCACGATGGCGCGCCCAACGTTTCGCTTCGGGTCGATGACTTCCGAACCACTGTTGGTGATGGTCGTAAAGCCTTTGAACGCAAGAATGCCCAACGCGGTCGCGCCCAAGAAGTTGCCCAGCGTTCCGGCTTCACCGGGCTCCGAAAAATCAACCGAGATTGAGTCGGCAATCCAGACCCCGACCAGACCGAAAATCAGTATGCCGCCGATTTTCAGGATCCCGATAAAGGAAGCCACCCCTTGAATCATCCGATTGCCCAGCAGGTTGATCAGAAAGGCCGCAAGAATGAGCGCCACGCCGAGAATGGGCACCATGCGGCCACTGTCATCCCCGCCAAAAAGTTGCATGGTGTAAGAGCCAAAGGTCCGGGCCAGGAAGCTCTGAGCGATGACCATGGAAAAATACATCAACAGGGCGTTGAAAGCCGTTGGCAGCCGGTTTCCGTAGGCCTTGTGCAGGTACATCCCGATACCGCCGGCGGAAGGGTAGGTATTGGAGATCTTGATGTAGGAATAGGCGCTGAAGCTCACAATCACCGCTGCAGCGAGAAAGGCCAGCGGGAATAGCACACCGGTCATCTGGGCCATCTGCCCGGTCAGAGCAAAAATACCGGCGCCAATCATGACGCCGGTACCCAGCATCACCGTCCCTGGCAGAGTGAGACTACCTTCCTGGTAGCGAGTTCTTCGATCTTCCTCCCTGCTCATTCAATCTCCTCTTATTTTTTCATGGGTGGAATCTTGGAACAGCAGAACGGCTCATGCTTGGCATTTGCCCGGACGTTGTCGTCGGTAAACCGGTACCAGGCCAGTTTGCGCCGGGTCCACCATCCGGTTTTCAATCGGCCACCGTAAGCCTTGATCAGTTCCAGTAATTCATCGACGGACCAGTGGGTTCCATCGTACGTCACCTGCAATGTGCCATTTGGCTTACGCTCGGCGAAATCAACGCATGGGTGGTGATTCAGATCGTGGATGAGCCCCTCCCACTGATCCTCTCCAAGCCCCTCGACGGTCATTTTTCGGCGCAACAAAAACTGCTCCTGGTTGGTTGCTTTGTGTGCTTTGGTCATGGGGTGACACCTCTCTTCCTGATGACTTCTCCCTGTATCAAAACACTTCAACCTGAACTGCGACTGAAAATGGACACATGCTTTCGGTGGATTTGAGTTACATCAAATCATAGACGAAAAAGGCCATCAGTTTCCCAATGGCCCTTCAACATCAACGTCAGAATGCAATTCGAGCGCCGATCACGGCAAACCAGTCTTCTGTGCTTCCGCCGCCGGTTTCAGCGAAATCCGCGGTATCACCGTATTTTTGTTCATGCACCACACCGACATAGGGCGAAAAGGCGCGATCAACCAAGTCATAACGCAGACGCAGCCCTGCTTCGGTGGACACCAGACCTTTGCCAACACCAATTTCACGATCCTCACTGAAGGCCACCGTTGCGTCCAGTGTCGCCGCGAGGATCCAATAATTGGTGAGCAATAATTCATACTCTGCGTCCAGCTCAGCGGACGTCTCACCTTCATCGCTCACATACAGGTTGGCATCAACCTCAAACCATTGGGGTGCAAGCCCAGCGACACCCAGTACGGCGTAAGTTCGATCCGGTCCTTCAGGGGTGTCAAAGCGAACACCCGCTTTGGCATCGAAGAATTTAGAGATGGGGATCTGGCCGACCAACTGATTTTCCAGTGTTTCGTAGGCCTGTTCTTCTATCTCGTATTCACCGGTTGTGAGCAGCCGGACTTTAAAATCGTCGGTGCCATAAAAGGCATCCGCATTCCAGACGCCCAGTTCCTCATCATCGTCGCTGTAGCGGTATTCAAACTCCTCGAACTGAACCCCCCAGGTTGTGAGCGGCTGTTTACGAGCGGTAGTGTCAGAAATCATTTCCTGAGCTGTCACCGCCGTTGAGAAGCCAACAGAGGCAATAAGACTGACTGCGACAAGTGATCGAATACAGCTCATACCTCACCTCCATCTTCAGCAATCGCGTCTGTTTTCGCCTGGGTTGAATCCGGGCCACCTTCGACAATCACCTTACGGAACATTCCGGCCGCCGCGTGGTAGGAAAGGTGGCAATGGAACGCCCACTGCCCCGGGGCATCGACTTCGGTTTCCATGTACACAGTGGTGCCCGGATTCACGCTCACAGTGTGCTTGATGGGATTCCACTGGCCGGCGCCGACGTCCAAAATCGACCACATGCCGTGCAGGTGCATTGGATGCGTCATCATGGTTTCGTTAACAAACTTGAAGCGGACCCGCTCACCGTATTTCAGACGAATCGGATCGGCGTCTTCATACTTGACGCCATTAATGCTCCAGGTGTAACGCTCCATATTGCCGGTCAGGCGAAGCTCGATTTCCCGGGTCGGTTCGCGGTCTTCATACAACGGATCCTGAGCCTTCAGGTCGGCGTAAGACAGAAATTTACCGCCATTAGCAGCTTTGGGCATGAGGCCACTGCCCTTGGCATAGAAAGGATCGCTTTTATCTTCTTTTCCCATCGTCATGGAACCATGGTCCATACCTTCCATATTGGAATGATCCATGCTGTCCATGTTGGAGTGGTCCATTCCCTCCATTGAGGAGTGATCCATCCCGGACATATCTTCTGAGCTGCCCATATCCATGCCTCCATGATCCATCCCCGCCATGCTGCCATGGTCCATACCGGGCATGCCGCCCATATCAGCCATTGTCAGGCGGGCAGGTTCACGCAGTTGCGGCACGGCCGCTTCCATACCCTTTTCAGGGGCCAGTGTTGCCCTGGCAAAGCCGGAACGTCCCATGGATTCGGCGAAGATAGTGTAAGCCTGCTCATCTTTCGGGCGCACGATCACATCATAAGTTTCCGCTACACCGATCCGGAATTCGTCCACGGTAACCGGCTGCACGTTATTGCCATCGGCCTGCACAACCGTCATATCCAGACCAGGGATCCGGATGTCGAAATAGGTCATCGCCGATGAATTGATGAAACGCAGGCGAATACGCTCGCCAGGTTCAAAGATCCCGGTCCAGTTCTGGTCCGATCCCTTGCCATTGATTAACCCGGTAAAACCTTGCACGTCTTCCACATCCGCCTTCATCATGCGCATGCTGCCCCAGGCCATACGATCCTGGACAGTGTTCATCAGGCCGTTTTCCGACACCTCAGAGAAAAAGTCACCCACTGTCAATTGCTGGCGATTGTAGTAATCCGCCATCATTTTCAGGTTGCGCATGATGCGGTCACCGGAATGGGGGTGCTTGTCAGTCAGCTGCACCACGTATTCACGATCGTAGCGGAATGGCTCACGGCCCTCGGGCTCGATGACAATGGCACCATAGGCCCCGTCCGGCTCCTGAAAACCAGAGTGGCTGTGGAACCAGTAGGTGCCTGCCTGCTGGATAGAAAACTCATAGGTAAAGGTTTCACCCGGCTTGATGCCCGGGAAACTGATACCAGGCACACCGTCCTGGTTAAAAGGAAGGATCAGGCCGTGCCAGTGAATGGACGTCATCTCATCCAGGTTGTTGGTCACGTTGATCCGGACGTTCTCGCCTTCCTTGAAACGCATTACCGGTCCCGGAGATGCGCCGTTGTATCCAATGCCTTCCTTCACAAAATCGCCGGTATCAATTTTTACCCGGTCGACCGTAAGGTCGTACTCACCGGCCAGAACCATGGCTGGCATCAGCAGGCTCAAAAGCCCTGTCAAAAAGCGTGGTTTCATCTGTGTTGCTCCGAACTACACGTCATTGAAGCCGGGCCGAGAAACGTGTCTCAGCCCCGCGCTCGCGGACCTCAGTTAAGCGAGTTACTCGAAATTGACCTCACCGTACATCCCGGCCTGATAGTGGCCCGGCACGTTGCAGGCAAATTCGATATTGCCTTTATCAGAGAACTTCCATACCACTTCTTTACTTTGGCCCGGTTCCAGCAACACGCTGTTCGGGTCGTCATGCTTCATGGAATGGCCATTCCCCATATCCATATTCATCATGTCGTGGTTCAGCTTGCCGCCCTGGATGACGCCATGCTCAACCATCATCATCATTTCCTCTTGATGAGCTTCGTGCATGTCGGGAGTGCCAACACTGAACTCATGGACGAGGTTTCCCTTGTTCTCCACCACGAAGCGAACGGTTTCACCCGGCTTTACACTGATTTCTTCGGGTTCGTAGTAGTTGTCGTACATCTCGACAGTTACGGTTCGGCTGGCCTCCGACGCTTTGCCAGGTTCACCGCTTGTAGCGCCGTGCCCGTGGCCACCATCATGGGCGCCAGCCGCAAACGCTGTTGCCGACATTGAAAGCGCCATACCCGCTACGAATAGTTTTGATGCATTCATCTTTTTATCCTCTGTAAAATATTGCTCGAAAAACACTGCCGGATTGAGCCCCAATCTTGAGCAATGTCCAGAATCGGTTGTTACCTTCTCTCACTAACCTGAATTCTTTCTGAAAAACTCGAACTATTTTCCGTTCAGGCTGAATTCAGGTTAATCAGTCACACTTTCGACCGCGGACCATACATAGAAGGAAAAACTCATGCGTTTACTGCTCGTCGAAGATGACCGCTTGCTTGCTGAGGGTCTGGTCAGGCAGTTGGGAAAAGCAGGTTTCAGCGTTGATACAACTCCCAGTGCCCGAGAAGCCGTCGTTCTGGGTGAGCAAGAGGATTACCGTGCTGTTGTTCTGGACCTGGGTCTACCTGATGGCAACGGGCTGGACGTATTGAGAAAGTGGCGAACGAATCACGTCAGCTGTCCGGTCTTGATTCTGACCGCGAGAGGCGATTGGCAGGATAAGGTTAACGGCTTAAAAGCCGGGGCAGACGATTACCTGGCAAAACCTTTTCAGACAGAAGAGCTAATCGCACGCCTCAACGCACTCGTGCGTCGAAGTGAAGGAAGGGTCCATGCTCAGGTTAAAGCCGGCCGCTTTGAACTGGACGAAAACCGCCAGAGTCTCAAGATGGACGACGGCGTGGAACATACACTTACCGGCACCGAATTCCGGCTGCTACGTTGTTTGATGAGCCGCCCTGGCCACGTCTTTTCCAAAGAACAACTAATGGAACAGCTTTACAACTTGAATGATAGCCCGAGCGAAAACGTCATTGAGGCGTATATTCGGAGGTTAAGGAAGCTAGTGGGCAGCGAAACCATCTCAACACGACGCGGCCAGGGGTACATTTTTAATGCGATTCCTTAAAAAGCCTGCGTCCGTAAAAGGAACCTTGCTTGCGCTGTTACTGCCCGCCGGAATTGGTCTAATGGGGGTGGCGTGGTTGGTCCATGGCTTGCTGCTCGACCGAATGTCTCGGGAATTCGTTGAAAGCCGACTGAAAGATGAAGTCGTTTTCCTTGAGCACCAGATTCGCGACGCGAATGGTGAAGTTGACACTCTCCAGACGGGCGATTATTTCCAGGATGTTTTTCATCATGCCTTTGCCATACATACACCCGAACAGACCATCATTTCACCTGATACTTGGGAGCCCTTGTTAACGCCTCTGATTGAAAACGAAGAAGACGGAACCGTTCGCGTAGAAGATGCCGAAACCACTGATACTCCCTTAGACATCCTCGCCTACCGAAAGTCTTTTCAGGTCGGTGAAACACCCATCGTCGTAATCGTTTCTGAAGATCTGGGTGCGCTGAAACGCAGCCAAGCTGCACTTCATACCTGGACCGCCGTAGTATCAGTTCTGTTGATTATGCTCTTGGTCGCCGTGCTCTGGTTCGGAATCACGATGTCCATGCGACCGGTTGTCACACTCAAAGCCGCATTAAAAAGACTCCAGGACGGAGAGATCTCCCGAATCAACGTTCAGTCGCCAGAGGAGTTCCACCCGCTGGTTCTTCAACTAAATCAGTTGCTGGACTCCTTAGATCAGCGACTTGAGCGCTCCAGGGACGCTCTCGCAAACCTGTCTCATAGCGTCAAAACCCCCATCGCAGCCGTCCGGCAGATACTGGAAGACGACACACGTCCTCTCGACACCAATCTAAGGCGCCAGATGGTGGAGCGACTAAGCGATATCGACAGGCAATTAGAAGCTGAAATGCGTCGAAGCCGTTTTGCAGGGCCCCAGATTGGAAAAAGCGCCTACCCCATAAAACAGGCACGGGATCTTTTGTGGATGCTCGGTCGTTTATATCCGGAAAAGTCGTTTGAACTATCGAGTTCTCTGCCTGAAGACAGCCGATGGCCGATAGAAGAACATGATCTAAATGAAGTATTGGGCAACTTACTCGACAATGCTGGCAAATGGTCTTCGAGATGCGTAGAGCTCTCTGTGGAACAAGGCAGCGGCTTCAAGCGAATAGTTGTTGCTGATGATGGCCCAGGGGTTAATCACAAGGATTTAGCCAGTTTGGGCCAAAGGGGTCTGCGGCTAGATGAGCAAACACCTGGGCACGGTCTCGGCCTTGCTATCGTTCGAGATATAGTGACTCGCTATGAAGGTAAAATCAGCTTTTCGACTAAGTCCTGTAGCGGTTTACGCGTTTCTATCGAATTATTAAGATAAAATCGAATGTTCGCTTTTGTTTAGCTGAGGTCCGTAAGTAGCCTTGGTCGCAAAGCGGACATTCAAATGCCTGAAGACTTCGGTGGAAGCAAATATTGCGACAGCGCTTTAACCTTGATGAATCATAAACCTCGATTCCCAAAGTTAACCTTCAGTGCGGGCTCTACCTAGTTTCCACACTTCTCACTGACATAAGTAGTGGAAGTATATGCTCGTCAGGCTGAAAGCCTTTCTCCCATATGTCCGGCCTTTTTAACTAAACTCTTAAACGCTGAAGATCTCTTAGATACCACTGGTGAAATTTGCTGAAATCACGCTTTTGTTGATCAGCCTTTTGGGCGTAGATGGCAGCGCTGGTTTCTGAGCAGGCGGTCCAGCCCGCCTCGTAGACAAAGCGTGTCGCGATTGGAGGTCTTTTCGGGCTACTGTCCCAACGATTGCTCAGCCACTTCTCAAGTCCGTCATCTTGCGGGGCGATCAAGTGAAGCTGGTGCTTGCTTCGGGTTATACCAACGTAAAAGAGCCGACGCTCCTCTTCAATAGCCTCGTCGTTCTGCGCCGGCTGAGCTGGCGAAATGATACTGCGAAGCTCATCGGGGTTTCCGCCTGGAAACTCTTGCTCAGTGAGGCCAACGAGGATGACGTTATCCCACTCAAGACCTTTGGCCCCGTGCAACGTTGAGAGCACGAACGGCTCGTGGCCCTCGGAGTCCTGCGTTGGACGGAGAATGAGACCCAAAAAGTTACTGGCATTGATGTCGCTGGCATCGAGCAGTTCGTCGACCTTAGCGACCCCTCTGCGCTGATCGTTCGATTTCGTTCGACTGACTCCTTCTTTACCAATACTGTCAATGAAGCCAGCGGAATGCAGTTTTCGGAAGACATGGACAGCCGGAGTTTGCTCGTCGGCATTCTTGCAGACCGCGCGGAGTTGGGCCAAACGATCCTTCTGAGGTATCGAATATTTGAACAGCTCCCCAAGAACCGACCATGGGTCAGCCGAGGGTGCCATCAGTCCACTTAAAGCCGATTTAAACTGTCCTTTCTTCCATCTGAACCCCGCTTGTCTGAGGAAACCGAAGAGGATTTGCTGTTTGTTCGGGTGGTTATCCAATCGGCTTAGGTCGCCATACACAGCGAGAAGGATGCCAACTATTAAGATGCCTATTTCGGTTCTGGTGTGTAACGAGGTTGCGCCATTGAGGTAACGATATGGCACTCTGCAAAGCCGCAATGCAATTTCTGCTTCAGCCAGCGAGGCTTTTGTCCTAGAAAGAATCGCTCTCGTGCCTTCGATCGATGCGAGACCTGACAGGACAGTGGACAGACATTTGTCAGAGTGGACCCGGACCTCGGTGCGAGGCGTGCTTGGGTGGCTGACACAAAGTCTGGTCAGTTTTGCAGAGTTGCGTCGAATAACAGAGTTGGCCATCAAAGACAGCTCATGGCCGAATCTGAACGTGCAGGACAGCTGAAAGACTCTCGTATTCGGGTAGTGTTTTTCAAACAAACCGCCGATGAAATCGGGGCGCGCTCCTCGCCACTCGTAAATGCATTGGTTGATGTCACCCACGGCCATCACGGAAGCCCCCGATCGTGCCAGCAGTCTTGTCATATCATGTTGGACGAGGTTCACGTCCTGATATTCATCAACAATGATATGAGCGAGGTGGTCACTGAACCCCGTGTCGTTGCGCAAAAGCTCAACCGCCTCAATCAAAGCGTCATCGAATGTGCGCAGGCCACTGTCTTCCAGTAGCTCGCAGTACCGTCGGTATGCGCGAATCGACTCCGGCTTCTCGGAGCCGAATATAGGATCGCTGGCTGCATCGGATGGCGTCACCGCCGCCGCTCTGCAGCGAGCAATAAATAACTCCAATGCTTCAATGTCATTCGGGTCGATGTAATCGGTCTCTTCCTCAAACCCTTCTCGATACGCTTGCTTTATCAGCTGATCGTAGCGGTAATCGTCAGACCCTAGGAGCTCTTTCTTACGGATGCTCTGATTACACTCTCCGTGCCGGACGATTTCCAGAGCCAAACTGTGAAAGGTCCGGGCTTCCGGAATTACAGGTGATTTCAGCGCTACCCTCAGTTTCTGTGAAAAACTGACCTGGGCGGATTTGTTATACATCAGAATTAGGATAGATCGTGGGTCAATTCCGGATCGCACCAAGCGTTCAACGCGCTTCACCAGAGTCGTGGTTTTTCCGCTGCCGGGCACTGCTTTTACCAGCGCATGCCCTGCGCCATGGCTGACGACTCTTTTTTGTTCCCAAGTTAGTCGCTTTGTCATGTTTTCATCCGGTAGGATGCACACTGTCGGGCCTCGGTGTATGGGACCATCTTCGCCTTACTACGACAGAACAAGAAACCGTCTTCCCAGTACTCCGCATGCTCGCACCGAACGCAGTTGGGAAACTGGGAATCCGGATCAGCTTCGCCGACGAAGTTCCGCAGATTAGCGATCAGTTCAGCCCCAGCGGTCGAGCTTGGCCAAGTGTTCGATACTGTGTTGGCGGTTAGATCGACTGCTGACAGAGGCTGGGTAGTCCGATTCAGCCGTCCGGACTCACTGAGGCTCCAGACATCCAAGAACACATTGCCCACAGAGCACTCGCCGCGACATGTTTCCTCCAATCTTGCAGGCGGCTGCCAGTTATAAACGGTCAGATTATCGTCTTTTCCCGAATAATATCCGGTCATCAACTGCCGAATATCCGCTTCAGATGCAATCTTGAATTCAAGAATCGGAACCCCGGTCTCGATCTTCTCTGGGCTACAGGGGTGTGTTACACACATTTCGATGTAACACCGTCGCTCGCTTGTCGCGTGGCTTAACAAGACATCCGGTTTCAAACCAGTATAAGCATCTTTCTTTTCGAGCGCCGCTGTGTCGAAAAACTGCGTCAAGTTGTACTTTGCGGGAACCGACGTCTGGCAACGAAGGGAGGAGGCTCTCGCAAGTGCCAATCGTTCGCCAGTGCAAAAAACTTGGCGTTCTAATGCGAGACTGATGGGCGTTCCATCGTTCAATGATTTTTGATATCGCTCGAAGAAGGCCTCTTTTGCACACCTATGCAGGTAAGTCTCAAGGGTGCAGCATTCTTGCGCATGACGGAAATGCCTCGCGTTCTTTTCGCCCATCACTGGGGAGAGGTTTTGTCTACAGCCGGGGCAAATGTAATCCTGCGAGCGGACTGCTTCCCTGATATGAGTTAGGAATCCGTGGGAATCTAGTGCGAACGCGTACTGAATTGTTTTAGAGTCAGCGGTCATAGCCCTCTAGTCTCCCGGAAAATGAACGTTTGGGATAGGCGTAGCTCAAAGTGAGCGGCGTAAAGCAAACGAGCAGAACATTCGTAGGTCAACACGAACGTCCAGCTTTGAAGTGGTCGCAAAGCGGACATTCAGTTTCAAACAAGTCGATCAGCCATCCATGGCAAATAGGTACAAAGTCGAATTGCCTGCATCCAGTGGTTGCTCTGTCATAGCTCTCTGGTTAACGAATCAAACACAGATCACCTGCTTATGATTGGAATCGAAAACTTTGGCGCTTTCCTTATTGCGAGCATTGCACTTAATCTCGTGCCAGGCCCGGATACTTTTTACATCCTAGGCCGCAGTCTTGCCCAAGGCCGCGGGGTGGGCATTGCGTCGTCATTGGGTATTTCCGCAGGAGCGATTGTCCACACCTTTGCAGCAGCCATTGGGTTGTCAGCACTCCTCACCGCCTCAGCAGCAGCTTTTCTTGTAATCAAGTTACTAGGCGCGGCTTACCTGGTGTACCTGGGCTTGAGCATGATTTTTAAGAAAGCCACGCAGATTCCGGGAGACAATCAACCGTGTAGTGCCGGCGTCGGTTCCGCATTCCGGCAAGGTTTGATCACCAATACTCTAAATCCCAAAGTGGCGCTGTTCTTCCTGGCATTCCTGCCGCAGTTCATTGCCCGGGATGCCGATTCCCACCTGCTGGGCTTTGTGTTGTTGGGTCTGACGTTCGTGGTTACCAGCACGGTTTGGGGTATCGTATTGGCTTGGTCCTCTGCGGCTTTAAGCGGTGGGTTGCGGCGTAACCCACTGTATCTCGTGTGCCTGAATAAAGTCACCGGCATTTTGCTAGTTGGCCTCGGCGTGCGGCTGGCGACATCTACCAATGAGTGAAACCGGCATCCGACCGAGCCAACTCCAAGATGGATGCTTTTATGAATGACGCCAGGCCAAGCTTGGCAGCCTGATGTTATCAGAGGCGCCCCCACATCGATTGAACGCTCATCATTGGATGACCGTTCTTGGGAAATCGGGCATTCGATCAAGTACGCTATCGCTATACAAACCTCATCCCGAAGGGATGGCTGTTCCATTGGTGATGATTGCTCAACCCTAATGTCCGCTATTGTTTAGCGACGGGAGGAGTCTGATCGAAGCCCGAGGGTGATCATCGACCGGGGCTGGCAGCGTTTGCGGCATCCAAAGGGACCAAATACAGAAGCTACGCACCTAAATTTCAATACTCTCAGCTATCTCCAGAGCATCCTCGACCTCGACACCAAGGTACCGCACGGTGCTCGACATATTCGTGTGTCCCAACAGCAACTGGACGGCTCGAAGATTCTTGGTCTTCTTGTAGATCAATGTCGCTTTGCTCCGTCTCATTGAATGGGTTGCGTAGACTGAAGGATCAAGTCCAATGCTGGTAATCCACTTTTTGACAAGACGGGCGTATTGGTGAGTAGTGATATGGTCGAACTTTCGCATCCGGCTCGGCCACAAATAATCCATACCTGCGAGTCCTCGCAACTCGATCCATGCTTCGACCGATTCGCGCGTCTTTTTGGTTATCTCAAACTGAACAGGCTGACTGGTCTTCTGCTGGATGACTTGCGCCCGGTCCAGAACCTCACCGTTTCTGGAAATATCTCGAACCAATAGCTTTACCAGATCGCAGGATCGGAGTTTGCAGTCAATTGCCATGTTGAACATCGCCAGTTCGCGGATGTTCTTTGCTATCTCTAACCGAATACGGATAGCCCATATTTGTTCGAGTTTGAGCGGCAGCTTCTGGCCGACGAGCTTCCCTTTGTTCCAGGGAACTTTGCTGTTAGGAAACGTCATGACGTGGCCCTCTTCGGAGGGTAAGGGTCTTTAAGTATGGTTCAGAAAATTGTTCCCTGCTGGCCAGCCTGGTCGCAAAGCGGACGCTCAGAACTGACTCGCAAATTCCCGTTTAGGGCCGTCGTACCCCATGCGTATCGAGGCAAATCCAATAACCGCGACCTCGACTTCATCAGTTTTACGCCCTCAGTCGGGGTTCTGCAGCGGGTCATTGAAGCCCCTTTCGTCCAGATTCCTAGACAGAAACCAGGACTGCAGAAACTCAATGCAACTGAGTAATTTCGGCGGCGTAAACTGCCGGTTTGGATAGAGCGCATACAGCGTAAGGTCCGGGCGGCCTACCTCCGGCAGCACTTCCACCAGTTTGCCCTGTTCGATGCCCTCCCTGGCCACAAAGCTGGGGAGAAAGCCGATGCCCAGCCCATCCTCGATCACCTGTTTCATGAACAATGTGCTGTTCACCTTCAGGGAGCCTGCGACGGTGATACCCTGAGCAAGCGGCCAGAAATTTCCCGACTTGAAATAGCTGTACACAAAGCAGTTATGGTCGGCCAGATCCTCCACTTCCCGGATGGGCGGGTGGCTTTCAAGATACCTCGCTGACGCGCACACCTTGTAGGTAAAACTGACCAGTGGTTTGCCCACATAATTCGAATCAAGCATCTGGCTGGACGCCCGGAATCCCAGATCGAAACCATGCTCGATCAGATCCAGGCTTTCGTCTCCCAACTGTATGTCCAGCTCCACGTCCGGGTATTGTTTCATGTAGGCAGAGAACAGTTGGGACAGGTCAGTAATGCCCAGCGCCATGGGCGCGTTGATGCGCAATTTTCCGCGCGGGTTTTCCTGCATGTGCTGCACGTAGGCGTCTGCGTCGTCTACCTGAACCAGTAATTCCCGGCAGCGTTTCAGGTAGCCCTCGCCGATTGACGTCAGTTGCTGGCCACGGGTCGAGCGGTGCAGCAGCCTCACCCCCAAGTCCTCTTCCAGTCGTCCGATCTCCTTACTGATCATCGACGTGGTCACGTTCAGCTCGTTGGCCACGCTGGTGAAGCTACCGGCATCTACCACACGAACGAACATTCGCATTGCCCGCAATTTATCCATAACGATCAGCCTATGAGTTTCCAATTTGTTGAAGGTGTAAGAACATTATTGCCATTTAAGAACCATGAGGAAAGCGCCACACTTTCCTTGCACTCAAGCAATCAACCAACAGGCGAGACTTTACGATGTACACCCTCTATTTCCTTCCAGGCGCTTGCTCACTGGCGACGCAGGCGATTCTTAACGAGCTCGACCAGGAGAGCACGCTGGTTCATAAACTGGACGCCGAACACTTTGAAACGCTCAATCCCGCCGGCACCGTGCCCGTGCTGGTGGACGGTGATAAGGTGCTGAACGAAGGCGTGGCGATCATTCTGCATCTGCTCAACAAGCATGAGAACAATCTTATCCCCGAAAGCGGGGACGCACGGCACCGAGCCATTGAAAACATGATGTTTGCCAACGCCACCGTGCACCCCGCCTATGGACGACTGTTCTTTGCCCAGGCCAACGTGACGGACCCTGCGGGGAGGCAGCACATCTTCGATTCCGCGGCCGTGGCCATCAACAAGCTGTGGCAGGTGGTGGAAGCGAAACTGGAACACGCGCCCTATCTTGGTGGGCACGATATCTCCCCTGCCGACATACTGCTGGCCGTGTACTCCCGCTGGGGAGACTTCTTCCCCGTGGATATCGTGCTCGGACCACATACCCGCCAGATGGTGGATGCCGTATTGCAGCGCGACAGCATGCAGCGGGCGATTCAGCGGGAACAGGATTACAGATCGGGGGCCGTGGCATAAATGGACACCGAAAAGCACCAACTGGAAGCCATGGTGAACGAATATTTTCAGGGCCTGCATACGGGCGATGCCAACCGACTGGCACCGTTGTTTCACCGGGACTGTGTGCTTAAGGCACCTGACCTGCGGCGCACACTGGATGAATGGCTAGCCGATGTCGCAACGCGACCAATACCCGCGCACATCGGCCACCCGAAGAATTACCGCATCCTCCGGGTGGAACTTGCTGGCAGCCAGGCCATGGTGAAAGTGGCGTGCCCGCTTCCCCACGGCAACTTTATCGACTATCTGGGTTTCCTGAAGGAAGACGGAGTTTGGAAGATCGTCAACAAGATGTATGCGCCGGTCACCACCTGAGTGAATATCTCCAACATGAAATGCCTGCTACAAAGCAGGCCATCCAACCAATGAAAAAGAGGAATTTCGAATGCCTTATGTCAACATTAAAGTCACCGACGACAACGTATCCGTCGAGCAGAAGCGCCAGTTGATTCAGGGAACAACGCAGCTACTGGTCGATGTTCTGAACAAGAACCCTGACGCCACCCACGTAGTCATTGACGAAGTGTCGACCGACAACTGGGGTGTGAAAGGGGAAACCGTCACCAATCTGCGAAAGCGATAACCAACCATCAAGGGAGCAACACTTATCATGACCACCCTCAGGGAACTACTGAACGTAGACTACCCAGTGATTCAGGCACCCATGGCCGGCGTGCAGGACAGCGCATTGACCATCGCGGTTTCCAAAGCGGGTGGGCTGGGTTCGCTCCCCTGTGGCATGCTCACAGGCGAAAAAATACGCGAAGAAGTCGCCAGTATCCGGGCCGCGACAGACCGGACCTTCAATCTGAATTTCTTCTGCCACATCCAGCCACCGGAAGACCCGGGTAAGGAAGCTGCCTGGCGGCAACGCCTGCAACCTTACTACGAGGAGCTGGGGCTGGAGTTAAACAAAGACGACGGCGGCGCAAGTCGTCGACCCTTTGATGAACAGACGGCCGAGTTGGTGGCTGAATTGAAGCCTGCGGTCGTCAGCTTTCATTTCGGCTTACCAGCCCCCGACTTGCTGGCCTACATCAAATCCAACGGCGTGAAGGTGCTGGCTAGTGCCACCACATTGGCCGAAGCCTTGTGGCTGGAGCAGCGGGGTGCAGACGCCATCATCGCCCAAGGCCTGGAAGCCGGGGGGCACCGCGGGCACTTTCTGTCTGACGACCTTGGCCTGCAAATGGGCACCTTTGCATTGCTCCCGCAAATTGCATCCAAAGTGAAGCTCCCCGTGATTGCCGCTGGCGGTATTGCCTCCGCTGAAGGCGTCAAAGCAGCCATACAACTGGGAGCCGTCGCCGCCCAGGTCGGCACCGCTTACCTGCTATGTACCGAAGCAAAAACCAGCGCAATCCACCGAGACGCCCTCCAGTCCGAGCGAGCTTCCCACACCGAGATCACTAACGTATTTTCCGGCCGCCCAGCGCGAGGCATCGTCAATCGGCTAATGAGGGACCAGGGCGCCATCAGTTCGAGCGTGCCTGACTTTCCCAATGCGGCAGCCGCGTTGGCACCTTTAAGGTCGGAGGCGGAAAAACTCGGCAAGGGAGACTTCTCGCCACTTTGGGCGGGGCAGAACACAATGGGATGCGAAGAAATCTCAGCTGGCAAAATGACGTTGAGATTGGCGGGTGTTCAGTAGTGCTTGCTGTCAAATCATTTCCGGTAATCCCCCCGAAAAACAGCAGTGATCAAAGGCAGAAGTTTCCGGCAGCCAGATCCTTTCGATCCTGAAACAAAACAACGTATTAAAGTTACAAGCTGTTTCGGTACCCAGCTCTTTTTTGACTACAATTTTCTGACCACCAACATGCCATGGATCAGGATGCATGGAGCACACCTATTTACACCGCATTATCGCCCTATACATAACGATTATTCTAAGTGGCTGCGCCACATCCGTCGGAAACCGAACATCCTTTGAAAACACCAGATTCGTTGTGGGAGAAACCCAGCAGCAAGAGGTTGCCAAAGTGCTTGGCCTTCCATCCGAGATCAGTCATTCCGAGGGCCTTTTGCTCTGGGGATATCCGGAAGCCCCAGAACTATCAGGCCTGATCGTCGCCATACCAACCGGCTCGAATGTGGTATCGACTTATGCCATCGATACTGCCTCTGAAGAAGGCGAGTTCAACCAGTCTCAGATGATTTATGCTTTTGACGAAGACGGCATTCTTCGTCAGGTCTCTGACCAACGCCAAAAAAAGGAAAAAGAATGATATTTCGCGCACTCGTGGTTTTGCTGTTTTCGATTGTTTTCGCAGGTTGTGCTTCAACGACCCTCGCTCCGGAGACTTCTGCTGGCATTCAACAGGGAAAGGTCGCGTCTGCGGCTTACACCGTTGACAAAAAAATCGTCTACGAAGAGATGGTCTACAAGGTCCTCTACAATGAAACGGTCACTCAGCAGGCCATGTTCGAGAATTTCTGGGATATCGACAAAGCCCATACTGACCGATTGACCTCCGCACTGAAGAATCTTGACCTGAACGCCACCCCAACCTCGAAGACTCTGTCGGAAGAGGCTCAGTTACAGCTGGAACAAACCATCAAACACTCGCTGGAATCGGCGAAGCAGGGAGAACCGCGCCCCTTCGAACTGGAAGACACAACCCGTTCGTCTCTTAGGGATGCAGGCTACAACTACCTGGTGCTACTGAGAACATCCAACATATTGGTAACCACAACATCCATGATCGACTCGGCAACCATCTGGCTGCCGTCCGTTTTGATTGTGGTCGACCTGGAGGCCGACCGCGAAGCCTACAATGAGCTTTTCCTGTTCCAGGTTTTTTCAGATTATGAAGACTCCGTCCGGCAGCTGGAGGAGAACAGTCTGGCCCTGATCAAAGAGGCAACCCAGCAGCGACTCGAAGATGGCCTGGAAAAGCGGATGGCGGATATTCTATCGATCGAGACCGCGCTTTGATGGCTGTATCCGGACAGCGCCGCATTCGTCAGGCAATCGCTCCCGGTCAGGGAGTCGTCTCGTTGAACTCCATGGTGGATGAATAGGTCACTGCAATTGTGCGATGACCGTCGCCGGATATTTGGACCTGGCGTTTTCGGACCGTACCGCTGAAAATTACGCTAGTGTCCGCGCTGTCATCAGGAAAGTAACTCAAGATGTCAGGATCGTCCGGGTCGTTAGAAGCCTCAATACCCGCATAAAACTTATCGGTCGGACCAAGTTCAACAGCATTGGGGTATGAAGCTCCGGGGAGAATGCTCCCCTCCGTAAGGGCATCGTTGGCAAACAGAAAGGTGGGAAAGGTATCCTCACTACGGGCAGCTAGATAGATTTTTGAGCCATCACTGTTTACAGCCAGATCCTCCACACTGTTAAGAATCTTGGGCAACCTATGTGTGCGGGTGATGTTGTATTGGTCTCTCACCGCAGAGTAGCCGGTCACATAGCGGGTCAGGTTCAACTCGCCACTGACTGAAGACTGGATCTCATAGATAGCTTTGCCGTCCCCTGAAGCTCCCACAACGCTGGAGCCAATAACATATTCAACGGGTAGCATAGCAACCTGCTCGCCACTAGATGCATCGAATATGTCATAGCGATCAGTCAGGACAACAGGCTTGCCGTTGATCCGCGTGTATTCCAGCATCGAAGGGTCTAACGATAATCTGTTGGCTGGCCACTTTGGCCCAATGTCCAGAGTAATTAAGTCGACCGGTACAATTCTTTCGTCGAAACCGTCAATCACGTATAGAGTGCCGCCATCACTGCTAATGGTCATAGCTTTCAGTTCGGTCCCGGCCGTCACACTGCCGATGAAGGCGCCGGTGTATATATTGTAAATGCTGACGTCAGTACCTTCGTCGGTCAGATAAACGTATGGACGAATGGGGTCTGCAGCGATATAAAGCCCAGGTATCCCCACGGTGGTAGCCGTTGGATCAGCACTGGAAACGTAATAGCCCACACGAACTGTTTCAGTGTTTTCAACCAAAGGATTGGCGGACGTTACAAAAACGTCAGCATAGTGAATGGTATCGCTGGTCAAGCCAGTAGGGTCTGCATTGAGTGTTAGATTTCCATCCGTCGTACCTGCGGCCGTGACGCTTAGCCAGCTTTGGCTGCTCGTTGCCGACCACGGAATTGACTCGCCTGCATTGTCTCGAACCTTGACGGAAAAGCTGGATGCCTCTGCAGCAGTGGGAAAGGAAGTCAGCGCAACCCCATTATCATCAATAAGAAGTAAGCGGGGATCAATATACAGTTCAATCGCTATTTCTTCCGTTTGCCCACTTGATTGGTTTTCTACTGCCACGATTGCGGTGTAAAGACCTGTCTCGGTAATTTGGTCTGGCTGGACACTGATGTCGAGCGTTGATGGTGCCGTGCCACTGCTGGTTCCCAGGCTTACCCAATCCTCGCTGGCAGTGGCCTGCCAATCGATCGTATTGCCGAGGATGTCGATTGACTGGGCATCGGGTGCCGTAACCGCCCCATTCAAGTGGGAAAATTCGATTTCCGTCTGACTCAGCGAAAGCTTCCTGTCGATTACCATCGTGACTGGGAGATCCACATAGGTCGCCTCCTCAGTTTCAGGATCACCCGTGACAAAGCGAACACTGGTCGTATACGTGCCTGCGGCCAAAATGGAAGGGTTCACTGACAACTCAACCTCAACCGGACTGCTTGTATCGGATGAATTAACTTGCTGCACCGTCAACCAGTCAGGTCGAGTTACGCCCGGTGCATGCCCGATAATCAAGCCATCTCCGTTGAACGTGGCTTCCACCGTTTGTGAGTCAGGTATGGTCCCTCCAATCGAATAACTGAAGTTAATACTCCCGGGGCTTAGCGAAACCGAATATTTGGAACTCTTGCTTCCACCATCACTATCCCCACCGTCCCCGCCGCCACATGCGGAAAGCATGGTAAAGAGAAGTAAGGTAAACGCTGTAAGCAAGACTTTATTCATTGTATTTCCCTATTTTTATCTTCATTAGCCAGCCAGCAGGCCGACCGTACCTAGCTTCCTGTTGACCGCCTCGTTACATGGCGATTCGGTAGTATCGACCATACTCTCCGTGCTTAGAACCACTGTGCGTGACCTGCCAACCCAATTTTTCGGCTACCCTTTTGCTGGCCGCATTCTTGTCCGCGATGAAGATCCCTCAGTTTCACCGCAATCATAAGACATGACTTCACCATGTGACGCGAAATTAAGCATCGGCCCGACAGAGGCGTCCGGTGGAGGCAGAAGGCCGGAACGAATTTGATTGCCTTATTAAAAATTTACAAAGCGACGTCATGGTGATGGACTGATTCCTCGTAGTGCGACATGAGCGCCTTTACTTGCTCCGGAACAACTGCCTGCTCGAAGTTTGGGCCAGCAAAGCGTTTTACCGCTTCAAGCGATCCAAACCAGAATATAGTTGTGAACTCCACGTTGTCCCCAGTTTCGCGGCGTAGCAGGTTGGTACTGATGTATCCGTCCACTCCCTGGGTAACCTTTTGAAGGACAGTATTCTTGAAAAGCTCTTCGTAGGCCCGGGCATTATCCTGAGTGGTCCATCCTTTCCAAATTCGAGCAATCACCTCGATTTCTCCCTGTAGTTTTAATGCGCTGAAAAAACCGCAGGCACTGCAACACAGTGCAATACGGGCCGGTTTCACCCACTCGTTAAAATGAGGTTTCGATATACCACTTCGGTTTTATTCGACCAAAATCTGTTCGGCAGTTGGTCGTTAGCCCAATTTTTGAATCAAAAACGACTTCGGCGCCGTCTTGCCGACAGAAAACGACCCAATGCCAGAAAGGGGTTCCATCGACTCTTCTCCATTTCACAGCCAGGAGAGCTGTATCGGGCAAGTACTGCCATCATGAAAAGGGCTTTTCCTCTGGGTCACATTCAATACCGTACTCCGCTAGAAGCTTCCTCACATAACTAGTATCTGACCAAAGGCTCTCATCTTCGATATAGATTCCCTTCGAATTGGCTACCTGCTTTACCTCTTCATATTGAACACCAGCCAGAACCGCTGTGGCGGCTATTCCGCAACCAGTTGTCTCTGTCTGAATTACCGGGTTTAACAAACGCTTCAATTGTCAGCCCCCCTCATTGATTCCACGAAACTATGCTCAATAACTTCATAATGCTGAACCGCAAGATCCGGCTCTAAATCGTATTTATCATCTTCAGGGTAGAGCCTTGCTATACCGATATCATCGCCTGCGAAATCCTTGATGGACTCAAGGTCTCGCCAATAGGTAGTCAAAGTGAACTCTACCAACCCATCGACTCCTCGCCTATATATCTGGGCACCCAAAAATCCGTCCGTATTACAGGTGTCCTTTACACCGGTCGCGTACAAATATCCCAGGAAGCCTTCACTTTTATCTTTAGGGACTCGGCATTTCCACTCCCTTGCGTGCATATGTTTCTCCATGGTTCAACACTGAAATAAGCTGGGTCCGGACAGGACCTTATGGTGCAGGCCAAAACGAATTTTACGAACTGGTTGTCAATCATCGTCTGCGGTCAGGCGAGTGGTTGATACCATCTGTGGTGGGAATCTCGCCTAGCTCGAACGGGTTCACGTCCTTTAGGCAGGCTACATTGACTGAGAATTGGTGCGGGTTGGATCGCCTTTTATGGTGGGTGTAGATGCCACAGATAGAGCAAAAGTAATGCTCGGCAGTCTTAGTATTGAACTGATAAAGGCTCAAGTTCTCTGCGCCTTGGATAACCGAAAAAGCAGCCAATGGAACCGAGGTTACAACAGCACCGCGGCGGGCACACATTGAGCAATTGCAGCGACTCAAGCCTTCAAAACCGTTGGGAAGATCAACTTCGAATTGAACGGAGCCACAATGGCACGCCCCATGCTGCAAACCTCTAATATCCATGGCGGAAAATCTCTTTTCTAAGGCGCCGATATTCAGCGGCTGATTTGTATTACAGGCATCGGTTCCCCCACGTTCGGGTTATCAATGCGCGTCTGTCGAAGGCGAGGAAGTGCGCAACATTCAACGCCCTACTGCGGGTTGATGTTGCCATAGTAAAAGCTATACGGCCCATCTTTGCGAAACCCCAGGCGCTCGTAGAATTCGGCAGCGCCGGAAGCCTCATGGGCAACCAACCATGCACTTCCGCTATGACCACCGTTTATACCCTGGACCAATGCGCGGGCTGCGCCCTGTCTTCTGCTTTTTTCAGCAACAAACAGCTCCTGGATACAAGTGAGCGTGCCTGAATGCCAGGGGTAGGAGTAAGAAAAAATTGCTCCGGCAACTACACCATTTTCTTCGAGCACAAGACAGCCTTTTGGATCGATCTCGTAGAACCGTCGAAGGTAGGCTGCGGCATTCTTTTCTTCCCACGATTCGTTGTAGGATGACGCAGAGTATGCTTTACAGAATATTTGCGCCGCTTGCTCAATGTCGGCGTCTTCGCACGTCCTTATTCTCATCTCACTTCTTCCATGAATAATCGGGCAATTGATTTAGGATTCGGTTGATATTACATCGCACCTGACTCCCGATGTCCTCGACTGTGGTCGCAAAGCGAACGTTTAGATTTGGCGTAGGCTCGGGGATAAGCGGCGACGTATGATGCCGACCGGATCGGCCCCTTGCTGGTTGCCATAACCGACCCCGGCAGAGAAGTTGGCTCTCGTAGATAAGCTCACGACGTGTTTTCCTCTACGCCCTTATAAAGAGACGTAATGAGCGGGCACTTCACGTCACCCTGCTCAGTGCAACATGCCTGCACCAGCCCCTCCAGCGTTCGCTCGATACGCCGCAGACTTGAAATTTTCTCACGCACCTTGGCGAGCTTCTGCTCGCCCAGTACCCGTGCTTCATCACAATGGGTACCGTCCTGAAGCTTCAAGAGCTCTCCGACCTCATCCAGGCTGAACCCCAACCATTGAGCTGTTCGGATGAAATGAAGACGCGCCAACGCCTCTTCGTCGTAGTGTCGGATGCTTCCGTAGGGTTTTTCGGGTTCCTCCACCAATCCCCGGCGCTGGTAATAGCGGATGGTTTCCACTCCCATGCCGGCTGCTTTGGCCAAGACACCAATGGTCATTGAACGTGGTTTCTTGGACATAGAGGTTGATTCCGTACCTGACTACGGGAGTAACCTTATCTTAGTCCCCTATGTCATTAAAGGAGCCAACGCTATGTCAGAGTCCAAATCCGGTGGCGGTTCGCTGGTTGCCGGAGGAATTGCCGCCGTCCTGGCATCAGCCTGTTGTCTCGGCCCCCTTGTGCTGATCACGCTGGGCATTTCCGGGGCTTGGATTGGTAATTTGGCTGCCCTGGAGCCTTATCGACCCTGGTTCATTGGTGCGGCACTGGTGGCCATGGTCTTTGCCTGGCGTCGGATATACCGGCCTGCACGGGATTGCCAGCCGGGTGATGTTTGCGCGGTACCGCAAGTGCGCACGACCTACAAGGCTGTTTTCTGGGTTGTCGCGCTGCTGATCCTGGTCGCGCTGGCGTTTCCCTTCGTCTTGCCGCTGTTTTACTGAGAGGTTCTACATCATGAAAAAATCACTGATCGCCACAGCACTCTCCCTGTTCGTTAGCTTGCCGGCCCTGGCAGCACCACAAACCGTCACCTTGTCAGTCCCTGGCATGACCTGTTCGGCCTGCCCGATCACCGTCAAGGCCGCTCTCAATCGGGTGGAGGGCGTGACCTCTGTCAAAGTCCGTTACGAAGAACGCGATGCGACTGTCACCTTCGACGATGCGAAAACCACCGTTGAGGCGTTGACTCAAGCCACGACCAACGCCGGTTATCCGTCCACTCTGAAACAATCTAAAGCGACACAGGAGTAACCATGGCCAACCCCAAAACCCTGTAGCGGGTGAGCGTCATCGGCACGGTGTTGGTCGCACTGTGCTGCTTTACGCCGATACTGGTCATATTGCTGGGTGCGGTAGGACTGGTTGCCCTCACCAGTTATCTCGACTACGTGCTGTTGCCCGCCCTGGTCTTTTTTATTGGCCTGACCTGCTATGCCGTCTGGCGTAAGAAGAAACACGACGCCTGCTGCGAAAACCCTCAACCAGGGAATGACGTTATATGAGTGACAACAACCTGCACATTGCGGTGATTGGCAGCGGAGGCAGTGCCATGGCCGCGGCCCTGAAAGCGACGGAACGCGGTGCCCGGGTGACGCTGATTGAGCGCGGCACCATCGGCGGAACCTGCGTCAACATTGGTTGCGTACCGTCCAAAATCATGATCCGGGCAGCGCATATCGCACATCTTCGCCGGGAAAGCCCGTTTGACGAGGGACTGAGTGCCCAAGCACCGGCGGTAAATCGTTCAGCACTCCTGGCTCAGCAACAAGCCCGAGTGGAGGAGCTGCGCGAGTCCAAGTACCAGAGCATTCTCAATGATAATGCGGCCATTACCGTCCTCAAGGGCGAAGCGCGGTTCGTGGACGAACGGACTCTAACGGTTACGCTCAACGACGGCGGCGAGCAGACAGTGAGCTTTGATCGGGCCTTTATCGGCACCGGTGCTCGACCCGCTGAACCGCCTGTCCCGGGGCTGTCAGAGACCCCCTATCTTACGTCCACCAGTGCTCTGGCGTTGGATCACGTTCCCGAGCGCCTCGTTGTGATCGGTGCCTCGGTAGCGGCCATCGAGCTGGCCCAGGCCTTTGCACGCCTTGGCAGTCGGGTCACCATTCTCGCCCGCAGCCGGGTGCTGTCACAGGAAGACCCGGCGGTGGGTGAAGCCGTGGAAGCGGCCTTCCGTCGCGAGGGCATCGAAGTGCTCAAACAGACCCAGGCCAGTGAAATTACCTATGACGGCCGGGTGTTCACCCTCCAAACCAACGCTGGCACCTTGGAGGCGGAGCAACTGCTAGTCGCCAGTGGCCGCACACCCAATACCGAGAACCTGAACCTGGAGGCCATCGGTGTGGCCACCGAGCGCGGCGCGATCCTAATCGACAACCACCTGCAAACTACCGCGACTGGCATTTATGCCGCTGGGGACTGCACCGATCAACCCCAATTCGTCTACGTGGCCGCCGCCGGCGGTAGCCGGGCCGCCATCAACATGACCGGTGGTGACGCCAGCCTCGACCTCAACGCTATGCCTGCGGTGATCTTTACCGATCCGCAAGTTGCGACCGTCGGTCTGTCCGAGGCAGACGCAAAAGCCCAAGGTTATGATACTGAGAGCCGTACCTTGGCCCTCGATAACGTGCCCCGGGCGCTGGTCAACTGCGATACCGGAGGCTTTATCAAGATCGTCGCGGAGCGTGACAGCGGGCGATTACTGGGCGTTCAGGCCGTGGCGGGCGAAGCCGGTGAGCTGATCCAGACTGCTGTCATGGCGCTGCGTGCGGGGATGACCGTGAACGACATTGCCGATGAACTGTTCCCCTATCTCACCATGGTCGAAGGACTCAAGCTCTGTGCCCAAACGTTCACCAAGGACGTAAAGCAATTGTCGTGCTGCGCGGGATAAGACGGAGTCGCCCATGTATAGCATAAATGAAATCGTTGAACGGCTAGGTCTAATCGGAGAAAGGGAAGCCTCGCTTCATGTGACGCTGTTGCGCGAGCTTGCCCTGGGACAACCGGTCACGATTGAGCGGCTCGCGAAGTCGCTCAACTGGACGACTGATAAGGTCTTGTTGGTGCTGGAGAAACTGCCCTGCGGAACCATCGAGTACGATGACCAGAGACGGCTGATCGGCTCCGGCATTACGCTGCGTGAAACCCCGCATGCATTTGTCATCAACGATCGGCCCCTTTACACCTGGTGTGCACTGGATGCCTTGATGTTTCCAACCGTTATTGGCGAACGGGCGCAGGTGCAATCGCGTTGCCCGCAGACGAACAACCCGATCAACATGACGATTACGCCACAGAGAGTGGTTTCGCTTGAGCCGGAGGACGCGGTCGTCTCTTTAGTGTCGGTGGCCGCATCGGGAGACATTCGAAGTGCGTTTTGTTGCGATGTCCTTTTCTTTGCCTCTCGACAGGCCGGGGAGGCCTGGGGGCGAGATAAACCAAGCGCGCAGCTGGTGACTGTGCAGGAAGGTTTCGAACTGGGACAGCGGATTGCGCACCTTATGCTCGACAGAGCAAGGCGTTACCAACATGACCTTTAATACCTGAATGTTCGATACCAATCTTGAACGTAGGTCAGCACCCAGGAGCTAGGCCATGTCATTTCCAAAGCGTTCCGTCGCTGCACCCTGTCTGTGCATCAAATCAGGAATTATCTGGACATGCGATTGGTGTATTCCTGTGGTGCCTCACCCGAACAACCGGACATGCACCCATTACACTGGCGATCGACGTGCCAGAACCGTGTGTCCGCCCGTTCCATTGCCGGGGTCTTGAAAGGCGATTTTTGCCCGTTTCGGGGAGTGAGAAGACCGGTAATTGGGGATGCATCGAATGTTCGCTTCTGTTTAGTATTGCCTGGGATGCGGGAGGTCGAAAAGCGACCATTCAGATGGCGATCCAATTCATAACCGGTGCCCCATGAACTTCTCACGCAAACTAGCCATGAGGGATCTCGCTACGCACACCTTGGAGCTCAATTTTTGGCTCATTGCGATATACACCTACCAATTTGAAAAGATCATCATCTTCTTGAACCGCCCCGTGTTTTGAGGAGGCTCCAGCATCTAAGAGAATGGAGCCATAAAACCGGCACACCGGAATGACCTGATGGAAATCATGTATGACCGTCACGGCACTCACTCGACCATGACCATCAGCCAACTGCCCACCGATCAGTGGTACGCCGCCATCGGTGACAACACCCTGGCAGATGCCATCCTGGACAGACTCATTCACAACGCCCATCGCTGGGCTCTGAAAGGAGAGTCAATGAGAAAACGACTTCAGGAAATTGACTGAATGTGAAAACCCGGGGTAAAAAGGTGTTCACATTCGGCCAGAATGAGCGTTCACGTTCGCCGGAATACGCAAGGGACCAGAATGAGTATCTGTAGCAAATGCGGTAATCCAGTTGAATTTAGGTACGTCAATGGCAGATGTATTCCAATGCATTTTGAAGGCGGCTGCATCGGCTCAAGCTCCAGCGTGAATGATTTCTCTGGATACAACACCGCAACTGAGAGCACTTGCTTTAGCACGACATGTCCAGAATGCGGGGATGAGGTTTTCTTTATTCGTCACAACGGCGGTAGTGTTTGGTTAGATCCTCCGCTGGGCTGGCCTTGGTACAAGCACGGTTGCTTTTATCCAGAAGAAAAAACTGCAGAATTCAATGATTCAGCATTGGTTACCGATAAGATAGCGCTGGAACTCGCGGAGGGCAGCAGCCTGGAGATTGGTATTGCCAAAAGAACGTATGTAGAGGCGAACCGAAACTACACAGACATTGTCTTAGAATCTGCAGAACTTGAGCCCACCGAGATTCGAGTCAAAAACAACGCCGGATTTCTCTTGGGAAAGCTATGCGTGCTCGACAGATCGGAAGAAACAATCTGGCCCTTCTATGAACCGGATTATCTCTTCTGGCTTTACGATGCCGAAAAATTTGGATACAAAGTACCACCCAAAAAAATTCAGCCACCAAAAAAGTCTGATCATAAAAAATTGAAGAAGCGCGAGGTGGTAAAGTGCGGCGTTTGCGGTTGTACGGTGTCCAAAAAGAAATTACGCAGACACATGAGGAAAGTGCATCAAGACACTCCTAAGTAAAGGGCTTCACTCGGCCGGGCCTCTACCATGTTTCCACGGATGGCTACATAACTCCTGTGGACTTACCCTGATACTCATGACATACCCCAGCCTAGCCAACCTTTCCAATATGACGCGGGCTTGAAGCACCTCCATCGGACGCTCTCATCAGGGCGCATTTGAACGCAAGCATTATGTGTATTTATACAGTCTGTACGCTTGAACAGTTATTGATCAGAGTGTAGGCTGGTTTTGTGTACAAAAATCGTACACCAATCGATCAGGGTAATCCTGGAATGCTCACACCCTTGAGGACGTTTCAGGATGGCTGTCAAGCACATACCAACGGGTGAAGTTCACAGCGGTAACAAAGGTGGTAAAACTGGTTGCGGTTTCGATACTCGTGACAACCCCAGCCACTGGGTTTCATCGCATGAAAGAATTACGTGCGGCAAGAACGGCTACAAAAACTGAATCTTACATGGATTGCGTCCGTTGCGGTTGGTCAGAGATCAACTCAAATGGGGAAAATCGTAATGACCAGTCAATTGAGTATGTTCCGGCCTACGGCCTCTACCGGACGTACTAGTCGGGCGCAGCTTATCATTGGCGTTGGGCGGATGATAACAGCGTGGCTCATTTTTCCCTTGAGGCTGTTAAGGCCCACCTTGATAACATCGTGGAGATAATTCCCAATGAATGATGTGGTTCGGGAAGCTGCCGCTGGACAGGTTGGACAAGAGGAAATCCTGCTCCCTGCAATCGTTTGGCAGAAGAAACACAACATCGGTGAAATAGCCCATGTCCTGCGCCCCGAGCGCAGCGAAAGAATTGTCGAACGCATCAGTATTAACGTCTCACCCCGAATAGAACAGCCTTTGCTTATCCTGGAGTCGGGTGAACGCATCGTTCTCACCAAAAGGAAAAAATGTCCTGTCCCTAACGGTGTAGACGGCGTTTTGCACGAGACTGATATCGGTACGCATGACTGGCAGTTCCATCGTGAACTCGCAGGGCAATCCGATCCTACGCAATGGGCAGAGAAAAAGTCACAAATTTCTGAATCGTGGACAAGTGGGATCCGGTATGCCGTGGAACAGGTTGATGGTGACGGTAATGTAGTGCAGCCAGGATTGCGTCCCCCCCAAATCGGAGCTTTACACGCCATCGGTGCACATTGGAGTCTTTACAACACCCCGGCTACGACCGTCATGCCAACCGGTACCGGAAAGACAGAGACAATGATCGCAGCTTTGATCGGACAGGTAACGGGTACGTTACTCGTGGTCGTGCCTAACTCTCCTCTGCGAGCACAGACAGTGAAAAAGTTCCTGACGTTGGGTTTGCTTCGGAAACTTGGCGTCATTCCAGAGGATATGCTCAATCCCATAGTGGGTGTGATCAGTAATCGCCCTCGGTCAGAGACCGATCTCGATATCTTTGACGCCTCCCATGTTGTCATTTCTACGATGGCTGCCATCAGTCAGGGAACGGCAGCAGAACTAATTCCAGAAATGGCCGAGCGATGCGCATGTCTTGTCGTTGATGAGGCACACCATGTGGGCGCAAAAAGTTGGACGGCCTTCAGAGATAAATTTCGGTCAACACGTGTCTTGCAGTTCACAGCAACGCCGTTCAGGCGTGACGGCGTTCTTGTAGACGGAGATGTAATCTACTCCTATCCGCTTCGTCGTGCGCAGGAGGACCAGTATTTCAAACCGATTAAGTTTGATCCGGTTTGTGAGATTGAAATGCGGGACGCGGATCGTGCCATTGCAGAGAAGGCGATCGCTCAACTTGATGCCGACCTTGATGCGGGGCATGACCACTTGATTATGGCACGATGTAACCGGATTGAGCGCGCCAATGAGATTCTGACGCTCTACCGGGAAATAGCGTCAGATCACAATCCGATTCTTATCCACTCAGAGGATCCCTCGTCGGCAGAGTACCTAAAACGCCTATACAGCCGCCATAGCCGCATTGTCGTTTGTGTCGAGATGCTCGGGGAAGGATTTGATCTTCCGGAGCTCAAGATCGCTGCGATTCACGACACGCACAAGAGCCTCGCTGTACTACTTCAGTTTACGGGCCGTTTTACCAGGACTGCAGGCAGTACGATTGGAGATGCGACAGTGGTCGCAAATATCGCCGATCAAGATGTGTCTGCGGGACTGGAAAGGCTCTACAGTGAGGATGCAGATTGGAACACGCTTCTTGCAGAGATGAGTTCAGATGCAGTTCGCGAACATCGTGAGCTTGTTGAATTTCTCTCGCAGTCGGCTTCACTGACCAAAGAAGTGGACGATGATTCGTTGGCTTCGATTTCCCCAACGTTACTCCAGCCGAAGTTCAGCATGGTCGCGTACAGGGCGAGCCAGTTTAATCCGCGCCGCTTTCATCGTGCTGTGCCGGCTGGCGCCGAAGTTCACGGGGTGTGGCTGCATGCCGAATCCAGAACCCTTTACTATGTGACAAAGACAGAGCCGCCCGTGCTATGGACGCGCACGCAGTCGATAAAGGACCGAGAATGGCACTTATATGTCGTTCACTACGCAGCAGATCTAGGCTTGCTCTTTATCCACTCTAGCGATAAGTCATCTTTGCACGAGAGTTTGGCGAAAACCGTGGCTGGCCAGGATGTCGTTCTTGTCCGTGGTGATCCCGTGTTCCGCACGCTAGCCGGGATCAAGCGGCTTCAGTTTCAGAATGTTGGCGTTACTAAGCATGCTCGCCGCAATCTGCGATACGCGATGTACACTGGTGCGGACGTTCGCCAAGCTTTGGAAATCTCTCAAACCGCTGGCTCTACTAAATCGGTTCTTCAGGGGATGGGCTTTGAGGATGGTGTCCCAATTGCGATTGGTTGCTCCTTCAAGGGAAGGGTGTGGTCTAAGCAACGCGGGCCAATCGCTCACCTAACTAAATGGTGCAATCGAGTTGGTGCGAAACTGGTTGACCGCACAATCAGTACGGACGAGATACTTCAGAATGTGTTGGTGCCGGAAGAGATTGATCGGTTTCCTGAGGCAACCGTGCTCTCCCTCGAATGGCCCCTGGAAATACTCCAGCAGCAAGAGGGTCGAGTGCAGATTATTCGGAATGGTATCGAAACCCCGCTTTATTACTTTGATCTGCGCTTTACCGAGATAGACGAAGGTCGTCAAACAATGCGATTTTGTCTCGAATACGATGGAGAACTGTCCGATTATGCGTTCCGGCTTGGTGTGGCCAACGCCTATGAGTTTGTTCACGTGGCCGGTCCAACTCTCTCCATTGGTATTGCCCGCCGGCAAATCCTTTTATCTGATTTCTTGAATGATTACCCGCTCCTTGTTCGCATGACTGACCTTAGTGAGTTGGATGGCCATTTATTGATCAAGCCTGAGGAGGCTCCAGAACTGTCCTTTCCGGCCGAACACTTCGATGTATGGGATTGGAATGGTATCGATGTCACCAAAGAATCAATGTGGCGTGACGGTGAACGGCATGAGGACACGGTTCAGGCTCGGGCGGCACGGCGTTTCATGGATGCAGGCTACGATGTAGTTTTCGATGATGATGCCTCCGGTGAGGCGGCTGATCTGATCTGCTTCAAGATTGATAATGAAACTATTCACTTTGCCCTTGTTCACTGCAAGTTTAGTGAAAATGTCGGCGGCGCCCGGCTTCAGGATGCTGTTGAAGTCTGCTCACAAGCGGTACGCTCCGGACGCTGGCTCTGGAAGTTCAAGGATTTGTGCCGTCATGTCTCTAAGCGAGAACAGCGCTTGCGGTCCAACACTCGTCCAACCCGCTTCCTTCGCGGTGGTACTCACGAGATAAACAACATACTTCGCGCAAGCCGGTTTAAGGAGGTCCAGGGGCAGATAGTTATTGTCCAACCTGGCATATCGCGGGCAAATCATAGCGACCGTCAGGCCACTATCCTCGCAGCTGCCCATAGTTTCCTGATGGATACAGTTGGTGTGCCGTTGTGCGTGGTTTGTGCACAATAGATGAGAGTTGCCAGTCATTTGATCTCCGCCCCACAAACTCTCTAGTCGGAAGCCAATGGCGCCGCTGATGTATCGTTACCATCTTAGGTGAGGGGCCGGATGCGGTTAGACAGAAAGGTCCTGTTTGAAAACAAAGCGAGCTGAAGCGCAAAGCGAACGTTCGCTTTTGTTTAAAAAGCTTGGATTTATGCTGGTGCTCTCGCCTGTCCTAGCTTATAAGTGGGAAGCCATCGAACGATGTTGCCGTGCATGCCGCAGCAAAGTAGCAGCAGACCGACCTCCCCGCAGGCCTTTATAAGCTCTTCAGCTCGCGAGGGGCTAGGGCTGCCCTTCGTGTTCAACAATTTTAACTGTCTGTATTAAGCCAATTCCACGAATATCATGAATAACGGGGCATGGCCGGAGAGCGCCTCCAGTTTTTACCTCAGAAAACGGCCGATCTCGCGGGCATTGTCCACTAGGCCCTCGGTTTCAATTTCATCGAGGGTGACGAGCGCTGCGTCGCGTGCCACGACGTTACCGCCTTAAGTGTCTCCCTGGGATCCGGGCCAGCGTTTTGCCATGAGATCTCTGCAGGACAGGAGCATACCTCTAGCCAGCCTTTTCGAGCGCGCCTGCCAGAGAAGACTAGATGGACGTCCGGGGCGATCTCTACGAGTTCGACGGCGATCCTGTGGGGGTTGACCTGAATCGTCACACGCACGCTTTGGCATCTACCATCCTAGGTTAACGATTAGTCGCAGGTTGGAGGCCATGTTTTAGAAAGTGCGCAGGAAGCCGGGACAACACCCCGATGACCAGAAACGCAAACAGGAGACGTGCCCAAAGAACGGCAGACAGGTCGGCCCCCAGCAGCAAAATCAGCAAGGTATCCTCAATCAGACTGTGACACAGGCCGAGAAAGCTCACTGCAAGCAGAGCATCTCGGGGGCTAAGCTTCTCGGTTCTGGATTCCTGGATGAGAAGCCCCGCGCCAAAACTAAGCCCCAGCATAGCGCCGATAACAATAGTATTGGCGGCCGCTTGGCTAACGCCCAGTAGCCGAAGAAACGGATTAAGCAGTAGGTGCAGCAGCCGTTCGATGCCCAACAGGCGGAACAGCTTGAGTGATGTTATCAGCGCCAGGATGACGAAAAAGATTATCGTAAGCGTCTGGATTTGCACTAGCGCCCACCCCATTAAGCTCTCGTCGGTGTACTTCGGTTGCCACGCCAGTTCGTTCGGGTACTGCAGCCATCCACCAGCTCGATAAAGCTGGTGAAGAACCCACGCAAGCAGGAGCGACCCGCCGATGCGCAGGCACAGCGTCAGCCACCAAGGCGCGCCTACTTTTCGGGCGACCGCGCCCTCCACAGGTATAGCATGCGCAACGATCATAAGCGTGCCTAACACGCTGACCTGGGCGACCGTCAGGGTCTCGGATCGAGCCACTTCAAAAAACAGCACCATGCCAGTGTAAATGTTGGTCAGCAGCGTCGCGGCCCATACAACGCTGACCGTGTCGGGCAGCCCCAGCCATCCCATCAGTGGTGCCAGCACAGAACCCAACCAGACTGTAAATCCTAACAACTCCAGCGACTTCACAACGATCAGTGCCGGGACCAGTATTCTTAGTAAGGTGAAGTAAACCCGGGTGGACTCCCTGAAAATCTCAAAAACTGAGTTTTTTTTCTGTGTCATTAACCAGGTCAACATGAATATCGCTCGTTTGAGGTGGAAGAAGCGATATTGTACGATGAGTGGCAAGAAATCTTTCGTCTAAAAGATACCAAACAATACATTTCATTCGTTTGTTGTGTTATTTGGAGAATATTATGCACCTGGATCGGCTCGACCTCCGACTACTGGACTGTTTGCAAAATGAGGGCGGCATCACCAACCAAGAGTTGGCGAACAAGGTCGGGTTGTCACCCTCTGCCTCCCTAAAAAGGGTCCGGCGACTACGGGAGAGCGGGATTATTGAGCGGGATGTAGTTTTACTGGCTCCTGAAAAACTCGGGCCCACCTTGCATGTGGTGGTTGAGGTCATCATGGAGCGTGATGATAAGGCATTATACCAGCGGTTCCTTAAGCGGGCACTGGCGGCTCAGGAGGTGAAGCAGTGCTATCAAGTCACCGGAGAGGTCGATTTTGTGTTGATCGTAATTGTAGCCGATATGGAATGTTATGACCTTTTTTGTGATCGGGTACTGTATGCGGATTCCAACATGCGTAAATTCCGCACGCTGATTTCTCGTAAACGAGCTAAGTTCGATACGAGAGTTACCCTTCCTGTTTTATGACTGGCGTTTGCGGTTTGGCCACAAGCTTAAAGAGGAGGGGTACCTTCACGCTGACGTTCAGTTGTGAGTGAAGTGGTTCAATGATTCCGGACACCAACGTAGGTGGGAAAGTCGCTACCCTAGATAACCCGTTTGGATGCGGTAAAAAGGTCCGCTTGCCAATGGAAACGAGCATCTTTACGGATGGCCTATCAATGTTCGCTTTTGTTTAAGGAACCAGGAAAGGCAGCGCGGGTCGCAAAGCGAACATTCGAAGTGGTGCCCAGAGCGCCATCTTCCAGCCGTAAAAGGCCAGGGATTTCGTTGAGACCGAAACCCAGCTACTGCGCCGTTTTCACAAACTTCAGCCTATCAAACTCGCCAGTTACTACGCGTCTGTTAAGTAAAAGTATTTGAAGGCTTCTCGATCACTCTACCTTTAGATTTTGCTGGTATTGCAGCATTTGCTCCATCATCAGCTGCATTTGATCCATGCGCTCCTGCATCATCTGAATTTGTTGCTCGTTAGACAGACTACCACCATTCTTTGATTTACCGCCGCCGTTCATCATGTGCTGACCTCCCATCATGCCGTTTTGTCCACGCATCATGCCGGGGCCCATCATACCGTGATGCATAAAACCCATTTGCTCTTGCATCGCCTCCCTGTGTTCTCGCATCAATCGTTGCCGTTCTTGCGGTGAAGCTTCATCAGGAATGCGTTGCATCAGCTGGTTCATGTGAGACCAGTTCTGGTGCATCTGTTGCATTTGCTCCTGATCCATCATCATGCCAGGACCATGCCCTTGCCATGAGCCTTGATCACCATGCGCTAGCACGAATGCAGGAAAAACCAACAACGCAGCGGTTGCTGTAAGTCCTTTAAATGAAATCATAAAGTTTACCCTCGAAATAAAATTAGACGTCCACACCATCGCACTTATCATTGTAGATCTTTATCCAGACAAACGCCGATTTTGACGACTACTAGTGTAGATTAGTTATTGACCCTGTAGTGGCTACAGGGTTTTAAATTGCATCATTTGTACGAAAACCGGAGCCGAGAAAATGAGCAAACCCTGCAATGGGCAGTGTGGTAGTGAAGACTCTGTCGTAGATGACAAGTTTCAGGGACGCGCCACCGCCGAAACAGGTAGCCAGCTAAGCACCTACAAAATACCAAAAATGGATTGTCCCTCGGAAGAGCGAATGATTCGAATGGCACTGACTGGCGTTGAAAACATTCAGTCGCTGTCATTCGATTTATCGGGTCGTACATTGGAAATTATCCACCATGGAGAAACCGGTCCTATTACCAGCAAACTGGAAAACCTGGGCCTGGGTGCTTCCTTGCAGCGGACAGAAGACGCCAGCGCTGAATCCGTCAGAGCGGCTGAATCTTCTAAGGCCAACGAAAGCGGAGAATCCGGCACTTTATGGATACTGCTGGCAATCAACGCTCTGATGTTTCTGGTCGAGATGACGATGGGCCTGATCGCCCAGTCTGCTGGCCTGATTGCAGACTCGCTAGACATGCTTGCCGATGCCGCCGTCTACGGTCTCGCACTTTACGCCGTTGGACACGGAATCAAAATGCAGGTCAGAGCGGCGCATGTGGCTGGCATCCTCCAGCTTATCCTTGCCGCTGGGGTATTGGTTGAAGTTGGCAGGCGCTTTCTGTTTGGGAGTGATCCCCAGTCGTTAATGATGATGGCCGTCGCATCTGTTGCTCTCATCGCGAATATCAGTTGCCTTCTTCTGATCGCAAAACACCGTGAGGGCGGTGCTCACATGAAAGCCAGCTGGATATTTTCAGCAAACGACGTGGTCATCAACCTGGGTGTAATACTTGCGGGGCTGCTCGTTGCCTGGACCGGTACCAACTACCCAGATCTGATTATTGGGGGAATTGTTGGTGCCATCGTATTGATGGGTGCCAAACGCATACTGGCACTGAAAGGCTGAACCATTCGGAGTCAAATGGTCGATTATTGGCCCGTCGTTGGCATTTCAGGGGGAGTAAACATCGATGCACAGTGAATTGAAGGCGTCCGATCTTACGGAGCTTGAGGCGACACGCAGGGCGGAAGGCGCAGGCGATTTCCAGACAGCCTTCACCCATCTGGAACGTGCCCATATCCTCAGCCAGAGGTATGCTCTGGCGCACGCTGCAACCCACTTACGGATGCTCAGACTGGGTTGGCGAACAAGAGACGTTCGTGAAGTGCTGGGGCAGTCTATTCGAACCATTGCCGCCCTGGTCTTTTCCCGAATTTAGGTTCCGTTGGGAAACACTGGTGCAAACATCAGCGCATTTGCACCCATGCCGGTGCCCGAGGATTTGGCAGTGGTGCTTTCGGAGGCGGAGGGAAGGCGTGACTAGAATGTTCGCTTTTGTTTAGGTGCTGGTCGCAAAGCGAACATTCTGGGGTCAGTTCACGAAACGGAAAAAATTGTACGCTAAGCCTTTGGCATCAATGATATCGACACCATTTTTTCCACAATTCATAAAGTTGCGCAGTAATTAGTCGACGACTGGCCCTTGCTAAATAATTTTCATTTCAGCATGAGTTGTGCTTTAAAAATTCAATTCTGCAACTACACTCATTGGGCGAACAGAGCGAGAAATCCGCCGTTAATTCCAATAGCGGGTACGCGAATGAATATCAGCTCTTAGGGGAATATTATGTTAAATTGTCTATTCACCGCTGAAGAACTAACCCCCCAATAACCCCTGCGCAAAATGCCCAGTAGCAAACGCCAGCCCCGCTGCGGCCGTACCCATGATCAAAGTCCGGAGTCCTGATCGCATTGCTGGTAAGCCATAGACGATACTTTTAAGCATTCCGATACCCAAGAAGACGACGCCTGCCAAACCAAGACTCGTCAGGAACTGAATCTGACTCTCCATACCCGGGATGGCATAAGGCAGTAAAGGTAAAGCACCAACCGACAAAAATGCGGCGAAGGTAGTCAACGCGGCTCGGCGTGGGCTGAGTCCGGCACCCGAGAGTCCGTACTCTTCTCGCAACATGGTTGCTACCCACACATCGGGATTACGACTGATAGCCTCCACTACTTGCTCCAGCAATTCGCCGTCGAATCCCTTCGCCTGAAACAGCTGGCGAATTTCCTCACGTTCACCTTCTGGCACAGCACGGATATGTTCACGTTCTGTGCGTTCAGCAAATTTGATCTGATTCAACTGCGCCTGGCCCGCTTCGTAATTACTTACCGCCATGCTGAAGCCGTCTGCAATCAGGTTTGCAAAGCCGAGTACCAACGCAACCTGTGGCGAGAAACCTGCGCCGAACGCACCCGATACAACCGCAAACGTTGTAACGCAGCCATCGATGCCGCCAAGCACAGCATCTGGTAGCGTCGAGGCCTTAACGGGACCAGCAAGCCGTGCACGAACGGCATTAGGCTGGTGCTCGCTGAGCAGTCTTTCATTTTCTGTGGATGGCATCTTTCAGCTTCCTGTTCAGGACGCGATTTGGTGCTTTGGGATTATAGGCTCAGTTCGACCTTGTCACTTTATCTGTCAATATACATCTTCAAGATAACGTCCCTGGCCTCTCAGAGTTTCAATATCGATGTGCAAGGGTTTGATAATGTCTTCTATAACCTGCCGCACAGCCGCCGCCATATCCCGGCCACCACAGACCAGTATCTGCGCACCGGTGTTAACCATCTGTCGCACGGCTAATTCATCCTGTTTGAGCTTATCCTGCACGTAGGCGCGCTCGTCTGTTCTTGAGAAGGCTGTGTTCAGCCCGCTCAGTCGATGATCCTCAAGATAGCGCCCAAGCTCAGGTTGGTAGAGAAAATCTGACCTGGCATCGCGACCGCCCCAGTACAGATACATAGGGTTGCAACTGGTATTGTTTCTGATGAAACCGGTTAACGGACCAATCCCGGCACCTGCACCGACAAGAATCACTGGTCGGTTACCGGTAGCTGGCCGAAAGCCTGGATTGGGGCGGATGAAGCCATCGATACAATCACCCGGCTTGAGGTCATGCAAATAACCGGAGCAAAGACCGCCGGCCTGCTTACGGACGCATATCTCAACAATTTCGTCATTTGCCGAGGACGCGAGCGAGTAGAACCGCGGGGGTTGACCGTGTGGGGGAATAACCCCCAAAAGGTCTCCCGCCTCGAACGGTGGCAGCGCTTTAAATCTTCTTGGAGAAGCCGTTAGCCATCCGCCCTGCTCCGCCGGTTTGAACCGGAAGATACTGGTGGGCGCCTGAACCGCAATCCCGTAATCCGCCCTTTCTACCAGTTCCAGTTTGACCGTTGCTGGCTGCAATGCACAGTAGTTCAAGAAAAGCGGAGTACCGATAACCTCACCAACCCGGTTTCCCCACTCACTGAATTGCGAGGCAGAACACCGATCAATCAGTTCAATGGCGTGCAAACGGCTGACGCCTTTACCGGCGAGCGCAGCATCCACCGACAAGGCAAACTGACAGAAGTTCGGAAACTGCCGGTCACCAAAACCCAGTACCGTGTATCGCAGGTTCTTCTCAGCCCGGAATTCTTTGAGCCTGGCCATAAACTGCCGGGCCGATGCGGGTGCATCACCATCACCGTATGTCGAAGTCAGCACGAACAGCCTGGAAGCCTGCGGATACTGCTTAGCCAGGGCATTCATCTCGCTGCAATGCACGCGGAAACCGGCCTTATTCAGGCTGCTATGGAGTTCCTGGGCAAATCCCCAGGTGGCATTACCTTCGGAGCCGACCAGAATAATTGTATCCGCCTGAGCGGCATCGGCGTTGTCAGGAAGCTGCCCTGAAGACCGGCGACGCTGCCACCAGATGGTTGCACCTGTTATCGAGAGAGCTGGCACAGTCAGTGCCGCAGCGCCAAGAATCAGGCCAAGCCACCATAGGCCTTCACCGGTGTGCAAACGTACAATCCAGTCCTGCAATACGCCGCTGTCAGAGCGCGGCTGGAACTGCAGCAACTCGCCCGTAGCCTGGTCCACGAATCCGGAGCCGCCGGCGGTTGACAGCGAATAGACGTCCTGCGGATCACCGGGATAGGGAAACACCAGTTCCCGGAGTTCGCCAAGATCGAAATTGCCTAGCGCTTTTAAGGTGCCCACAGGCGATGGTTGCCCGCCCGAGACCTCAGCCGGAAACCCTGGCCCTGTGTCAGGCGCTTCCGGCAGCAAACCAAAGCGCTGTGCCGACATATAGCTACCGGTCAGTGCGGATAACAGTAGGCCGAGCACGGCAAACCGGGCCAGCTCGGCATGGATTCGTTTCCCGCCTGAGCCGGAAAGCGGTCTTAGTATATTCTTCCAACCCCCGGTACGCCGGGCTATCAACAATATTCCCGAAAGACACAGAAGTACCATCAAAGCAGCTAATACGCCGGCCAGCGCTCTACCGGCATCATCCAGCATAAACGCACGGTGCAGGTCCTTGACCCAGCCAAAAAATGCGGAAGGTTCGTAGGGTGCGGTGCCCTCACCTGTTACCGGATTCACCAGATCCGCACCGGCCTGGCCGTCACGGCTGTAATAGACAATGACCTTGCCAGAAGGCTCTCGCACGATCTGCTCAGTCCCGGGATAGTGAGCAACGACCCGGTCTGCCAGCTCGGCAATACTGACTTCACCGGAAGCCGGAATGACCGCTGACACTCTATCCAGCGTCGGAGCCAAAGCCAACACAGCTCCCGTGACCGAGAGAACGATCAGGAACACGCCTGCAAGCAAACCCGGTAAACTGTGGAACTTGCGCAACATAATAGTCGATGCTCCTGGTGAATTATTGAAGCTCGTAGGTCAGAGCGCGCACGTAACCACGTCCTGAAACCGGCTTTCCGGACCCTTCGGTGGTCAGGGGGGCTATCACATCGGCTCTGATATCGCGCATATCTTCAACAGCAGAGTCGACTCGAACCTCATAGCCGTTGTCGATCAGCGAATCATCGAGGTTCAGAGTCACTTTCAGCGTGCGGCCACTGGTAACACTGGCGCCAGTCAAGCCGTCATACTCTGCAGGATCAAGCCCACTGCCCCGGGCCCAGCCTCCCAGGTGTTTGTAGTATTTAGATTTCTTCCCGGAAACCCAAAGGGTACCCTGATACTCTCCGGCGGCATCGGTAAGATACAGCGCCAGATAGGCTCCATCGCCGCCGTAATTCTGTAGTTCCGTAGTGAAGGTCACGTCACGGGCCTGGGCGAATACCGGTAAAGCCAAGGCGGCGAAAAGGCTGCAAGTGAGAACAAACGTTTTCATAAATGGTCTCCAAAAACCTGATGAACGTTAAAGGAACAGGGCAAATTCGCTGAGTTACTCAACGGTAACCGTGGGACGCCCCTTGACGATGCCGTTGCGTGGCGCCTGACTTTTGGGATTGTCCTGTCCATTTTTCCTGTTGCCGCGGTCCCTCTCCTCATCGTCACTGTCTTCACGCTCCCATTTCATCATGGTCAATGAAGCGGGCGCGAAAGAGGCTTCTGCCCTGACCCCATCGGCATCGAGGCCCCGGACTTCATAACAACCGTCGTCAACCTTTATTCGGTGAACTGTCCAGCCTTCGGCTTCCAGCTTTTCACGCAGATTTTCACGGGGCTGCCAACTCGCCACCGGATCATCGCAGTCGTCATCGGCCACTGCGGTACCGCTCAGAAGTAACAAAGACAGGCTCAGAATAATGGGTTTGGTCTTCATGGTGTCTCTCCTGCTGGTTGTGTTAAATCCACTCTAAGGCGCTAACCTGACAACGACCTGAACAAACGAGGCCATTTCAGCGGAACTGAAAAGCTTCTTTATGGAAGCGAGTCAGGCGGAAGGGTGCTGCCCGCAAGCCGTTTCTAATGGCTTCCCCCAGCCCTGCCGGGCCGCAGAACCAGACCTCTGCGCCTGCTGCCGAGCGTCCGTTGGTAGACAACGTCTCGGCAGACAACCTCTGCCCCTTGCTGCTGTCATGAATCTCGAGGTGTATCCCGGGAAAGCCATCGCAAAGCGCCCGAAGTCGATCCACCATGGGATCCTGGCCGGCGTTGCGCGTGCAGTAATGCAGATCGGCTTCAGGCACGGTGGCGTCGGTGGCGCTGCTTAGAGCTTCGAGCCAGGCCAGAAACGGCGTGATCCCGATGCCACCGGCTATCCAGATCTGGTGGGATTTGCGGTTGCGGCGATCGAAGTTAAAACAGCCGTAAGGGCCTTCTATATTTACGGTTTGCCCCACGCTGATTTTTTGGCTCAGATTGCGGGTGAAGTCGCCGAGCGATTTAATGATGAACGTAACCGTGCCATTTTCCCTATCGGCACTGGCAATCGTGAACGGGTGCGCGCCCTCTAGTCGGTCGAAGGTCACAAAGGCGAATTGCCCCGCACGGTGACCGGGCCATGCCGGCCCCATGTGGCAGGTAACTTCGGTGACGTCCCGGTCTGGTGTTTTGATCGCGGTGACCATGCCGCGAACCTGGCGACGACGACCAACTCTGCCGGTCAGGGATAGCCCGCTGGCGATGCTGCCGCCAAAGAGCAAAATGGCCATCAGCACACCGATTGGCTGCTGCCACCATTGCAGCGGAGTAAGCCACGCCGCGTGGAAAGCGAGCAACAGATAAAGCACCGGCATGCCGCGATGCAAATAGCGCCAGTATTTGTAGGGGAACTTGCGCAACAAGGTGATCAGCAGCATGGCGAACAGCAGATAGATGGCGAACTCCCCTACCTCTTCCGCCGCATCGCGCATGGTGTCGATGAACCCGGAATAATCCTGATCGTGCAGCTTGCCGGCTTTTCCGAACACCGACTCTATTACATCGTCACCCATTTCAATCAGCCAATGGGCGGCGGCGAATACCACTGCCAGAATGCCCGCCCATTTGTGGGTGCGATAGATCTGATCCAACCCGCCCAGCGGTCTCTCCAACCAGGCTGGGCGCAGTGCCAACATCATGGCTAGTGACATCAGAGCAATGGATAACAGCCCACTGAGCAGCAGGCTCTGGTCATAGACTGCCCAGGGAGAACCGGCCCCAGGACCTGCAAAGAGGTTCCAGGCCCATAGGCCCAAAACCAACACAACGAAAGGAAAAATCATCCGCATCATCACATCTCCTGCGATCGGTACCTGGAATATTCCCCCGAAGGCTAGCGCCCAAACCTGACAGCCAGCTGAAGGTCGGTGAAGAGAGATCGAAGCGTTATTGACCATTCAGGCTGTTGTCAGGTTCGAGCTGTAGTATCTTGATTTCAGGGCTGGGTCAGAGGTGAACAATGCGGGTTCTTTTGGTGGAGGATACGGCGGGATTGGGCGAGGCGGTCCGGGATCAGATTGCGGACGACGGCCACGCCGTGGACTGGGTGCAAACTCTGCGCTTTGCTGAGGCGAGTATCAGGACCACAGCCTACGACCTGATTCTGCTGGACCTGATGCTGCCCGACGGCCATGGCTTCGGCTTTTTGCGAACGATCCGGGCTACCGGAATAACAACACCGGTGATCATTCTGACCGCCAGGGATCAGGTGTCTGACCGGATTGAAGGATTGAATGCCGGTGCTGACGACTACCTGGTCAAACCCTTTGATCTTTCGGAGTTGTCGGCCCGCGTGGCCGCGGTGGCTCGCCGATATCGCGGCAATCCAAGCCCGATCATACAAGTGGGCGAGCTGATGATTGATCTTGGCGATCACCGCATCAGTCGCAACGGCCTGCCGGTAGAACTTACGGCACGGGAGTGGGCATTGTTTGAGGGCTTTATCCAGCGACCCGGAATGCTGTTATCGCGATCGCAACTGGAGGATCGTCTATACGCTTTCGGGGCCGAAATCGAAAGTAACACCATCGAAGTTTATGTCAGCCGTCTGCGTAAAAAGCTGGGGCGGGACGCTATCGTAACCGTCAGGGGAATGGGCTATCGCCTGGAAACACATGACCACTAGAACCAGCCTGCAAAAAACACTCGGTATCGGCCTGACACTCGGTGTCACCCTACTCTGGCTGTTGGGCGTGACCGCTTCGGGACTGGTGGCACAGCATGAAATGAACGAGGTCTTCGACAGTGCCCTGGAAGAAACCGCCCAGCGCATACTGCCACTGGCGGTCACCGACATCCTGAACCGTGAGAACGGCGCGGGCAATCAAAAGGCCCCAGCCCTGAAAGACCATGACGAATACCTGACCTATCTGGTACGGGACGAAGCTGGAAATATTCTGCTCCAGTCCCACGATGCCGACCCTGGCGTGTTTAGCAGGACCCCCGCGGAAGGGTTTTCAGATACTCTGACCCACCGGCTATATGGCGTATCTGCAGTCAGCTATACCATCTATCTTGAAGTGGCCGAACCCTTGGCGCACCGGCGTGAATCCGCTCTGGAGGCGGGATTAGCCTTACTGTTGCCTTTACTGGTGCTGATTCCGGTCAGCCTGTTGGGTGTCTGGTGGATTGTCCGGCTTTCCCTTCGTAAGGTGGTCGATTTTCAGCAAGACATTGAATCCCGCGGCGCGGGAGATCTGTCCCCTGTTGTAGAAGAGCAGTTACCCCGTGAATTTGAACCAATCGCCGGTGCCATCAACCGGCTGCTTGAGCGTTTGCATCGTGCTCTCGAATCAGAACGCAGCTTTACCGCCAACAGTGCCCATGAACTGCGAACTCCCCTGGCAACAGCGCTTGCCAAAGTGCAGCGACTGAAAACCAGAATGCCCGATGATTATCTCAAGAATGATGTTGCAGAAATTGAAGAAGCGTTACGCAGTCTCTCGGTGCTGTCCGGAAAACTGCTCGAGTTGGCAAAAGCAGAAGGTGGCGGTGCACTCTCACAAAGTCAGCAGGATCTTGTGCCCATCCTCGCGATGATTGCCCGGGATTTTGAGGCCCAGGCACCCGGGCGAGTTGTTTTATCCCTGCCGGAGCGCGAAGTGAACTCCTTTCTTGATCCCGATGCCTTCGCCATCCTGGTGCGTAACCTGATCGAGAATGCCCTTAAGCATGGTTCCCGTAGCGAGCCGGTGAAGATCAACCTGAACGATAATGGGGTTTTAAGGGTCTGCAATGGCGGTGCAAGAGTGCCACCGGAACAGCTCGCTCTTTTAAGAAACCGGTTTGCACGCGCCAAAACGGACGCTGCAGGTTCTGGCCTGGGCCTCGCGATTGCCGATGCGATTGCTAAAGGTGCCGGCATGACCCTGCATCTCAGATCGCCGGCAACAGGACGGCAGGATGGTTTTGAAGCGGAGCTGAATCTGGCATGTATCTGACACTCACCGACATTGTGCTGCTGACGAGCATCATTCAATCGCTGGCTCTTGCCGTTTTTCTCCTACTTCCATCCAACAGTGGGCTCATATCTAACCGACTCCTGGTTGCCACTCTGGTGTTCTTCGCCGCCGGGCTGGGAGAGATCTTCCTCTATGGCAGCGGGCTTGCGCTCCAGTACCCAAACTTCGCCTACCTCGGAACACTCATCGGACTTCTACAAGCCGGCTCGCTCTATCTATATGCGCAATCGCTGATGTATCAGAATTTCCAGTTACGCGGGAAGCATCTCGTGCACACGTTGCTCTTCTGGGTGGTCGGCGCAATTTTTCTGATTGAATATTATTTACAGCCAAGCGAGACCAAAGTTCAGATTCTGCTTGAACGGGACCACCCGGGCGTACTTACCTCTCCCCTTCTTGCAGTCGCTATTCACGCGGTCTTTCTGGGCTACCTGTACGCGACGATTCGTGCGATTAACCGTTTCGGCCTTGGTATTCGACAGATTTTCTCGAGTATTGAAAACAAACAACTTGCGTGGTTACGGACGCTTCTGATCGGCTATGCAGTGGCTTGGACCGTGAGCATGATGTACTGCCTTACAGCGCATGTGTTTAGAAGCGTGCCTGGAACCGAGTGGGTGGCCGGCGCTGGCGCTGTAACGGGCTTCATTTTCATCAATTTTCTGATGATAAACTCTCTTCGCCAACCCGTTGTTTTCTCTGGATTGGCAGCAGACCAGGCCGCCTTGCTGGAAGAAGAACCCACGCCGCAGTTTGATCAAACTTTAAAGGTCAGGCTCCAACAGTTAATGCACCAGGAAAAGCCCCACTTGCACCCCAACCTGACCCTGGAACAACTTTCACGGAAATTGGGCGCCCCTTCAAGAGAGGTTTCACGGGCCATTAACCAAGGCTTTGGCTGCAATTTCTTTGAGTTCGTCAGTCGCTATCGCATCGACGAGGCGAAATCGCGCCTGGCCGATGCAGCCAATCAGGCAAATATTCTGCAAACTATGTATGACTCTGGCTTCAACTCGAAGTCCGTATTCAACACTGCTTTCAAGAAAGAGACAGGATTTACCCCCAGTGAATATCGCCGACGAGCCCTGCAGGGCGATATCCGACCCTAGCCACGATCCTGAACCTGGCTACCCGGCGTTCGAGTACGCTCTCACCCGATACTGAAACCTCTATCCTTTTGAATTATATATTTTATTTCCAAACCATGGAATCGGTTCGGTTTCGTACCTGAGAACGCTTCTTTGACCTCCCTTCCGTACTCTGATTGCCAAGCGACACCAAACCCGGTGCTCGTGAAGCTCAACGCAATATGAAGAGGTCATGTATGAAAACCAAATTACGCAAAACCGCTGTTCCCGCAGTGGCCGCAGCAATCTTCAGCCTGATGTTTGCCGGTAGCGCCCAAGCTCATTGTGATGCTCTGGACGGTCCCGTGATTACCGAAGCCCGTGCGGCACTGGAGTCAGGCAATGTTAAGCCCTTGCTCAAATGGGTGCCGGCAAAGGATGAGGCCGAAATCAAAAGGGTATTCGCCGATGTGCGCCAAGTCCGCGGGCAAAGCGAAACTGCGAAAAACATTGCCGATCAGCATCTGTTCTCGACGCTCGTTGAGGTTCATCGTGCCTCCGAAGGCGCACCCTTTACCGGCATCAAGCCTTCCGGACAGATTGATCCGGGTTTAATGGCGGCGGATGCGGCGTTGGAAAACGGGCAAATTGATCGCCTCGTGGCAAATATAACCCGCAAGATCGAGAACGGTATTCGTGAGCGTTATCATGAGGCTCAGCGTGCAAGGGCCATGGCTGATCAAAGCAGCGATAAGGGGCGTGCCTTTGTCGCTGACTACGTCAATTACATTCACTATATAGAGGGCGTGCATGGCGCTGCTGGAGGGCAGGGGCACTAATTCCTATCTTCACGCAGACGCAAAGCAGGCTGACGGCCTGCTTTGCCGTTGTATTCATTTCCAGTTTCGCCTTCGGCTGAATTGGTACCATCATTCTATTAAGGCGCATCAAAAAACATAAATGAAGCCAACACCAATCTCCGCTTCATAATCATTCCGGGATATCGGGCAGCCATATTACTAACTGAGGGGCGTGCTGTGTTTTATCTAATTTCGGTATTTCCGCAATTAGAGAAAAAAATTCCAAGCGCCAGGTATGGAAGGCGTATCAGCGCGTTAAATCAAATCGAGGTGCGGCCGGTGTAGATGGCCAGACGATTCAGGACTTTGATCGAGACTTGAGTAAGAACCTCTATCTAATTTGGAATCGGATGTCCTCCGGCAGCTATTTCCCACCGTCCGTCAAAGCAGTTCCAATTCCGAAGAAAAGTGGAGGAGAAAGATTGCTCGGGGTACCCACGGTTAGCGATCGTATAGCGTAAACTGTGGTTACTATGACGCTGGAACCTATCCTGGAACCTGTCTTTCATGTGGACTCGTACGGGTATCGGTGCGGGAAATCCGCGCATGATGCGCTTGTGATCACGCGAAAGCGGTGCTGGGAAAGGGACTGGGTGCTGGAGTATGACATCCGTGGCTTGTTTGATCATATTGATCATGAGCTATTGCTCAAGGCTCTTGACCACCATTGCTCTGAATCCTGGGTGCTGCTGTATGTGAGGCGCTGGCTAACGGCACCGATGCAGACGAAAGATGGTAAGCAGGAACGACGGAACGTTGGCACACCACAAGGTGGCCCGTTATCGCCAGTTCTGGCAAACCTGTTTCTGCATTATGCATTGGATCGTTGGCTGACCGTTCGTCATCCGGATATCCCATTCTGCCGATATGCAGATGACGGAATACTGCGTTGTCGAAGTGAGCGTGAGGCTCAGTATCTGCATTCCCAGCTAGATATGCGTGAGGTGGACCCAATAGCTATTCACAGAGATGCCCAACAAACGAGTATACTGGCCTGTGTTTGTCCAGGCTGCTCGGATAAATCACCATCAGCTCCTTGCTAAGGCCAGGCTCACTCACGGGAATAGCCACCAGACTTCCATTTTGGACCTCCTCCCGTACAGAACTTTCAAGCACCAACGATGCGCCAAGTCCGACCTTAACCGCTTGCTTGACGGCTTCGGTGCTACCCAGCTGCATAGATACCGTCGGAAATGGCCCATGCTCACCGAAGTAGGTCGCCAAAAGCCGGCCAGTGCCGGTGCCGGGTTCGCCGCCGATCAGAGCCATGTTAGACAGCGTATCGCGGTCGATATCGGTTCGACGGGCTAACGGGTGACCAGGCGGAACGATTAGAACAACGGGCTCGTTACGCCACGCCTGAGCATGGAATCCGGGTAGATCATGCCACCACTCCATAATCGCCACGTCCAGCTCACCGTCCGATAAATGCCGTGCAATAGTCGGATTGGAATCTATTACCACATCCACCTCGGGCCCTACGCCCAGCTCCTTGTAACGACGGATGTAGGGCTGGAGCATATAAATCCCAATATTGGAGCTCGCCCCAACGCGAAGTCGAGCCTCCATAATGGAAGATCTCGCCTGCTCCTCCAGCCGGAGCAGACTTCGGGCAAAAGGCAACAAGGTTAAGGCAGCCCGGGTTGGCTCACAGCCAGAGCGCCCCCTGTGGACCAATAAAACGCCAAGTTGGTTTTCGAGTTTTTGAAGGTGCTGGGACAGTGTGGGTTGTGCGATGTCCAACTGGCGGGCTGCGGCCTGAAACCCGTTGTGGTCCAGCACCGCCACGAAACTCTTCAGCCAGACAAGATTCAGCATGGGCCGCTCTCGCGGCCACTGGGATCATTGATCGCATCACCCGGCCGCTCACCCCGAAGCACTTGCAGAATGTTCCGAGCAGCGCGTTGCTCGATAGCCAGACGCACCTGGCTGACTGCCGATCCGATGTGAGCAGTAAACAGCGTGTTGGGGTGGGCCCTGAGCCCCTGGGCGATCTCCCTCGGACGATCTTCTCTCGCCCAATCTTCCATCTCAAACACATCAGCGGCGTACCCCCCCAACTGACCGGATTGAAGCGCTTGCAGAACACTACCCTCATCCACCACAGATCCACGGCAGGGATTGATAAGGAATGCGCCCGGTTTCATTCCTGTTAGCGTTTCGCGATTAATGGTGTGGAGGGTTTGCTCATTGAGCGCCAGTGCCAGGATCACAATATCTGACTGGGCCAGCAGCATCTTGAGGGGAGTATGGGACAAACCCAGTGCCTGCTCATGCTGCACGGGTAAACGTTCCGGCTGGGAATAGATTAAATCCGCTCCCCATCCGTTCAGGCGCTGCGCCACCGCTTGGCCGATGGCCCCCATACCCACAATACCAATCCGTGAGCCTTCGATCCCCTGCCCATAGAAGCGTGGTGTCCAGCCAGTAAATTCACCGGATCGAACGAAGTGGTCCGCCGCCTTGACTTGTCGGGTGAGACTGATCGTCAGCCCGACCGTTAGCTCTGCAGTAGGCACGGTTAGCAAATCCGGTACAAATGTCAGCCAAACCCCATGACGCGTGCAGGCATCCACATCAAAGTTGTCATAGCCTTTCAGGGCTGCACCAATCACCTTCAAGCGCGGACACCCCTGTAGGAACTCCACTCCAACTCGGTCTGGCATGAACGCCATCATCGCATCAGCGTCTGCAACGCGCGCAGCCACTTCCTCCTGGGGCAACGTGGCGCCGGATTGGTTGGTGACCAGCTCGCAATCTTGGGCAAGTTCATCCAGAACACTGTCATGGATCTTATGGGTTATCACAACCTTGGGTTTCATCGACGTTCCTTATTTGAATTTCTTACGAAGGCGGCCACTGAGACTGTCCACGACGGTGACCATCAACAAGATGACAATGAGAATGGCGCTGACTTCCTGATACTGCATGATTCTCAGCGAGCCCATCAATTCGAAGCCAATACCACCGGCACCCACCATGCCCATTACGGTCGAGGCACGGAAATTGTATTCCCAGCGATAAATGGACACGTCCGCGAATTGAGGAAGTGCTTGTGGCAGCACGGCGTGATAGAGCACCTGCAAGCGAGTAGCGCCGGCAGCATCGGCCGCTTCCACTGGCGCCTCATCTACATGCTCAATCGCTTCGGCAAAAAACTTTCCAACCATGCCAATGGAGTGAAGACCGAGCGCCAGTACGCCAGGCAACGCCCCAAAACCAACAGCAGCCACGAAGATGATGCCCATGATCAGTTCCGGGACTGAACGCAAACCGTTTAAAAGGGTTCGAGTTACTTGGAACACCACCGGATGTGGAGAGGTGTTGCGCGCAGCCAGGAATGCCAGTGGCACAGACAAGGTTACTGCAATGGCAGTACCGGCAATGCTCATCGCAAGCGTGTCGATTAACGGCGACACCCAGCTGGCCACATTGGTGAAGTCAGGTGGAAGAGATTCGCCAATGAGTGTGCCTATGGCTGGCACGCCATTGGCAAGTGTATTGAAATTGAGCAGCCCTACGTACCAACTTGCGACAAAAATGATGAGCAGCACTAACAGCGACTGTCCGAGTTTTTTCCGCCAGCCTTTCGCGTGCTCATCCAGCACGGAGGCCGACGGGGCCGGCGACAGAGTCGCCGGTTCCGTCGTTGTATAGTTCATGGGGCACTCCTCACATTTTTGCGAAATCAAGATTGAGCAGGCCACCCATAGCGCGGATGACATCGTAATCTTCGTCGGTAATTGCCGCGAATCCCTCAGCCTTCAGGTTGTCGAGAATCTCCGGGTCATCGATCTGCAGAAAGGCTTTCTGAATGTTGCTCTTCAGCTCAGGGGCCAGGTTCGAACGCATGGCCCAGGGGTATTGAGGAAAGTCACCGCTGTAGCCCAGCACTTTGACCTTGCTCCGATCAATCAAACCGCGGTCCATCACATGCTCGAAGATAACTTCGGACAACCCTCCGGCGTCGGCATTGCCATTGGCGACGTTAACCGCAACAGCGTCATGGCTACCGACGAAATGAGCCTCATAGTCCTTTCCGGCTTCGAGCTCTGCCTTCTCAAGGAGTACGGTCTTGGGGATCAGGTGGCTGGAAGTGGATGCGCGGTCACCGTAGGCCATTTTCTTGCCTTTGATATCCGCGAAGGAGCCAACGCCAGAGTCCGCATTGGCAATAATGATGGAGCGATAAGTCGGCTTCCCGTCTACCACCATGGCGGCAAAGGGTTCAATGTCACTCTTACTCTTGGCCATCACATAGGACAACGGACCAAAGTAAGCCAGGTCAATTCGGCCAAAACGCATGGCTTCGATCATGGAGGAGTAATCGGTGGTAACAATCAGTTCTACTTCCTTACCAAGAGTGGTTTCCAGGTAATCCTTCAAAGGTTGGTTTCGCTTGATCAGTTCTGACGCGTTCTCATCCGGCAGCAAGGCAACTTTCAAAAGATCAGGGTCTGTATCTGCGGCATGGGCTGACCAATGGATGCCGAGCATCATTATCAGAGCCAGCAAAGAGTGAATCATTGTCTTCATTGTGCTATCTCCAGTACGTCTGTCGTTATCGGGGTGGTCTTAGGTTTATGGATGGCTGGTTTGCCTTCCGCAGCTACCACGCTGGGTGAACGGTGGTAAATCTCGTCCAGGTGTTTCGATTTCAGGTTTTCAGGAGCATCGTCAAAAACGATATGAGCGTTCGAAAGGCCGATGATCCGGTCTGCAAAACGCTGGGCGTATTCCAATTGGTGCAAGGAAATAACCGCGGTGATTCCATCTTCCTGACAAATATCGCGCAGTAGGCCGAGTACCTTTTCAGAAGTGGCCGGATCCAGGCTGGCAACGGGCTCATCGGCAAGAATCATGGATGGTTGCTGCACCAATGCTCTGGCGATTCCAACCCGCTGCTGCTGGCCGCCGGACAACTGATCTACTCGGGAAAGCGCTTTGTCAGCCAGACCTACGCGGTCGAGGCATTGCAGAGCCAACTCCAGGTCCTGCCGGGGCAGGGGAAGCAGGCTTCGCCAAGTACCGTGATACGCAAGTCTGCCTGTCAGCACATTCTGTAACGCGGTGTATCGTTCGATCAGCTGGTGATGCTGGAACACCATGGCGGTGCGGCTGCGGTGCTGTCGCAGGATTCTACGGTTGGTCAGTTCACCAAACTCGCCAGACACAACCTTCCCGGTTGTGGGCTTAACCAGGTGATTCAGTGAACGAAGCAGAGTGGATTTACCCGCGCCTGAAAGTCCCAGTAGCACGGTGAATTCGCCCTTGTGAAAGTGAACGTTGGTGGGTTTGAGCGCGAGGACGTTTCCCGGGTAGGTTACGCCCATACTCTCGACTCGAAGCATCACATTGGTTGATTGAGTTGGCGCCACAGGATCACCTTTTGCAATAAATAAGCTCGCCGTATTGCGAGTTACAATTGAACGGTAAAGCTGAGAGATGACACTGTCGTGTCACTGACGTGACAGGTTGATGAAGTGCTTTTGGTTCGCAAGGATTTTCCGAAGGGCTCTGTGAAATACATGGAGCTCAGCCAAAGTGGAACGAGCCACCCAGGAGCTTAAGCAACAAAAATTGCGTTCCACCGTCAGTCGGCGAATCTCACGGTACAGTTCGTCCGTGCTGAGTTCATCGAATTGCTTACCGACTATACTCTTGCCTTCGAGGAGGTCGGACGCGCTCTCCAATAGGTCGCGCTTCCAGGTGCTGACTATGGTGGGGTGGATCTGGAAACGGGCAGCAATTCAAGGTGTGGCCTTAAGGGTGGGCAAGGACAGCCTTGCACTTACTAATTCGAAATAAAGTAAGCGAACATTACCCGGAGATATAAGCCAAATCCGGATGGCCAAAAAACGATTTCAATAGTCGTGGCAATTTTTGCAAACGTCGAACTGCGTCGCCGCGTGCAGGTTGGTTTGAATAAGGGCGAGGCTAAGAACGCGCTGGCTCGTGCCGTCTTCCTGAACCGGCTCGGTGAACTCCGCGATCGCAGTTACGAGAATCAACGCTACCGTGCAAGCGGACTCAATCTCGTCGTCAGCGCTATTATCCTTTGGAATACGGTTTATATGGAGCGGGCGGTTCAAGCACTGCGCGAAGACGGCCGGGATATCGACGAGACGCTTCTGCGGCATCTTTCTCCCTTGGGCTGGGAGCACATCAACCTGACCGGCGACTATATCTGGCAGCAGGACAAACAGGTCGAACAAGGAAAGTACCGATCGTTACGAACACTGCAGAGGTCTTAGCGTACGATTTTTTCCGTTTCGTGAGCTGACCCCATTCTGTCCCCCATCCCTTCAACCACGCGTAATCCTTCGTCGAGCCTTTGAATGTCTGCGAGATGACACTCCGTCGTATTCGCCCGATTAGCCAAACGCCACTGTTGCCAGTCCTCCTCCGCGCCAAAATAAGACGTTCAGCTAGTCATCGGAAAGTCCACTCCCTTTCCGACCGGGCGAGTGTGTTTTGGGAATAGAAAAGTGCTAAGATCTTCGGAACTGACAGAGTAATTGCATGTCAGAGCTCATGTCCTCAAAGCTTGGTGCTAAAGATCAGGATGTCCGCAAAGAACCGCCCAATCATCTCCCTATTGCTATCACTGCTTCTTGTGATCAGCGCGCCGGCGTTTGCTTTGTCAAAAGTAGCAGGCGGCCAGGCGGAGCCAGCGATGGCGGATTGCGGCACCATGATGATGGACCAGACTGAAGACACCGCTTACTCCTCAGACACAGAACCGGATTGTGTTTCCGCCCCGGAAATGGCCTGTCCAAGCGCCACTGGGCCGGTCAAATGCGGCGTCAACGTAAGCTTTGCCCTACTACCGGGGCATTCTATCGGTTTTACCGACACCGGTTCCCAAACGGTGTTGATCGGCCGAGCGGCCCTTTACCAGAATCCGTTCCTGGCCTCTATTACACCCCCTCCAGAACATCACTCCTGAGTTTTAACCCGGGTTTTTGCCCATCGCGGCAAGCTCTTTGAAGTTAATTCTTGCAACAAAGTCTCGTACTTCCGTTCATCCGTAACGAGGCTTTAACTGGAGTGAATCAAATGCGTAATTCAAATCTCAAGCTCACCGTAACCGCCGCCGTTCTGGCCGGCAGCGTCGCCCTTTTCTCTGCCCTTGCCCATGGCGAAGGCGCCGGCATGATGGCTGGTCATTCCGAACACAGCCGCATGATGTCCTCGCACGGTATGGAGGGTATGGGCGGCATGATGGGGATGATGAACATGATGTCAGATATGTCCCCGGAAGACCGTAAAGCCATGACCGAGGCTTGCATGAAGATGATGCAGGCTCATAGCGACGATGGCATGCCTGGTGGCATGAAAGACAAAGACACCGGCGCCAAATAACCATTTGGGCACCCTCATGAACTGAAGCTCTGGGCCGGGGATGCATGTGCACCCCCGAGCCCTGCACTGCCCATAAGCGATTACAAACGAGGATTTCCCATGAAGACCAAGAAACTCGCCCTGTATACGGGTATAGCCGCTATCGTTATCGGCGCTGGCGCCACCACATTGGCCCTCCAGGCCGACGAATCCGCCCAGCCGTCGGCTTCTCTAACCGAGAGTGAAGAGGCAGGCCAAACCATCACCATCTACAAGAGCCCCAATTGCGGTTGCTGCCAGTCCTGGGCCGAGCACCTCGCGACCAATGGCTTTGACACCCGAATCGTTGAAACCGACAACCTTAATGAAATTAAACAGCAGCATGGCGTGCCACGCGATATGGCGTCCTGCCACACCGCACTGGTTGATGATCTGGTGATTGAGGGGCATGTGCCGGCCAATGACATCCTGGCCTACCTTGAGGATCCGCAATTCAACACGGCCGGCTTGTCTGTACCCGGAATGCCCCATGGCACCCCTGGCATGGAAACCGGCCGGAAGGACGATTACCAGGTCATTGCCTTTAACGCCAATGGCCAGCAACAGGTTTTCCGTGAGCACAAGGATTACTGAGGTCAGCCCTATGAGAGCAATGGTTTCCCGCCTGAATTCAGCAGTCTCCAGACTTTTTCTGTTCGCGTTCGTGGCTGTCATGCCGACCCTGGTTCAAGCCCAGTCTGTGAATGAGGGCCAAGCAGTGAGAGCGCTGACGACGGACTCATCTGGCGCTTTGCTGGTGCTTCGGCAGAGCGGTCTGTTTGCCCTGGATAGCCAGAACACTACCGAGATCCCCCTGCCACCGTCCGATTCCGGCGCCCAGCCCCGGTCCATGGCAAAGGGCGGAGACGAAAGCCTGTACCTGGCAGGGCCTGGCCTTGGCATCTGGCGCTATGACGAGGCCAGCAAGCGTTGGCAATCCCTCAATGACACCCTGCCGGACCTGGGTGTCACGGCGATTGCCGCCCACGCCACCCAACCGGATACGCTCTACGCCTATCTCGGTGACGGCGGCATGTTCCGATCCAGGGACGACGGTGCCGAATGGGTGAAGGTAGACAATGGCCCTCGGGAGCCGGTGCAGGCCTTCCTGCACTCCGATATGCCAGGCAGCATGGAAAGTGGCTGGCTGTTCGCCGGCACCACCCGCGGTGTGGCCCGATCCATGGACTGTTTCTGCTTCTGGGGCGATGCCGGCGAATTGCGAGGAACTGTTTCCGCCATTGATTACGATCCTTGGGCCCCGGAAAACGTCTACGCCGTGATCGAGGGGGAACTTCACCGCAGTTCTGACGGTGGCGAAACCTGGGCTGGCCTTGAGATACCCCAAGCGGTGACCGCTCTGACGTTCTCGCCCACGGAAAGACTCGTGGTCGGCACTGAAAACGGAGAGTTGCTTTCGCAGAACGCCTCTGGCGAATGGGTTCCTGTTTATGAATAAGTGGTCTTTCCCGCTGGTCTTGCTCGTTGCCCCGGCCCTTGTGATGGCGGGGGGCGCGCCAACAGACAGTGGCAGCGTGCCGGCCGGAGTAACCGAGGGCCGCCAGATTTATGAGCAATACTGCGCCGCTTGCCACGGATGGCAGGGTGAAGGTGCGGCCGACTGGAACAAACCGGATGAGAAAGGCGAAATGCCGCCACCGCCTCACGATGAGACAGGCCACACCTGGCGCCACAGTGATGCCATGCTGTTCAGGATGATTGCCGAGGGATGGCGGCATCCCTTCAACAAAACAGACCGCCTGACCATGCCAGCATTTGAGGACACCCTCACCGACCAGGAAATTCAGTCGGTGATCAACTACCTGAAAACACTCTGGACCGAGGACCAGCGCCGCTATCAACCTAACGAAAGTCAGGAATAACGAACAACCCTCCCTCAAGTCTTTGGTAACTGGAAAATGGCATTGAAACAGCTTTTTAAGAAGTGGTCATGGTTATTCGGCCTCATCGGTTTCAGCATTGTGGTCACAGCAATCTTCGTGCTGCCACAGTACCTGAAGCCTGATCTGGATGCCGGTGTTACCTTTTACGCCACCGAGGGATGCGCACCTTTCAAAGGTCAGTGTATCGGGCGAAAGGGCGATCAAACCATCACAGTCGGCTTAGGTAATGAAGCCATCGAATCGATGACAGAGATTCCCATCCGTGTGTATCTCGGCAACGTGACAGCCGACTCCCTGATCGTGGATTTCGAAGGGCTTGAAATGTACATGGGCGTGGTCCGCACCCAGCTGTTACCGCATACCCAGGGTGTTTACCAGGGAACCATTACCCTGCCGGAATGCGGTACCGGCAAAATGCTATGGCGCGCACGGGCCATCATCGACAACGGCACGTCCAAGGAAGGCATCAAATTTGATTTCTGGGCGGTTTAACGAACTAACAAAACTTAGGGGGCTGAATGCCTGATCTTGCAACCTGGGGAATTGCCGCCGCGTTTGCCGGAGGTCTCGTGTCGTTTTTCTCACCCTGTACTTTACCCTTGGTTCCCGGCTACCTGTCGGTTGTTACCGGAGGCGCTCTGACTGAGGCTTCAAATCGGTTGAAGGCGTTCTGGCTGAGTCTTTGTTTCGTGATGGGGTTCAGTCTCGTATTCGTTGCCCTGGGAGCAAGCGCCAGTGTTCTTGGGCAATGGCTGATGGCTTATCGTGAAGAGGCCAACCTGGTGGCTGGCGTGCTCATCGTGTTAATGGGCCTGTTTATGTTGGGTTGGTGGAGCATGCCGGCGTTACAGCGGGACTGGCGCATTGGGCAGTCTCTTGAAGGCGGGCGCCCCACTGCCGCCTTCCTCCTGGGCATCGCGTTTGCCATCGGCTGGACACCCTGTATAGGCCCCATACTCGGGGCCATATTGGCGCTCAGCTCCACCCATGCCAATGCTGAGGCTGGCATGCTGTATCTGGCGGCGTATTCGTTCGGGTTAGCTCTCCCTTTTCTCGGAACTGCCCTGTTTATTGAACACTTTCGGCAACGAGTACGCTGGCTCAGTCGCTGGAGTAGACTACTGAGAGCGCTTGCTGGCTTGGTGCTCGTTGTAATGGGAGTAATGGTGCTCACCGGTCGGATGACACTCTTTGCGTCGTGGATGTTGTCGACGTTTCCGGTTCTCGGAAGGCTTGGTTGAGCTTCCTACAGCCAAACTACAGGGAGCGGTCCATGGCTTCATACTCAAATACTGCGTATAAACAGGTTTCATGAACAAATGGGGCTGCCATTTCGTTAACTAATGGTTTTGCATTGCCGAACGATTGAAGCGGCTCATTGTTCTTCAGGACTAGATTAAAAACCGCTTCGCAGTGGAGGATGGTGAACGTTCGCTTTTGTTCAGAGCCCGGAATGTGACCAGGGGTCGCAAAGCGAACATTCAGGAAGGTTCATGAGTTTTGGTCCAAGTGGTTTTTTCGAGTCTTCGGGCATTTGGAATGGAACTTTCTGGTGCTATCCAAAATGCCCGAAGACTTGACCATTGAATTACCTCTTTAATTTAACGCATTGATAGTACGCACCGGTATCAGGGCTTCGTATCCGGCCGAGGCACTATATAGATCACGGATCACCCCAGCTCGACGGAGTTTGACCCCAGTAAGCTGTCTTGCGCTATTTATTGCGTCCTCCAGTCTGCCAGTGCCACTGGCCAGCTCGTTCAGACTGGCTTCCCAGTGCGCGCGCTGGTTTGGCAAGTGTCGCTCGTTGAGGATGTTCAGGCGACCATGGCCGGCCTCAACGCTTGCCCTCAGTTTAGCGATCGAAGCCCGCCATTCCCGCTGATCCTGAGTGGCCAGCCATCGTTTTTGTGAGGCTTCGGCAGTCGCCTTTCGAACGGCGCTGTGCTGGCGCTGCCCACTAAATGGAATCCGAACGCCAATGCCGACGACCCAACGTTTTCTCTCGTCAGCCCACAGGCTGTTATAGCCGGCATTAGCTGTGAACGTAGGTCTACGATCGACTTCGGCAACATCCAGCCGCGCGCGCGCCTCGGCTTCCCTTGCCTCGGCTGCCCGAATCAGCGGATGATCTGGTTCCAACTGTCCATCGGCGAACAGAAGCGTTTCAGATGCCTCCGTCAGTTGCAAACTGGCCCCCGTCGGACGACGCCCAAGCAGAGGAATCAGGTCGCTGGCTAGCCCGGCCTTTTCCGCTTGCAGCTCTACTAGTCTGGCATCTAGAGTGTCCAACTCCGTTTTGACCCTGAGCATTTCACTTTGCGAGCCGATGCCATAGTCAAGCCTCTGTTCCGTTACGGTGGCCAGTTGCTCTACCAAAGCGCGTGTCTCATGATGGAGATTGATCGCTTCATTGGTATACCACCAATATGCATACGCCTCCTTAACGCGAGCTGTCAGCTGCCTTATTAGCCACTGAGTCTCCTGCTGGGCGGCAAGCATTCCGGCCTCCGCTGCCTTGCGAGACGCCGACAGATGATCCGGCCAGGGCAGCTGCTGGCTTACCTCAAAGCGATGCCCAACTGTATTAGGTCCCTCTAGAGTTTCAGGCGCAATGCCATACTTGATGACCGGGTCGGCCCAAGTATCTGTGTAGTGGCATAGTGACTTTGGCCACCTGATTTTGAGTGTATGATCACTCACATAATGAATCAGGTGAAGACGATGACGAAAAAGAGATCCTTCAGCCCGGAATTCCGTTTGGAGGCTGCCCAGCTGGTGGTCGACCAGGGGTACACAGTGAAAGCTGCCTGCGATGCCATGGGTGTCGGTAAATCCACCATGGAGTACTGGGTCCGTAAACTTCGTTCCGAACGGGCTGGCAAAGCGCCCAGAGGCGAGGCCCTGACCACAGAGCAGCGTGAGATTCAGGAACTGAAGCGCCGCCTTCGTCGGGCGGAGGAAGAGAAAGAAATCTTAAAAAAGGCCACCGCTCTCTTGATGTCGGACTCCCTGAGCAATTCTCGATAATCGAGCGACTTGAAGAGAGCCATGCGGTGCAGCGCCTGTGTCAGGTGTTTGGGGTGCATCGCAGTAGCTATCGGGCATGGCGTGACCGGGATAGAACGCCCTGTGAGGCTGAGCAAGCGCTCCAGGAGCAGGTTATGGAGGCACACGAGACCAGCAATGGTTCAGCCGGGGCGCGAACGATTGCCAGCATGGTGACACAGGCCGGAATACCGCTGAGCCGGTACCGTGCCAGCCGACGGATGAAGCAGCTGGGACTGGTCAGTACGCAGCCGCCAAGCCACGTTTACAAGAAGGCCGATCAGCCGCACCTGGATATTCCAAACCTTCTTGACCGGGAGTTCGACGTAGAGGAGCCCAATCAAGTATGGACCGGAGACATCACCTATCTTTGGACCGGTGCGCGCTGGGCTTATCTGGCTGTTGTGATCGATTTGTTCTCCCGTAAACCGGTGGGTTGGGCCATATCCCTGTCGCCGAATACAGACCTGGTGAAGAAGGCTCTGACGATTGCGTATGAATCCCGTGGGAAGCCATCAGGAGTCATGTTCCATTCGGATCAGGGGGGCCAATATACCAGCCTGAGGTTCCGGCAGTTGTTATGGAGCTACCAGATGAAACAGAGCCTCAGCCGACGGGGGAATTGCTGGGATAATGCCCCGACAGAGCGCTTCTTCCGGAGTCTGAAAACAGAATGGGTGCCGGAAATCGGGTATCCATGCTTTGCCGCGGCGAAGCAATCGGTCACGGACTACATAATCGGCTATTACAGTGCGCTGCGACCGCACAAATACAACGGCGGATTGCCGCCGAACGTGGCCGAACAGGCCTACTGGAAAACTCAAAAGATGGTGGCCTAAAACACTTGACCACTACAAAGGCACCTTGCTTTTATTGCTACTGCCAGCGGGCATTGCGCTAATGGGGCTTGCATGGCTGGTTCACGGCCTCTTACTGGACCGGATGTCCCGGGAATTCGTCGAGACACGTCTCAAGGATGAGGTCGCCTTTCTGGAGCATCAGATTCGTGATTCTGGCGGTCAATTGGACAGTCTCCAGACTGGTGACTATTTTCAGGAAGTCTTTCACCACGCCTTCGCCATACATTCTCCGTCCAGAACGATCATTTCCCCGGATTCCTGGGCACCGGTGTTAACGTCGTTAATAGAATCAGCAAAGGATGGGACCGTTCGTGTTCGGGATGCGGACACCGTCGAAGGCCCAAAGAGCATTCTTGCGTACCGAAAGTCGTTCCGGATCGGCGATACGCCGATTGTAGTGATCGTGTCCGAGGATCTTGGCGCACTGAAACGCAGCCAGGCAGAGTTGCACGGGTGGACGGCCATCGTCTCTATTCTGCTGATTCTGCTGTTGGTCGTTGTGATCTGGTTCGGTATCAATCTGTCCATGCGCCCTGTCGTCGAACTGAAGGCCACGCTGAAGCGACTTCAGGATGGCAAGGTCTCGCGGATTCATGTCCAAGCACCTGAGGAATTTCGACCGCTGGTCCAGCAGCTCAACCAATTGCTCGACTCGCTGGATCAACGCCTGGAACGATCAAGGGATGCGCTGGCGAATCTGTCTCACAGCGTCAAAACCCCCATTGCGGCCGTCCGGCAGATTCTTGAGGACACCAGTCGTCCGCTCTCCAACGATCTCCGCCTTCAGATGACCGCGAGACTCAATGACATCGACAAACAGCTTGAAGCCGAGATGCGCCGAAGTCGCTTTGCAGGGCCACAGGTTGGGAAAAGCGCTTACCCTCTGAAACAGGCACGGGATCTAGTCTGGATGCTGGGGCGACTATACCCGGAAAAGTCCTTTGAACTGTCGAGCTCCCTGCCGGAGGACGCCCGCTGGCCGATCGAGGAGCACGACCTGAATGAAATCATGGGCAACCTTCTGGACAATGCAGGCAAATGGTCGGAACGATGCGTGGAGCTGTCACTCGTTCAACACTCCGGAAATCTGCAGATCGGCGTAACAGACGATGGGCTCGGCGTCGCGGACGCTGAAATCGGCAATCTGGGTCGACGGGGGTTGCGGCTGGACGAGCAGACCCCAGGCCATGGCCTTGGGCTGGCGATTGTTCGAGAAATTGTCGAACGCTACAGTGGAACCCTCAACTTCTCACCTGCTCCGAAAAGTGGGTTGTCCGTGATAGTTGACCTTCCCAGGGCGGTCCCGGTGATCAATCGTTGACCCGGCCACCTGGTATGTGGTTAAGCGATCACATGTGGATAGTGTTTGTATAGAAAACTTTCCTCACCGTAATGCCTTTTTCAAGCTAGATTCAGCTTCGTCTGTTGTTATAGCGGGTCGCTTGAAGTCCGGTCTCTTAGCTAATTTTGATTTGCTCTCGAGAAGGGCGACAGCCACAATTTTCCAACATCCAGAGACGGCGCTTATAGATGAAGGTTCTAATTGTCGAAGACAACGCGGTACTCGCAGAAAAAATCTCCGTTTGGCTTGCGAAGGAAAACTTTACTGTAGATGTTGCCCAAAACGGAAAAGAGGCAAATTTCTTCGTAGAGACAAGCAGTTATCAGGCGATCATTCTGGATATAGGACTGCCCGACGAGAACGGGCTTTCTTTGATGCAAAAATGGAGAAGCAGTGGCAGAGATGAAGCTATTCTTATTTTAACTGCCCGCTCCAACTGGACAGAGAGAGTTGAGGGCTTGAATGCCGGGGCAGACGATTATCTTCCAAAACCCTTCGAATTCGATGAACTAAAAGCTCGACTTAGCGCCATAATACGAAGAAAAGACGGGCGAGCAACTGATAAGATCATCGTGGATGGTTTTCTACTTAATGCAACCTATAGAACCCTAACAACTCCCGATCATAAAGAGTTCAGACTAACCGCAACGGAGTACCGCCTTTTACAATGCTTTCTTCGCTCTCCTGACAGAGTTTTCTCACAGGACGAACTTGTTGAAGCACTCTATAATATCGAAAGGTGCCCAACCAGAAATGTCGTTCAAGTCTACATAGCCAGGCTCAGAAAGATACTCGGAAAAAAACGAATAAAAACATTGAGAGGACAAGGATATTACTTTGCAAGAGATTCTCTTCAAAAAAGGGTTGAAGCTTAAATGATTTTACTGTGATTTAACCATTTTCCTCAAGGACCAGGGCTCGCCAGATAAATGCGCTGGCCCACAAACCGGGCCAGCTTTCTCAACGATTAACCATTTCGGTGAAAAATACCAAATAGATTAAAAAGACTTAGTCCAGCCCAGCCAAAACTTCGGGTCGTCCGAACTGACCGAACCAAGTGCGTTACTTGAATCGATATCAGCGTACTCCAGATTAACACTAAAAGCTCCAAAGCTTCCCGCATCTTTGGTGACGTTAACAGCTGCATGTCCGTAGCTCGCCTCGCCAATAGACGCCTTGCCATCATCAGTGAAATCATAATAGCCAATCAAAACACCTGTGCTGAAATCGTCTTCCAGTGGCACATCAACTGATGCGTAATAATAGATATCGCCTGGAACGAACAGCCCTTCGCCGCTTACGTCGCTGTTTGCTGTGTAAGCAACACCTATAGATACAATGCTGTAACTCAACTCTCCGTATATTTCGCCAAAATCAATAGATTCAGGAGCATCAGGGTAAGAGTAATAAATGTAGCCAACATCGTAACCGATATCCTCAATTACACCGGAGAAGCCAGCATAAAGATCAAGCTCGTAGCTCGTCCCATCGCCGAAATCCACATTGGAGCCCCAGCCGCCAACATAAAGCCCCGACGCATGTTCGTAGTCAAGCCCGCCTTGCGTCGCCGTTGAGCCATCTGTTTGTGTCACACCGCGAAATAAGTAGTTGCTTGTTATGCCCAAATTAGCACTAACACCTGCGCTGGCAATTAACGGGACCGCTTGGAGAGTTACGAGCAAACCAACATTTAGCAAACAATCTTTAGTCGAGATACGTCTTTTCATCGTTTTTACCTTCTATTTGGGCAGCTTAGTTATTTGCGCATTGAATAACGCACCTATAATGCATACACGTTTTGTGCCACCTTTTAAAAAACTTATTCTATGAGCAATTATTGTCAAATCAGGGCCGCAGTTCATAAAAATGATTAAATATTTAACAATTCAATGCAATAAGCACTCTGCTTCAAGTGTTGCATTGCTCGTCGATAGTGCGCTCATCAATAATGCGCACCAAATAGGAACAAGAATTGAAAAAACGATGACTAAAATAGAACTATTTTTAACTTGGTAATTCTAGATTAGATATGGTTTTATGAAAAATCGAGGGAGGTCTGAATTAGCCATGAATACTGCAAAATATCTTAGTTAAGAATGCAGCTTTCCAACATTTTGCGCTCTGTCTTCCTTACGAGATTCATCAATACTAAAGCGCGACTTTCGCAATTTTGGGAAAATTAACAAAAATCTACCATTAAATTAATCTTGGAGCCACGTAATTGCCCGTCTGGCTCCAAGTAAACAACGATAAATGTTATTGCTTTTCCAAGAGATCCCCAATCAACTCTTTAATCAATCTATGTTCTTCCTTCAGTTTTTTGATGGTCTCGCTCTCTTCCACACGATACTGGGAGGAACGTTCATCTATGCTCTTATTAGGATAGCTTCTTGCCTCGTTGTATCTGTCCGCTTGCCCTCCTGCGTGGGCTATAGAAGCACCACTTGCCACGAAAGAAGCTACTATAATCATGGATACTTTCTTCATAAAACGGCTCCGACATTTTTTTCAATTAGACCAGCAACATTCAATGGCCTTGGGTGTTTAGTAGAACATCGAAACTTTAAACACACTTGAAAATATATGCTGATGAAACGTTTTTTTCAGCGGCTACCACAAGCTCAAAAGCCATTTAGGTCGGCTTTGATTTGATGACACTAAATCAAGTTATTCAAATGCCTAAGAACGATAAGACCAAGCCAGACCGATCTGAAGACCAGAGCGTCCCTCGCTCCGGCTCGCACCCGTTGCGGCACGCTTCGATTCCAACTATGCTTTCCGATCAGAGCACCTCTATGTGCCTTCAACTGAAGCCTTCCGCTCAATCGACAAAAGCACCTTCATGACAGCGCAGAAAAGCATCGGAAAAACTGTCCTCCAATATGGCATCGCTTTCAGCCTCTTGTATTTTTTACTAATTTTTTTCTCGCACACTTATGTAATAGAGCAGCTTTCGAACGAGTCCAGAAAACATCGCCTTGACAAGGAGGTGGAGAGTTTTCAAACCATCATTGAAAACGAAGTTCCGACGCCCGACGAGATTGGCAGCATGATTGATCGATTCCAATTGCTACTGGAGCACGCCCTCGTCGTCGAAGTGAAAGACGGAAGCATCATTGCCAGTAGCAACATAGATCAAACAACGTTGCGAATGGTTTCAAGAAAGCCGGCGGGCTTTGTAGAAATATCCCAAGGTGCAGATGGCCTTCTTGGATTGAAACGAGGTTTCGGAATTGACAGCCCGCTTTCGTCAGTCACCATCCTGGAAATGGAAAGTGGACTCGCCGAGCGATCCAGTGGGGCTCACCTGACCTTGCTGGCTGCCTCCGCATTATTACTTGTTGTTCTCTTGGCTCTGGTAGGCACCATTACTTACCTCGCTTTGAAACCGATCGAACACATCAAGGAAGACATGAGGAGACTGCAATCTGGCAAACAACCTCGTTTGAATCCTGACGCACCAGAGGAGTTCAGTCCGCTGATCAAACAGTTCAATAACCTACTTGAACTAGCAAGTCGTCGCCTTGACCGCCACCGCCGCCTCAATTCCGATCTTTCTCACATGGTCAAGACCTCGATCTCTGCCAATCTCGCAATCTTGTCAGACACTGGTTCATTACCTCCGTCCCGCGACGACATAGAGTTCATGACCTCCAACCTAAAGGATCTAAGCCGGTCCTTGAACTACCGCATGAGCAAGGCAGATATCTCCGGCAGGCAGATGGGGTAAACATGTTTGCCGATTGAAATAGCGAACAACGTCATTTCTGTCATGGAAAAAATCTTTCCCGATAAGAGTTTCCGTATTAATACATCCTTGCCGAATAACTTCAGTTGGCCCATGGAGCGTCAGGACCTATCAGAGTTATTCGGTAACCTGCTCGAAAACGGCGGGAAATGGAGTCAGGCTGAGATTGACGTTTCAATAAGCCAGACCGATTCCGGGCTAACGATAGAAGTTGCAGACGACGGCCCTGGGATTACTCCAGAAGCGGCCTCAAAAGTGATGGATAGAGGTTCCCGGCTTGACGAAACCGTTTCTGGATTTGGATTGGGACTGTCCATCGTGTCCGAAATACTAGAAGACAATTTCGGACGGATGAACATTGGCCCCTCAGAAACAGGGGGCGCCAGAATTACAGTTGTGCTTCCTTTCCCAGAGTAGAGCACAACCATAATTCCTCCGCCCCGCTATGACGGAGGGATTACCCTCCCCTGCTCGCGATCAAAACTGTGTATTTCCACCTCTCTTCTACCGTTGCATATCATCGAGTTTAGACCTTGAGAAGCGCGTGAATAGAGCCGGCAAAACAAAAAGCGTTAGGAAAGTCGCAGTCACGAGGCCACCTACAATCACGCTGGCCAATGGCTTCTGGATTTCCGCACCCACGCCCGTCGACAATAGCATCGGTATCAAACCGAGTGCCGAGGTTATTGCTGTCATCAAGACAGGACGCAAACGGGAGACGGCACCTTCAAACACCGCAGTATCCACGTTCAACCCATCCTGTATTCGCTGATTGATGCTTTCGACCATTACGACCCCGTTAAGCACCGCCACACCAAACAGTGTGATAAATCCAACGGAACTGGGCACCGAAAGATACTGGCCGGAGATCCAGAGTGAAAAGACGCCACCAATAACGGCAAGCGGCACGTTGACCAGAATCAACAGCGCTTGACCAACCGAACTGAAAGCAAAGTACAGCAACAGCGCGATCAGGCCCAGAGATACAGGTACCACAATGGTCAATCGCTTCTGAGCTCGTTGCTGGTTTTCAAACTGACCACCAATATCCACCGAATAGCCGGGGGGAAGGTTCACTTCTGTCGCGATGGTATCCTGAATATCGGCAACCACACTGCCCATGTCACGACCCTGCACATTAGACTGAATGACCACACGGCGCTGAACGTCATCGCGGCGCACCTGAGGCGGGCCGGACTCAATAGACACATCGGCCACATCACCGAGTCTCACCCAGGCTCCGGACGGCGCCTGTAACCTGAAATCGGCAATGGCATCCCGGTCTTCCCGGAAACGTTTGGCCAGACGCACATAGATATCGTACCGCTCATTTCCGTTGATGATCTGGCCCGCGGCGGCACCACCCAGTCCATCCCGGACGACACTCATCACATCAGACACGGCGAGTCCGTACCGGGAAAGTGCCTGACGGTCAGGCTGAACCACCAACTGCGCTTCACCAGCAATCTGCTCCATGGCCACGTCTCGTGTTCCCTGAACTGTTCGGACCGCCGCTTCAATCTGCTGGCCTTTCTCCGCCAGTACGTCGAGATCCGGGCCAAAGAGTTTGATGGCCAGTTGCGCGCGGACACCTGACAGCAATTCATCAACCCGAGTCGCGATAGGCTGAGAAAAGTTAAACAGTAGCCCCGGGTGCTGTTCGAGCTTCGCCTCAAACAGGGCCTGCAATTCATAGCGATTACTGGCGCTGGTCCACTCGGCTGTTGGCTTGAGGCCAATGTAGATTTCGATGTTGTTGACGGGCTCCGGATCGCCGCCTATTTCCGGTCGGCCCGCCCGGGACAGCGCGTAGGTCACCTCTGGAAACTCCATCAGCATGGCCTCCAGTTTCGGCGCCACTTCAAGCGCGGTATCAAGGCTTGATGAGGGGGCTAGCGTTACCCGGAGGTTAATGGTCCCCTCTTCCAATTCGGGGACAAACTCAGTACCGAGTCGCGGCACGACCAAGGCCGCCAGCACAACAAGGACAGCTGCTGCACCGACAACAGAGCGGGTGTGTTTCAACGACCAGTCAAGGCCCTTGCGATAAAGCTTTTCGAGGGGCTTTAAAATGAAACTTTCCCGCTCCCGAATACCCTTGCGAAACATAAACGATGCCAAGGCCGGCACAACCACCAGAGCAACGATCACAGCGGACACGATGGCCAACATTATGCTGATCGCCATTGGCTGAAAAAGCTTGGCTTCCACACCTTCAAAGCTGAATAAAGGCATGAAAACGACCAGGATAATCGCCGTCGCGAAAAAAATTGGTCGCGCCACTTCCCGGCCTGCCTCCTGCAGTCGAAGCGCAATGCCATGGTCATCGTGTGACGCGTCCAATGGGTCAGGGTCGTTTTTCACCAATTCATCCCGACGGGCGTCATGCTCAGCATCAGGATGGGTCAGATGCTTGAACATGTTCTCAACCATAACAACAGAGCCATCCACCAGCATGCCGATTGCCACAGCAATACCGCCCAGAGACATCAGGTTGGCCGAGAGACCGAACCAGGCCATGATCATCAGGGCAATCCCGATGGAAATCGGTATTGAAAGCAGCACCAGCGTTGTTGCCCGCAGATTCATCAGGAACAGGGCAAGCACGATCGCAATAAACACAAAAGCCAACAGAAGCGCATTGGTCACCGTCTCTACGGCCTTGGTCACCAGATCCGCCTGGTTGTAATAGGGCTCAAAACGAACCCCACTCGGAAGCGCCTGATTTATGCGATCAATGCGGGCCTCGATGCCGTCGATGGTGGCTTTTGTGTTGGCCCCCATTCGTTTGAGTACAATGCCAGAAACCACTTCACCCAGTTGTTCAACCTGACCGGCTTCATCCTTCCGGGTCATGGTTACCGCACCCTGGCGAATTTCAGTGCCCAGCGCTACCTCGGCGACATCGTTCACTGTCACTGTAATGCCATCACTGGTTTTAACGGGCACCTGACGGATCTGCTCGAGCCCCTGCTCGCCATTACCCAGCCAGCCCATACCGCGAATAACCAACTGCTCCTGCCCGCGGCCCATATACCAGCCCCCAACATTGGAGTTGTTGTTCTCCAGGGCTTCCATGACATCGTTCTGTGATAAGTCATAGGACAGCATTCGCGCCGGGTTCAGGTTAACCTGGTACTGGCGGACCTCTCCGCCAAACGACAGGATTTCCGTAACCCCTTCAGCCGGTATCAGCAACAGTTTGACCAGCCAGTCGTGCAAGCTGCGCAATTCCATTGCGTCGTACCCCGAATCCGGGTCCGCTATCAGCAAGTACTGGTAGACCTGGCCAAGACCGGACGTATTCGGCCCCATTTCAGGCACCCCGACCCCGTCCGGAATCAGCTCCCGCGCGGCCTGCAACCGCTCGAAAACCAGTTGGCGCGCGAAATAGATATCCGTGCCCTCTTTAAAGACCACGGTGACACCAGACAACCCGGTTTTGGAGATGGACCGAACCTCCTCAACATCCGGCAACGCATACATCACCGCTTCAATGGGATAGGTGATCAGCTGCTCGACTTCCTCAGCCGCAAGTCCGGGCGCCTCTGTATTAACAGCGACCTGGACGTTTGTAACGTCGGGGAAAGCATCAAGATTCAGTTTTGGTATCTGAAACGCGGCCGTGGCGATAAGCACTGCAAGCGCAATAAGAACCAACAGGCGGTTCTGAACCGCCCAGTCGACAACTCGGTTGAACATAATGGCTCCCGGAATCAGTGGTTGTGCGGATCAAAGCCGCCTTTGGCAATCTCAGAGGCCACAAAAAATGCGCCCCGCAAAACGACTCGTTGGCCCGCAGCCAGGCCGGAAACCTCACGGAGCCCGCCAATTGAGCGGCCCAGTTCCACTTCCACGGGTTCATACTCGCCTTCGGCCTCTTCCACATAGACCGTCCAGTCGCCGTCCGCGCCACGCATCAATGCAGTCTCCGGCACGGCAAGCACCGGCTCGCTGGTCTTAAAACGAAAATACACATCTGCGAACATTCCTGGATGAAAACGATCTTCAGGATTGTCCAGCTCCAGCCTGACAATCCGCGTGCGGGTCACAGGATCAATGGTGTGGGCTTCCTGGGACACCGTTGCCACGCCCACACGACCCGCTGCCCTGACTTCGGCTTCCGCGCCCTTCTCTAGAACAATGTCGGAGCTTGCTGGCAGATGGGCTTCTACCCAAAGCTCACTCTCATCAGCAAGAGTCACCAGCGGCTGGCCAGCCTCAACTCTTTGTCCTTGCTCAAACTCATCGGTCAGTACTGCACCATCCACGCGAGCCCTGAGCATGTATTCACCGAGACTATCCACCCCGCTGGCCTTCAACGCACCAATGTCATCATCGTTCAGCCCGTAAGCAAGCAGAGTCGCCCTTGCTGCTTCAATGTTGGCTTTCGCTGTATTGAACCGCTGATCGCCAACCACGGAACGACCCAGCCCGCTGATTCGCTTCCATTCAGGAAAAGCCTTCCTGTAATCCGCCTGCGCCTGTGCCACCGTCTCACTGAACAGGGTTACCAGCGGCTGGCCCTTGGTTACGTGCTCACCCAGTTCCACGTGACGCCGCAGCACCACTGAGGCAACCCGGGGGGACACGTGATAGCTGGTATAGCCGTTGGTCAGCAGCTCACCGGGAGCGTAGATTTCATAGTCAACGTGCTTGCTTTCGAGGGTTGCTACTTCAATGCCGGCGAGCTCTTTCTGTTTGGCATTGATGCTTGCGGTAGTTGATTCTTCATGACCACCATCGCTCTCCTCTTCGTGGCCATGACCTTCTTCCTCTTCATGCTCACGTTCTTCAGCATGCCCGCCCTCATGCTCATCCTCTTCACCGGTACCTTCTCGATGATCGTCGCCACCGGCGGCATGATCATGGCCCGCCTCGTTATGCGCATCTTCCTCGGCCTGCACCAATGAAGGGGGAGCTATAAACAGCGTCAATACAAATACTGAAATCAGAGTTTTTTTCATGATGACTATCCAGTTTCCAGAATATTATTGGAAGGGGGTGATCAGTTCGCCAGACTGGCTCAAGAGTTCAATCAGGCCCAGCTGCGCCAGCTTTTCCAGTTCAATACCGGTTTTCAGGCTCTCCGCGCGCTGGCCTAACGCCTGGAGATACTCAGAGGTGGAGAGGTCGCCGACCTGCCACTGCTTCTCAAGCAAATCGGCACTTCGCTGTACACGCCCCTGGGATAGTTCTTTCCATCGACGAAGTTGCTTGTCGTATCGCTTCCAGGAAGCGCGAGCGCCTGCCAGGTCATATTGTTGTTTCCGGTAGAGCGCCTGAAACCGCGCTTCGGCCTCCAGAGCCCGTCGATTCGCGGCCCGGATTTCAGCGCTGTAGTTATTACGGACGTTCAGAGGGATCGAGAATGTCAGGCCAACCACGTTCTCGCCGCCGTCACGCCCTCCGCTCAGCCCTACTGTCGGCGATGCTGTGGCTTTGCGTCTCGCAACCTCTGCCTCACTTTTCAGCACCTGCCACTCGGCTCGAGCGACTGCAATTGACGGGTGTGACAGCAGATCAGCCTCACCAATCTGGGACTCCAGCGCTGGCCATATATACTCGGGGATTCCCCCATCCTGAGGCCTCCAGTCCGGCAGACGTTCTTGAACCTGAGTTTCTGCCCGATCAACTGCGGCCTTTGCCTGGGCGACTTCGCTCAACTGACGGGATAGATTTAGAAACAGAAGCTCTGCATCGGCACGCCCCAGATCACCTGCCTGCTGGCGCTGTTCAACCTGGTCCAGCAAAGCATCCAGGCGCTGCTGTTGGGATTCAGCAATTTCCTCAAACAGCGTAGTGGCGCGCCACTCGACAAGCGCAAACAATGATTCAGACGTTTGTGTCAGAACTGCTTCGCTCAAGCCAGCTTGCGCAGACAGCCTGATCAGCTTTGCCTTCTCCTGTAATGCGCCCTGTTGATCAGACCAATCGATCGTTTGTGACAGCCCTGCCTCAAAGTTATTCTCACTGCCCGTTCTGTCTGCTCCTACGGACAACTCCGGGTTATACAGCGGTTGTTCGCTTGCCTCAGCGTCCTCTTTCCGCGCTGCCGCCTGCTCTGTCGCTGCCAGTACCTCCGGGTGCTTGCTTATCTGGCCAGTGAGCCAATTCGCCCAATTAACAGTCTGTAAGCGCCAATAAACCAGCACCTACCCCACAGCTATAAGATTACCCAAACTGGATTCCTCACCAACCCCAAGAGGAATCGTCATGACACCAACC
>NZ_JBEPPY010000020.1:0-85308 GCF_040547575.1 Marinobacter sp. MBR-99 | reverse complement strand
GCCCCGCCGCCCCCCACCCCCTCCGCCCGAGACCACGGGCCACCCCCCCCCCCCCGACCCCAAACCCCCCCCCCCCCCCCCCACCCCACCCCCCCCCCCCCCCCCCCCCCCCCCCCCCGCGACCCGCCCCCCAACCAGCAGGCTAGGCGAATAAAAGCTCAGTCCTCGCGAGCTTCAAGATACCGCTGCAACTGCTCCCGCAAAGCCTTGGGCAGTCGGGTGATGGTCAAGGCATCTTTGTCACGGTCGTAGTACACCGCCTGGTTCACCAGGTCTGAAGAGAATGACACACTCATACCCCCGCCAGAGCCAGCAATACGCACCAGTTTTTTCACCTTGCGATGGTCCGGATGCAGCACGCCGGTTTCCGGCATTTCCGCGTTCTTGCTGGCGAATTCCTTGAAACGCTCAGGCTGGCTTTCGTCCAGGTAGCTGGACAGGGCCTCGATGGCTACCGGTTCGCCCAGGGCGTGCTGATCCTTACAGAACTCGTAGGCCTTGGCGCGGACTTCGCCGGCTTTTTCCGGTTCGCTGGATTTGGCGAAGGCTTCTACCGCGTCCAGGAAGGTCATGGTTTCTTTCTCCACATCCACGCTGTTGGTGAAAGCGCAAAGGCGAAGGAATAGCTCACCGGGGTCGCCGGTGCCGCGGGCGTGGACGACGGTCATATAGTTATCGCTGGAGTTCTCGTTACGCCACTCGTCCAGCTCGATTCGAACCGCCAGGTTCAAGCGTGACAGGCTCAGCACGTCCGTTGCGTCCAGTTTCTGGCTACCGTCAAAACGCATGGCGCCGTCGGTTTCGAGAATAAACAGGTACACCACTTCCGAATCTGCCAGCGCGTCATGCACCACCATCAGGTGGCCGTCAAACTCTTCCTGGCTACCGTTGAGCAGTTCCTGCCACTGGCCGAACAGGCGGTCGGTCATTGCGGCGAAGGTTTGTTTGTCTTCCAGGTAGTCTTTGAGCCAGGCGCTGAAGGGGCATTCGCCGATGTCGTCTGAGAAGCGGCCGTACTTTTTGCCGGGCTTGCTGTTGAACAGGCGCTTCATCTGCTTGTGCAGGGCCTCGTAATCGCCACCGGGCTCCTGCAGGACCTCGCCGGCAACAAGGCGGGCGGGCTGGCCCGGCTGGTACTGGCTGGCGAAGGCGGTGCGCAGGTGTTTGATGGCCATTATGTTCAGCTCCTGTGGTTAACTCTGGTGGCGGGGGATTTTGCCATGTATTGGTGTGGGATTCATTTTTAGCTTTCCAGATTGGGGGGGGCGGGTCGCGGGGTGGTTGTTTGTTTTTCCAAAGAAAAATTATCCCCCACCCCGGCAAGCCCGCCCGCCAAGGTAGGGGAATCATTGCAAGCGGTCAATCTCAGACCTCAGACCCGCTGACTCCGAGCCAATTCCTGCAGAAGCCCGGCAACCGCAGCCGGAATGTCTGCCTCAGAATCAGCCGATACACCGGTGTTGGCGATGTCAGAACCAAGGTTCACGGTAACAGCCACCAAGCCATGGGCCGTCAGCAGCTGAGCCACGCGGCGGCGTTCGTCGGCGTCACCGGTGTTTTCTTCAGACACCACCACTGCCGTCTTGCCCTGGTCAAACAGCGCCCGCTCCACGGCCAGGGCCAACTGCGGGGCCTGTTTGCCGGTGCAGGCAATGATCGCCGGCTTTTGGGCCAGGCGGCGCTCGCGTTCTTCCACTGTAACCGGGTCCAGGGAATCCAGGCCATCGGTCAGGCCTGCAATCATGCCGGCGCCGACAGTCACGTTGGTCAGCCGGTCGATGACGATGAAGCTGCCAGTGGCATGGTTGCGCTGGTAGGCGTCGAACGCGATAGGCTGGTTCAGAGTCAGCTCGCACAGGCCGATTTCATTCAGCTGCAGCTGGCTCGGGTTGGGGTTCTGCTCCAGGGTGTTTACGTCGGTCTGGTGATGAATGCTTTTCACCGTTCCGGAGGTAAACGTAGGGCCCAGTTTGATGTCGTAAAGACGGCCAGTTTCCAGCGGGGCGTCGGTCATCCACACGATGTTGGCATTGAACCGGTTGTGCACCTCGGGCTCGTCTTCTGCCTTCACCAGCATATCCCCGCGACTGACGTCGATTTCATCTTCCAGGGTCAGGGTGACCGCCTGGTCGATGTAGGCTTCGCTCAGGTTGCCGTCGAAGGTAACGATTTCCTTTACCTTGCTGGTGCGGCGTGAGGGCAGGGCCATCACCGTGTCGCCCGGGCGGATCACGCCGGAGGCAATGGTGCCGCAGAAGCCCCGGAAATTCAGGTTGGGGCGGGTGACGTATTGCACCGGGAAGCGGAAGTGTTCCAGGTTCTTGTCGCGGGAGACTTCCACGGTTTCCAGTATTTCCATCAACGGCTGGCCGGTGAACCAGGGCGTGTTGTCGCTCCTGTTCACCACATTGTCGCCATCCAGGGCAGAAATCGGCACAAATCGGACATCCTTCAGGCCCAGCTTGTTGGCAAATGCCAGGTAGTCTTCACGGATCTCATTAAAGCGATCTTCACTGAAGTCCACCAGGTCCATCTTGTTGATGGCCACAACAATGTGCCGAATGCCCAGCAGGGAGGCGATGTACGAGTGCCGGCGGGTTTGGGTCATCACGCCGTGGCGGGCGTCAATCATCAGGATCGCCAGTTGCGCAGTGGAGGCACCGGTGGCCATGTTGCGGGTGTACTGCTCATGGCCCGGGGTGTCGGCGATGATGAATTTGCGCTTGTCGGTGCTGAAATAGCGGTAGGCAACATCAATGGTGATGCCCTGCTCCCGCTCCGCCTGCAGGCCGTCTACCAGCAGGGCCAGGTCCAGCTTCTCACCTGTGGTGCCCATCTTGGCGCTGTCGGATTTCAGGCTGGCCATGTGATCTTCGTAGATCATCTTGGTGTCGTGCAGCAGCCGGCCGATCAGAGTGCTCTTGCCGTCGTCCACGCTGCCGCAGGTGAGCAGGCGCAGGAGTTCCTTGTTTTCGTGCTGCTTCAGGTAAGCCAGAATATCGTCGGCGATCAAATCAGACTGGTGTGACATATCAGAAGTACCCTTCCCGCTTTTTCTGTTCCATGGAACCGGCTGAATCGTGGTCGATGACCCGCCCTTGCCGCTCTGAGCTGGTGGCCAGCAGCATTTCCTGAATGATGTCGGGCAGGGTGTTGGCTTCGGATTCAATGGCGCCGGTCAGCGGGTAGCAACCCAGCGTTCGGAAGCGTACTGATTTCATCATCGGCTTCTCGCCTTCTTTCAGCGGCATGCGGTCATCGTCTACCATAATCAGGGTACCATCCCGCTCTACCACGGGGCGCACTGCCGCGTAATACAGCGGCACGATATCGATGTTCTCTAGGTAGATGTACTGCCAGATATCCAGCTCGGTCCAGTTGGAGAGTGGGAATACACGAATACTCTCGCCTTTGTTAACCTTGCCGTTGTAGATATTCCAGAGTTCGGGGCGCTGGTTCTTCGGATCCCACCGATGATGCTCGTCGCGAAACGAATACACCCGCTCCTTGGCGCGGGATTTCTCTTCATCCCGGCGGGCACCCCCGAACGCGGCGTCGAACTTGTACTTGTTCAGGGCCTGCTTCAGAGCCTGGGTTTTCATGATGTCGGTGTGCTTGGCGCTACCGTGGGTGAATGGGCCAACGCCCTGTTTAACGCCGTCTTCGTTGATGTGCACAATCAGGTCGAGATCAAACTTCTCCGCCACGTTGTCCCGAAACGAAATCATCTCCCGGAATTTCCATGTGGTATCAACATGCAGTAGCGGAAAAGGCAGCTTGCCGGGATAAAAGGCTTTCAGAGCAAGATGCAGCATGACGGCAGAGTCTTTGCCGATGGAATAGAGCATGACCGGGTTATCGAACTCGGCCGCCACTTCCCGGATTATGTGGATGCTTTCAGCTTCCAGTTGTTTGAGATGAGTGAGGTTGTATGTGGTCATGGTCATCCGTTGCCGCAGGGGCTGTGTGATGGCTGTAAATCGGTGTGTCACTATATCAGGCGGCAGCAGGGTATAAGAAGATTTCTGGTAAGAATTTTACGTTCTAATAATATGGCGCCGAATCCCAAATGCCGGGGACTAAGAGCATGCTGCGGGGGTGTTGGTGGGGCTTCAGTGGGCGTCGTGGGCTGCTTTCCGGGCGTCACACAGCAGTTTGGCTACATAGCGATCTACGTAATCGAAGCCGTTGCCTTCAAATTCGCTGAACTGAATACCAATCTGGAATTCATTCCTGGATATTCGACGCATGTGCACGATGTTGCCATCTGCCAGTACCGTGACTGGCTGCGTTGGCAGCACTGGCACGGTAAAGCGAGTTTTCACGCCAATCCAGTGACCCGGAGCCGGCGCACGCATACCTGGAATGAGTTGTTGAACAACGTCCTGATCACAGGAAATCATCACACCGGCCCGTGACAGATTAGAAACCTTGCACGTCAGGCAGCAGCCATCGCTTTTCTCAACAGTAATCTCCGTCGACACATCGACTCGCTGCTGATTTCTGAGATTCTGTTTGGCGGGTGCAGGTTTCATTTTGATTTTTCTGGCGCCAGTTGTATCGAACGACGTTGCCTTTCCCATAATTGCCTTCCAGAAGAACGCTTAAGCGCTTGAAATTGTAGCTGCTTAAAAAGTGATCAGCAAGTTGACTGTATATATTGTTGCAGCTTTATTAAAAGTTTCTGAACACGGCGTCACATTTTGGTGCGTCATTTCGGGGTTATGCGTGGTTTTTGATGTCATATGTGGGAAGTGCAGAGCTGCAGATGATAGCCCGGTGAGTTAAAATCGCCGCCTACACACATTTGGAGCCAGGCTCCGGGATTCCTGCGGAACTTTATGACCGAGAAAATACAGAACACTGCTCAGGGCGGAAAAGTTGGCTTTATCAGCCTGGGGTGCCCCAAAGCACTGGTGGACTCAGAGCGTATCCTGACTCAGTTGCGCCTCGATGGTTACGAGGTCGTGCCCACCTACAACGATGCCGACATTGTGGTGGTTAACACCTGTGGTTTTATCGATGCGGCCAAGCAGGAATCCCTGGATGCCATCGGCGAAGCCATCAGCGAGAACGGCAAGGTGATTGTGACCGGTTGCATGGGCGTGGAAGCGGAGAAGATTCGCGAGACCCATCCCGGTGTGCTGGCGGTCTCTGGTCCTCAGGCCTATGAAGAAGTTGTGGGAGCGGTACACCAGTATGTACCGCCGAAGAAAGACCACGACCCATTCGTGGATCTGGTGCCTCCCCAGGGCATCAAGCTTACGCCAAGGCACTATGCCTACCTGAAGATATCCGAAGGCTGTAACCACAGCTGTACCTTCTGCATCATCCCGGACATGCGGGGCAAACTGGTCAGTCGCCCGATTGGTGATGTGATGGATGAGGCCAAACGGTTGGTGGATGCAGGTGTTAAAGAGTTGCTGGTGATTTCCCAGGACACCTCCGCCTACGGTGTGGATATCAAATACCGAACCGGTTTCTGGCAGGGTCGCCCGGTGAAAACGAAGATGCAGTCCCTGTGCGAGGCGCTGGGTGAGATGGGCGTATGGGTTCGCTTGCACTACGTCTATCCGTACCCCCATGTAGACGACATCATCCCGCTGATGGCCGAAGGCAAGATCCTGCCGTACCTGGACATTCCGTTCCAGCACGCCAGCCCGAAAGTACTCAAGGCCATGAAGCGCCCGGCCCACGACAGCAAGACGCTGGAACGCATCAAGACCTGGCGTGAAATCTGTCCGGACCTGACCATTCGCTCGACCTTTATTGTCGGCTTCCCCGGTGAAACCGAGGAAGACTTCCAGTACCTGCTGGATTGGCTGGATGAGGCGCAATTGGACCGCGTGGGTGCGTTTACCTACAGCCCGGTTGAAGGCGCCAGGGCCAATGAGCTGGAGGGTGCCGTACCGGAAGAGGTCAAGGAAGAGCGGCTGGCCCGCTTTATGGCAAAGCAGGCCGAGATTTCAGCGGCCCGCCTGCAGGCCAAAATCGGCAGGACGATTGATGTGCTCATCGACGAGGTTGATGAAGAGGGGGCGATTGGTCGCTCGAAGGCGGATGCGCCGGAGATTGATGGCATGGTTTACCTGAACGACGAAACCGACCTGGTTCCTGGTCAGATTGTGCAGGCTGTTGTGGAGCACGCTGACGAGCATGATCTTTGGGCTCGCTTGGTCTGACTTTTGTCGCGGTTTTTGGGCTTCGGCTCTAGCCTGCCAGTTTGGGAGCAGGGCGTGTTTGGTGGCCCTTCCCAAAAAACGCTACGAGCACATCCATGTGCGCTTCGCTCCGGCCATCCATGGCCTCCGAGATTTTTGGGAAGGGCCACCAAACACGCCCTCCCGGCCTTGGCGGGTATAGTCTAGAAGTGCTTTTGCTGTCTTGGGGGCGGTCGCAGGCAGATTGTGTGTCTTCACGATGACACCTCCGCAGTTGGGGTGCCTTGGCGGGTAGAACCTCCCAAAAATCTGGAGCGCCAGGGATGGCGCGACGAAGCCCTACAGGGACGTATTCACGGTCGTTTTTTGGGAGGTTCTACCCGCCAAGGCAGTTCCTCCCAATCCCGAAGGCTAGGGCCGAAACAAAACGGCCCACCCCAAAGCCAAAACTTAACCACCAAGCTTTCGAACAAGAATCTCGTTGAACAGCTTGGGGTTGCCCTGGCCCTTGGAGGCTTTCATCAACGGCCCCATAAAGCCGCCGAGCATCTTCTTGCGCTTCTTCGGATCGTCCTCGCCCTGGTACTGGGCCACCTGATCCGGCATCCCGGCCAGCACCTCGTCCACCATGGCTTCCAGGGCGCCGGTGTCGGAGACCTGCTTCAGGCCCTTGGCATCGATGATCGCGTCAACGTCATCGTTCTCGCCGGACCACAAGGCTTCAAACACCTTCTTCGCACCTGCTGAAGAAACCGTGTTGTCGGCAATGCGGGTGACCAGTGCGCCCAGTTGTGCGCCTGAAATCGGGGCTTCGGCCACGGTTTTCTCGTCGGCATTCAGGCGGGCGGAGAATTCGCCCTGAATCCAGTTGGCGGCCAGCTTGGCGTCTTTGCCGTACTCCACAGTTTCTTCGAAGAACGCAGACAGCTTGGCGTCGCCAGACAGCACGCCGGCGTCATAGTCGTTCAGGCCATACTGGTCCTTGAAGCGGGCCTTGCGGGCGTCTGGCAGTTCCGGCAGGCGGGCGCGGGCGTCTTCGATGAAGGCGTCGTCGATTTCCACCGGCAACAGGTCCGGGCAGGGGAAGTAGCGATAGTCGTTGGCTTCTTCCTTGGTGCGCATGGAGCGGGACTCGTCCCGGTCGCCGTTGTAAAGGCGGGTTTCCTGCACAATCCGGCCACCATCCTCAAGGATATCCATCTGACGCTCCACTTCGTGGGCGATGGCCTGCTCCATGAACCGGAAGGAATTCAGGTTCTTGGTTTCGGTGCGGGTGCCCAGGGTGTCAGAGCCTTTCGGCTTCAGGGAGATGTTCACATCAAAGCGCATAGAGCCCTGGGACATATCGCCGTCGCAGATGCCCAGCGAGGTGACGATGCTGTGCAGTTTTTTGGCGAAGGCCACGGCTTCCTCGGCGCTGGTCATGTCAGGCTCGGTGACCACCTCGATCAACGGTGTGCCGGCCCGGTTGAGGTCGATGCCGGTCATGCCGTGATAATCCTCATGCAGGGATTTACCGGCGTCTTCTTCCAGGTGGGCGTGGTGAATGCGTACCCGTTTGGTGCTGCCGTCGGCCAGGTCGATGTCCACGTAGCCGGGGCCGACAATGGGCTGGGCCAGCTGGGTGGTCTGGTAGCCTTTGGGCAGGTCCGGGTAGAAGTAGTTCTTGCGCTCGAACACCGAGCGGCGGCCGATTTCGGCGTTGGTGGCCAGGCCGAACATTACCGCATAGCGAAAGGCCTGCTCGTTGGGCACCGGCAGGGTACCGGGCATGGCCAGGTCAACGGCGTTGGCCTGGGTGTTGGGCTCGGCACCGTAAGCAGTGCTGGAGCCGGAGAAAATCTTGGTCTGGGTGGCGAGCTGAACGTGAATTTCCAGCCCGATCACGATATCCCACTGCATGTGTTCGTCTCCTAGTCCGGGCTTATTGGGGTTCACGCTGGTGCCAGTCGGTCACCTGCTGGAACTGATGGGCGGCGTTCAGCAAACGGGCTTCGGAGAAGTAATCTCCGATAATTTGAAGGCCCACTGGCAAGCCGTCGACAAACCCGGCCGGAACGGACATGGCCGGAATGCCCGCCAGGTTGATGGCGATGGTGAACACGTCTTCGAGGTACATGGACACCGGGTCAGTGTTCTTCTCACCCTGCTTGAAGGCAGGTGTCGGTGACACCGGGCTCATCAGCACGTCTACTTCCTTGAATGCATTGATGAAATCCTGCTGGATCAGGCGGCGAACCTTTTGGGCCTTCAGGTAATAGGCATCGAAGTAGCCGGCGGACAGGGCATAGGAGCCCACCAGAATCCGGCGCTTCACCTCGTTACCGAAACCCTCCGCCCGGGTGCGGGTGTACATGTCCATCAGATCTTTCGGGTCGTCACAGCGATAGCCATAACGCACGCCATCAAACCGGGACAGGTTGGCGGAGGCCTCGGCCGGGGCGATCACGTAATAAGCCGCGATGGCCAGCTTGGCGTTGGGCAGTGAAACCTCCTTCACTGTGGCACCGAGCTGTTCATATTCGCGAATCGCGTTACGAACCTGCTCTTCCATGGCCGGAGACAGTTGATCGCTGAAGTATTCCTTTGGCAGGCCAATTTTCAGGCCCTTCAACGGCTCGTTCAGGGTGGCGGTGTAATCCGGCACCTCCCTGTCGATGCTGGTGGAATCCTTTGGATCGTGGCCTGCCATTACGTTCATCATCAGTGCGGCATCTTCCGCTGTACGCGCCATCGGCCCGCCCTGATCCAGGGAGGAGGCAAAAGCGATCATTCCATAGCGAGAGACCCGGCCATAGGTCGGCTTCAGCCCGGTAATGCCGCAGAGCGCTGCCGGCTGACGGATGGAGCCGCCGGTATCGGTACCGGTCGCTGCTGGCACCAGCCGCGCCGCCACAGCAGCGGCAGAACCACCGGAAGAACCACCCGGCACCCGCTTGTTACCGCTGGCCAGGCCCCAGGGGTTGGTCACCGCGCCGTAGAAGCTGGACTCGTTGGAAGAGCCCATGGCGAACTCATCCATGTTGGTCTTGCCCAGACATACGGCACCGGCAGCCTTGAAATTAGCCGTCACCGTGGCGTCATAAGGTGGCACAAAATTGTCCAGCATCTTCGAGCCGCAGCTGGTGCGAATACCATTGGTGCAGAAAATATCCTTATGGGCAAAAGGCACCCCGGTCCAAATCGTGGCCTTACCTGCCGCCCGCATCTCATCTGCCGCTTTTGCCTCGGCCAGCGCCTGCTCGTCGGAGATGGTAATAAAGCTGTTGTACTTGCCGTCTTCCTGTTTCAGACGGTTGAGGAACTGCTGAGTCAGTTCCACACTGGAAATCTTGCCGCTCTCCAGCTCTCTGGAAAGCTCTGCTACGGATTTGTTATGCATCATCAATCCCGAAATATGTGATCGTCAGACAACCTGCCGGTTACAAAGCTATTTCAGTGGCCAGATGGCTCACTCAATGACCTTGGGTACCAGGTACAACCCATCTTCGGTAGCCGGCGCAATCGCCTGAAACGCCTCCCGCTGATTGGTCTCGGTAACCACATCCGGCCGCAGCTTCTGCACCGCATCCAGCGGATGGGCCATGGGCTCCACCGAATCGGTATCCGCTGCACTCAACTGATCCACCAGATCCAGAATATTGCCCAGATCCTTCTCCAGAGCCGAAACCTGCTCGCCATCCACCTTGATGCGGGCGAGCACGGCAACTTTCTCGATGTCCTCGCGGGAAATGCTCACGTTGCCTCCAAAAGCATGTGTGAAAACAATTTAATACAAATGGGCCCGAACGATTCAAACCGGCTGAAACAGGCACTTCTCAACTGTCCGGGGATGCCTTGGGGAGGGGCTTTCCGAAAATCTGCGGAGCCATGGATGGCGGAGCGCGAAGCGCCACATGGATGTGCCGAAGGAGCGTTTTTTGGAAAGCCCCTCCCCAAGGCATCCTTGCACCCAGAGAAAACAAGCTCGATATATTAGCAGAATCGCAACCAAGATTGGCCCCGAAACAGCACCGAAAATGTGAGAATGGTAAGCTCCGAGCCCTGATGTTGCCTTGCCTGAGAATGGCCTCACTGCTAAAGTTGCGTGATTCTTCTACATCTGCAACCGCAACTCTCAGGTTGAAACAACACGAATGTTAATCAAAAGACTCCGAGGCATCTTCTCAAGCGACCTGTCCATCGACCTGGGCACCGCCAACACCCTAATCTATGTGCGCGAACGCGGAATCGTACTTAACGAACCCTCCGTCGTTGCCATCCGCACCAGCGGTTCCCAGAAAATGGTTGCTGCCGTCGGCTCTGAAGCCAAACGCATGCTCGGCCGTACCCCGGGTAATATCACTGCCATACGCCCGATGAAAGATGGCGTGATCGCGGACTTCGTGGTTACCGAAAAGATGCTCCAGCACTTTATCCATAAAGTGCATGAGAACAGCTTTATTACTCCCAGCCCGCGAGTCCTGGTGTGCGTGCCCAGCAAGTCCACCCAGGTGGAGCGCAAGGCCATCCGTGAATCTGCGCTGGGCGCGGGTGCCAGAGAAGTGTTCCTGATTGAAGAACCCATGGCCGCGGCCATTGGCGCAGGTCTGCCGGTTGAAGAGGCCAGTGGTTCCATGATTGTCGACATCGGGGGTGGCACCACAGAAATCGCCATTATTTCCCTGAATGGCATCGTTTACGCCGAGTCTGTGAGGGTTGGCGGTGACAAGTTCGATGAGGCCATTGTCACTTATGTACGTCGTAACTACGGCAGCCTGATCGGTGATTCCACCGCCGAGCGAATCAAGCACGAAATCGGCTGTGCCTATGAAGGACTGGATATCCGTGAGATTGATGTGCGTGGTCGCAACCTCGCAGAAGGGGTGCCCCGTGCGTTCACCCTGAACAGCGAAGAGATTCTCGACGCCTTGCAGGAATCGCTCGCCCAGATTGTCCAGACTGTCAAAAGCGCGCTTGAGCAGTCTCCGCCTGAATTGGCGTCTGATATCGCTGAGCGCGGTATCGTACTGACCGGTGGTGGTGCACTGCTGAGAGGCCTAGACAAACTTATCAGTGAAGAAACCGGTCTGCCGGTGATTATCGCCGAAGATCCCCTGACCTGTGTTGCCCGCGGTGGTGGCAAGGCGCTTGAAGTCATTGATCGCGGTGGCATCGGAATGTTCTCCCAGGAGGGTTAATCCTGTGGGAGGGCTAAGCCATTAAGACCATCTTTGTCCAGGGGCCGGTGCCCGGCTTCAGGCTCTTTCTTGTGATTCTGGTGTCGGCAGCGTTGATCGCTGCCGATGCCCGTTTTGACAAGCTCACACCCGTTCGAAGTACCCTTGCCACTGGCCTGGCTCCCGTGTACTGGCTGGGTAATGCCCCCTACCGATTCAGCGACTGGTTCTCCGGGCTCTTTGTCAGCCGTGAAGATCTCCAGAGCGAAAATGAAGAACTCAAGGCCCGAATGCTGATACTCGAGCGCCGAGCACTGAAGTATGCGGCTTTGGCGTCAGAGAATAATGAATTGCGCCGCCTGCTCAACTCCTCTGAGGTATTGGATGATCGGGTGGTCGTGGGCGAAGTGGTGGGTGTCTCGCCCGATCCATTTTCCCACGAGATCATCATCAACAAAGGTCAAAGTGACGGCGTGACCACGGGGCAGGCTGTGCTGGATGCTGAAGGTTTGATGGGGCAGATAGTACAGACCAGTCAATTCACCTCGCGGGTTTTGCTGGTGTCGGACAGCAGCCATGCGGTGCCCGTCGAAGTGGTCAGGAACGGTTTGCGTTCGGTGTTGTTGGGCAACGGTGAGGTCAATCAACTGGATCTGGTGCATGTGCCGGATACTGCTGATATACGTGAAGGCGACACCCTGGTCAGCTCTGGTCTTGGTGGCCGTTTCCCCCGGGGCTATCCGGTGGCTGAGGTCAGTCAGATCATTAAGGAGCCAGGGGAACCCTTTGTGACGATTCGGGCCAGGCCCATGGCCAGACTGAACCAGAGCCGGCTTGTGCTGGTGGTGTTTCAGCCCGAGCCCCGGGAGCGCCGCGAGTCTGAGGAGCCGCAGGCCACGGAAGAGGAGGCCAACTGATGCTGTCGGTCATCAGCTACCCGCTGTTTTTCGTTACCGCTGTGCTTGCTCTGGTGTTGAGCATATCGCTGTTCCCTGTGGGCTGGTTTGAATTTCGGCCGGAATGGCTCGGGCTGGTGGTTTTTTACTGGACCTTCCGTGCACCGGCGCAGTTCGGGATCCTGATGGCCTGGTGTCTCGGGCTATTACTGGATGTACTCGAGGCCACTCCTCTGGGCACAAACGCGCTGGGTATGGCGCTCATCGCTTTCCTCGTGCTGACCATCCACCAGCGTTTGAGAATGTACCCGATACCGCAACAATGCCTGATGGTCTTCCTGTTATTGGGCATCAATCAGATGCTGGTGCACTTCATCAAGCAACTGCTGGGGGCCGATACGGCGGGCTTCAGTTACCTGTGGCCGGCATTAACCAGTGCGGTGGCCTGGCCCTTTGTCAGTGGTCTGCTGGACCGCCTGAACCGGAAGCTGGGTTAGTGCCATGAATACGCTGATTCTTGCTTCGGCCTCTCCTCGCCGTGCTGAGCTTTTACAGCAGATTGGGCTGACATTTCGGGTGCAGCCCGCGGATATCGATGAAACCGCGGTCGACGGCGAGTCTGCGGAGCATTATGTGGAGCGCCTGGCTCGTGAGAAGGCGCTGAAGGTGGCCGGCGAGAACCCCGATGCACTGGTCCTGGGCTCGGATACCTCGGTTGTGTTGCAGGGTGAGATTCTGGGTAAACCGGCTGATACTGCCGAAGCTCGAGCTACGCTGGCCCGGCTGTCTGGTCAAATGCACCAGGTGATGACAGCAGTGGCGCTGGCTCGCGGAAAGGTTTGTCAATCGTGCCTGTCGGTCACCAATGTGACCTTTCGAAGCCTGGCAGACGCCGAGATCCGGGCCTACGTTGACAGTGGCGAGCCCATGGACAAGGCCGGTAGCTACGGTATTCAGGGCCTGGGTGGTATCTTTGTCAGAGAATTGCAGGGCAGCTATAGCGCGGTGGTGGGTTTGCCCCTCCTTGAAACCGCCGGGTTGCTGGCAGAGGCCGGTTTTCCGGTCTGGCAGAAGTGGCCGAGCTGTAAGGAGAGCCAAACATGAGCGAAGAAATTCTCATCAACGTCACGCCGGTAGAAACACGGGTCGCGTTGGTCGAAAACGGCATGCTTCAGGAAGCCTACATCGAGCGGACCAGTCGCAAGGGTATTGTTGGTAATATATACAAGGGCAAGGTGGTTCGCGTGTTGCCTGGAATGGAAGCGGCGTTTGTGGATATTGGCCTGGAACGGGCGGCATTCATACATGCCTCGGATGTTGCCTGCAGCCAGTCGGGCCCGGAAGAGCCTTCGGATGGCCCGAAAACGGTACCGGATATCCGAACCCTGTTACGTGAGGGGCAGTCCCTGGTCGTTCAGGTCACCAAAGATCCCATTGGCACCAAAGGGGCCAGGTTAACAACTCAGCTATCGATTCCTTCCCGGTACCTGGTGTTCATGCCGGGCGTCAGTCATATCGGGATTTCCCAGCGGATTGAGGACGAAAACGAACGCACCCGCCTGAAGACCCTGATTGAAGAGGCCGCAGTCCAGAGTGATGATGTTCAGGGCGGTTATATTATCCGGACAGCCGCAGAGGCGGCGGCAGCCGATGATCTGATTGCCGACATGACCTACCTTCATCGGCTAAGCCAATCGATACAGGAACGGATTGGCAGTGCCCCGGCGCCATCGGTGGTTTACCAGGACTTGCCGTTGTTCATTCGCACTATCCGGGATCTGATCCGGCCGCAAACCGAGAAAGTCCGCATCGACAGCCGGGAAAGCTACCAGCGGGTGATGGATTTTGTGCAGGAGTTCGTCACGGAATTTGCCGATAAGGTGGAATATTACCCCGGTGAGCGGCCGATTTTTGATCTGTATTCTGTCGAGGACGAGATTCAGAAGGCTCTGAGCCGCAAGGTGCAGCTCAAATCCGGTGGCTACGTGATCATCGACCAGACCGAAGCGATGACCACCATTGATATCAATACCGGCGCGTTTGTCGGCCACCGCAATCTGGAAGAGACCATCTTCAAAACCAACCTGGAGGCCGCCCGGGCCATCAGCCGGCAGCTGAGGCTCAGAAACCTCGGTGGCATCATCATCATCGACTTTATCGATATGGACGACCCCGAGCATCAGCGCCAGGTGCACAGAATGCTGGAGAAAATGCTCGAGCGGGATCATGCCAAAACCAAGATCACCGGTGTCTCGGAACTGGGCCTGGTTGAGATGACCCGAAAACGCACCACAGAAAGCCTTGGGCAGGTATTGTGCGAACCCTGCCCGATCTGCGATGGTCGGGGTTTCCTGAAAACGGCAGAGACCGTCTGCTATGAGATTTTCCGTGAGATTCTTCGGGTAAACCGGGCTTATGAAGCGGAAAACTATCTGGTGATGGCGTCACAGAAAGTGGTCGATCGTCTTCTGGATGAGGAATCCGACAACGTTGCCGACCTAGAGACATTTATCAGTAAGACCATACGTTTCCAGGTAGAGCCCTTCTACAGTCAGGAACAGTACGATGTGGTCCTGCTCTGACGCCCGATAAGCGGGGCTGTCGAAGGAGTATCCATTACGATGCAAGGCCGTGAACAGGGGCAAGCTCACCCGCAACGCAGTGCCGTCGGCAAGCTGGCGCAGTTGCTTGAGTACCTGGCAAACGGAGTCTGGTGGTTTATATTCGCCGTGCTGGTGGTGTTTGCCCTATACGCTGGACTGGGGAGGCAGCTGACCAGCAATATTGATCGGTTCACCGGCGAGCTGTCTGAGCAGTTATCTGAGCGTACCGGCCTGGACGTCCGCATTGGTCGTCTTTCCTCCCGCTGGCATTGGCTTGACCCCGCAGTGACCGCCTCTGATCTGACTGTTCACCACCCTGACACGGGCCAGACCATTGCCGAGCTTGAGCACTTGCGTCTGCGTCTGGATTTTCTGTCATCTCTACTGCGCTTCCGTTTAGTGTTTGAGGACTTTGAAGCCGATGGTTTAACCCTGAGCCTGGCCCGGCGGTCAGGCCTGGACTTGCTTGAACCTCCGGATGAGCTGACCGATCTGACTCACCCCGGTGGCCAGGATCTGCAAGCCTGGCTTAGGCTGGCCGGGCGCTGGCTTTCCGATCCGCGCGTCACCATGACCCGGATCAGTCTTGGCATAGACGATGGTTCCGGAAATACCCGGCATTTTGATATCCCCCAACTGGACCTTGTCTACCGCCGTGGACTGTTCCAGGCGTCTGGAAGGGCAATGCAGCCGGGAAGCACCACCCAGCTCGCAAGTTTCGCCCTTGTTGGTCAGCAGTTCTTCCGGGGCGAGTTCTCCGGCCAGTTGTATCTGGATATCGACTCCGGGCGACTGTTTGATGGCCTGGTGGATGATCTGAGCTGGCGCGGTATTCGCGTAGAAGGGGCAGATCTTGGTGGGCGAGCCTGGCTGACCTTTGACAAAGGTGAGTTGGAGCAGGTTCAGGGGGTGGTACAAACGCCTTACCTCCAGCTTGGGGTCAATATGGAGTCGCTGGCTCCCCTGGAGAACATCAGGGCGCGTTTCGGCTGGCGCAGGGACGGTCCCTTGCAACTGCAGCAACTTCAGTGGCAGTGGCTGGAACATGATGTTCAACCCTTTGGTTTGCGCCTTGAGCCAGCTTCCGGCGGTAAACGACTGATTGCTGATGGTGTCCCCCTGGCGCCAATTCGAGGTCTTTTGCATAGCTTGCCGTTATTGCCAGCCGCGGCCAATCAGGCCCTGGAACAGTACCGACCATCCGGCTACCTTGACGACGTGATCCTGGCGCTGCCGGAAGACCCTGCCGATTTCCAGTTGTCCGGTCGTTTGCGCGATGTCTCGGTTGAGGCTGCCCGGGGAGCGCCTGCCGCGAGGGGGCTGGATGGTCAGATCGGGATGACGGCCCACTCGGGCCACGTCACTCTGGATACCTCCGGGCCTGCTTACCTGGGCTTTCCCGGGTTGTTTACTTCTGACTGGCTGCTTGATGCCATAACCGGCACCGTGTCCTGGGAGATGGTCGGGCCGATTACCCGTGTTTTTGCTGACGATCTCAGGTTTATCTATGCCGACCGCACGACGCTCACCGGTGCATTTGATTTGCGGCTCGACCGTTTTGGTGAGGACAATCTGGGCCTTCGGGTAGGGGTTGAGAACGGTGATGCGTCGATGCTCGCGGCGTTCGTCCCGGCCAAAGTGGTGGCCCCCGAGCTCTATCAGTGGTTAACGACGGCAATCGGTGAAGCCGACATCACTGCCGGGCAATACTATGGTCATGGAAGGATTGATTCTGGCGCACCCCGTGGTTCCTTTGTCTCATCCATGTGGTTTGAATTCGACCGAGGGGTGGTTCGTTACGATGAACGTTGGCCGGAGGTGCAGAACGTCCGGGGCCGGGTTGAGGTCCAGAATGCAGACACCCTGGTAACTCTGGATCAGGGGCTGACTGGCGGGCTGGAACTGCGATCGGGTGTTGTCAGGGTATTGCCGGGTGAGGGCGGTGGGCCCACGCGCGTACTGGTTGATGCGCAAGCCGACGTGCCGGGTGAAAGTGTGTCGTTCTGGATGACCGAGACGCCATTGGGTGAGATGGCCGGAATGGCCGCTACCGAGTTGGATTATCAGGGTCTCTATGGATTGGATCTGAGTATTGACTTGCCATTGGGTGACGGGGGGCAAACGGCGGTGAATGCTCGGGTGGCCACGTCCGGAGCCGAAGTCTCCTACCCGGCGGCAGGATTGTCCTGGACGGGTATCGAGGGTGAGGTGCGCTATAACACCCGCCTTGGATTTTCCGGCGAGCCACTCACTGCAGAATTCTTTGGGCAACCGGTGGCTGTTGCGTTTAAGCAAGTAAAGCAGGGGCCGTCAGGCAGTGGCACAGCGTTGTCCATTCGCCAGACCGGCCGGCTTCCGTTACCCGTATTCCTGCATCAGTTCGGGCTGCCGGAGGCCTCGGCGCTTGGGATGTCAGGTAGCATGGATTACTCGGCGGAGCTGAACGTGGCGGCCGAGCGCGCCTCCCGGATAACAGTAACCTCTGACTTGCGGGGGCTGGCCCTCGACTGGCCCCGGCCATTGGGCAAAGCGGAGACGGATGAGGCACGATTGTCAGCGTTGATCGACCCGACGGTGAACGAGGGCGTCCGGATCACCGGTGACTGGCAGGGTCGGATGGCGTTTGATCTGCTGTGGAAAGCATCCGGTTTTGATCTGGGCCTCAGCGAACTGAATCTGGCCGGGCATAGCCTCAGGAATATACGGGTCAGCGCACTGGATCTGGGGGATCGTTGGGTGTTCAACACCGAATCTGACAGGGTTCAGGGCAGGGTGATGGTGCCCGGGCAGGGAACGATTCAAGCCGACCTGCAACGCCTTAGCCTGATGCGTTCAGATACCGGAAGTGACGATCAGGGTGACCGGCAGCTACTGACCCTGGAAGAACAGCTGGAGGCCTTCCGGGCTCTCGATGTCGGGAGCTGGCCGGATATCGATGTGACCATTGATGACCTGAGGCTGGGCGATGAGTCTGCCGGCCGTTGGCAGTTCGCCATGCGCCCGGAGCCGTTCCGCCTGAACATTGAGGAGATTGAGGGGCAACTGGAAACACTGGCGCTCAGGGGCAGAATGAGCTGGAGTGTGGTTGATGACCGTGAAACCAGTCGCTTCGTCGGAACGCTCTCAGGTGGTCGCTTGAGAGAACTGGAGGCGCTTACCGGCACCCCGGTTCCTCTGAACAACGAGCAGACCCAGATTGATCTGGATCTGGACTGGCCCGGCCGCCCGGATGAAATTGCTCTGGAGCAGCTCAGTGGCCAGGTCAGTGTCCGCCTGGATGACGGTGTGATCATGGAGCAAAGTGGCTCAGCCCAGTTGTTCAGAATCTTCAACCTGCTCAATACCGATACGCTCTGGCGCAGGCTGCGCCTGGACTTCTCGGATCTCTACGAGCGGGGTATAGCGTTTGATGCCATTTCCGGCAAGGCAGTTATTGTGAACGGGTTGGTTACTCTGGACCCCGAGCTGCAACTGGTCGGGCCGTCTGGGGCGTTCAAAATGAGTGGGACTACCAATATGGCAGATGAGAGCCTGGATATGCGGTTGGTGCTGGTGCTTCCGGTTACCCAGAACCTGCCCCTGGCTGCCATACTGATGGGAGCGAGCGCCCCCATTGGCGGCGCACTCTTTGTTCTGGACAAAATTCTGGGTGACCCATTAAGCAAGTTGACCAGCGCCACTTACAGTGTCACCGGTAGCTGGAGCGAGCCCAAAGTGGAGCTACGTCGGGTTTTCGATACGGGTGAGTAGAGGAGTCGGAGCATGACCCAAGTTGCAGCGATTCAGATGGTCAGCAGTCACAACCTGGCCGGTAACCTGGCCGAGGCCGAGGCGCTGTTGCGTGATGCTGCCGCCCAAGGCGCGAAAGTGGCAGTATTACCTGAGAATTTTGCGGTTCTGGCCACCGCTCAGATGCGGGAGTGTGGTCGGCAGGAAAGTGGCGGTGAATCGGTGATCCGGCGCTTTCTTTCAGAACAGGCCGAGAGGCTGGGGCTATGGATTGTAGGTGGTTCCATGCCTCTGGCAACACGACCCGATGGTTCTGATGTTCCCGACAGGGTGCGTGCAAGCTGCATTGTTTACAACGATCAGGGCGAGGAAGTTGCCCGTTACGACAAAATTCACCTGTTTGACGCCATGGTCGAGGATTCCCATGGCCAATACCGGGAGTCGGATACCTTCGAGCCAGGTGACCGGGTGGTTACCGTGGACACTCCCGCTGGCCGGCTGGGGATGGCAGTGTGCTACGACTTGCGGTTTCCTGAACTGTTCAGGGCGCTGCGGGAACAGGGTGCCGAGTGGGTGTGCCTGCCCAGCGCCTTTACCTGGCAAACTGGAGACGCCCATTGGCACCCACTGATTCGAGCCAGGGCCATCGAGAACCAGGTTTGGGTGGTCGCCCCCGGCCAGGGGGGGCAAAACAGTGAGCGCCGCAAGACTTATGGCCACAGTTTGATCTGTGACCCCTGGGGCAGGGTAGTGACGGAACTGGATGAGGGCCCTGGCCTGGTTGTGGCAGACCTGGACATGGAAAAACTGAACCAGATTCGGGCCAGAATGCCGGTCTGGGAGCACCGCCGCCTTTAACGTAGAACTCCGGTCAGCCGTTTGCTTTACTGCTCTGCGTCATCAATCCACCCCCGGAGGGCCCGGAACAGTTTACGGGCCTGGCCGGTGTTTTTCTGTTTCTCCACTTCCTTGCGGGCATTGCGAACCAGGTTGCGCAGGTGCTGCACGTCTGCCGCCGGGCAATAATCGATAAACTCCCCCACCACCTTGTCGCCTTCGGAGATCATCCTGTCGCGCCAGCGCTCGGCCAGGTGATGCCGGCGGGTGTGCTCCTCACTGCCGGCATTGAATGCACCAATGGCACGAGCCAGTGCCTCCGGGTCATCCTCCTGGCGGATGATCTTGCCAATGTATTGCAAATGTCTGCGGCGTGCTTCGCGCTGATTAATGCGCCGTGATTCCACGATGGCAGCCTTCAGGGTGTCGCTGATGTCCAGTGACGCCAATTGCTCGTCATTGAGATCCAGCATCTGTTTACCCAGGTCCTGGAGCGCATGCATTTCCCGCTTGATCTGGGATTTGCTCGGGCCGAAATCTTCCTCGAGCTCCTCGTGGTGCGGGTGGTTGTCGGATTGACTCATGGTTGGCTCCTCAAGCGTAAAAATAGGTGGCGAGCCCCAGGAAGGAAAGGAAGCCCACGACGTCTGTGGTGGTGAGCAGGATCACGCCCCCGGCCAGTGCCGGGTCTATATTCAGTCGTTTCAGTGTTAACGGCAGCAGGGTGCCGACGATTGAGGCGATGGTCAGGTTGATGACCAGCGCCATGGCAATCACCAGGCCAATGGTCGGGTCTCTGAACCACACCATGGCCGCCGCAGACACCACCAGGGCAAACAGAAACCCGTTCAGCGTTGTTGCCAGAAATTCCCGGTTCAGCAGCCATTTCACGTTGTCATTGCTGACCTGGCCCACTGCCATGCCACGAATCATCAGCGTCAGCGTCTGGCTGCCGGCGATGCCGCCCATGCTGGCGACGATTGGCATCAGTACGGCCAGGGCGACCACCTGTTGAATAGTTTCCTCAAACATACCGATCACAGAGGCTGAGGTAAAAGCGGTCACTACGTTGATTCCGAGCCAGACGGCTCGCCGGCGCGTGGTTTTGAGCACTGGTGCGAACGTGTCTTCGTCTTCGTCCAGACCGGCCATACTCATCAGCGAGTGATCCGCATCTTCCCGGATAACGTCGACCACGTCATCGATGGTGATCCGGCCCAGGAGCTTGTTGTCGTCACCCACCACCGGAGCAGAAATCAGGTCGTAGCGCTCGAAGAGGGTGGCGACCTTGGTGTCGGACAGTGTCACCGGAATCGGCTCGATGTCAGTGTCCATCACCTCACGAACGGTGGATGCGGGGTTGGATACCAGCATTCGGGTGATGGGTAGCATGCCAATGAATTCGTCCCGCCGGCTGACTACAATCAGGCTGTCGGTCATGGGGGGAAGGTTGCGGTGGCGGCGCAGGTACCGCAGTACCACGTCAATACTGATATCCGGGCGCACCGTAATGGTGTCCGTATTCATCAGGCCGCCGGCAGTGTCCTCGGGGTAGGAGAGTACTTCCTCTACCCGCTGCCGGTCTTGCTCGTCCATGGTGTCCAGGACCTCCTGGATCACCGTGTCTGGCAGCTGCTGGAGCAGGTCGGCCAGGTCGTCGGATTCAAAATCCTCAATGATATCTGCAAGTTCCTGGGCGTTCAGCTGGCTCAGGAAGTAGGCCCGGATGTCGTCACCGAGATATTGGAGTACTTCCCCTTCCAGTTGTTTATCGACCAGGTTCCACAGCAGGGCGCGTTGGCGGGGAGGGGAAGATTCCAGCAGGTGGGCTATATCGCTGGGGCTCAGGCCGCCATTGAGGATGCGGGCAACCTGCTTGAGCGCACCACTGTCCAGGGCCTCACTGAGGGAGCGAAGGCGCTGGCGGGCCTGACTTTTTTCCAGAATATCGGTCATGAAACCACCTGCGATCAGAAAACTGTCGCATTATAGCGGAGTTAGCGGCCTCAGGTGAGAAAGGATTGTAGGTGAATGACGAACCAGGGTGTGCTCAACCCCCCTCGCCGAAATAATCACCGATCAGTTCTACGAGTGCCTCGATGGCTTCCTGCTCATCAGGGCCATCGGCGACCAGTTCAATATCAGTGCCCTGGCTGGCAGCCAGCATCATCACCTGCATGATGTTCTTGGCATCCACGTCCCGGCCCTTGCCGCGGATTCGTACCTGGCTGTCAAAGCCGGAGGCGGTGGCCACAAGCTTGGCGGTGGCGCGGGCATGCAAGCCCAGTTTATTGATGATGGTGACGGGGCGGCAGATCATGTTGGATCAGATCTCCCCTCGGGCCTGGAGATGGGGAAGTTCAGTATGACGAACCTGCACGTTGTTGTATCGGGTGCGGAAGTGCTGGCCCAGTTGCTCGCAGACATAGACGGAACGGTGCTGGCCACCGGTACAGCCAATAGAAATGGTCATGTAGCTGCGGTTGCTGTCGGCGAACGAGGGTAGCCAGGTATCCAGGAAGCGGATCAGGTCGTCCACCATTTGTCCGGTGAGAGGTTCCCGCTCGAGAAACTCGATAACCGGCTGATCGGTACCGACGTATTTGCGCAGGCTGGTATCCCAGTATGGGTTGGGCAGGCAGCGCACATCGAAAACGTAATCGGAATCGACCGGTACGCCATGCTTGAAACCGAATGACTGGAACAGCAGTGCAAGCTCCTGATCCTTGCGACCGACCACTCGCTGTTTGACCATGTCGCGCAGTTCATACATCGACATGCCGGTGGTGTTGATGTAAAGGTCTGCCAGTTTTGACAGCGGTTCCAACAGTGCCTTTTCGTTGGTGATGGCTTCTCGGAGGGAGGTACGGTCATCGCTCAGCGGGTGCTTTCGGCGTGTGGCGTGGAACCGCTGCAGCAGGGACTGTTCATCGGCATCCAGAAAGATAATCTCGACAACGACTCCCGCATCGCGAAGCTGGCGATAGATCTGTTCGAAGTTGGCCAGTTCGGCAGACAGGTTGCGGGCGTCGATGCTGACGGCCATTTTCCGGAGCCGCCCCGGCGCTTCCTGTTGTGCCGCTTCCCGGGTCAGCGGGAACAGCAGTCCGATGGGAAGGTTATCAATGCAATAAAAACCCAGATCTTCGAGCACATGCAACGCGGTACTCTTACCGGACCCGGATCGGCCACTGACGATGATCAGTTTCATGATGGACGCTCCTGCCTTCTTCTGTTGGTGCTACTGCTTATCAGGATGCCGCGGTCATGCGCTGGTAAAGGGATGCTGCATCCTGGCACTGGCGAAGCTGTTCACAGAACCCGTTGTCGTTGAATTTCTCGGCCAACTGGCTTAGCAACTCCAGATGTTCACTGGTGGCTTCTTTGGGCACGATCAAGGCAAACACCAGGTCGACCGGCTGATTGTCGATAGCATCGAAGTCGATGCTCTCTTCCAGTGTCATCAGCACGCCGATCACACGGTCCAGCCCCTCCAGCCGGCAATGGGGTATGGCAATACCCTGGCCGATACCGGTGCTGCCAAGCCGCTCGCGAGAAACCAGATTGCTGAAAATCTCTGTGTCGCTGAGGATTTCATCTTGATGATGAATATGCTCTGCGATGGTTTCCAGTACCCGCTTTTTACTGGAGGCTGGCACCCTGCACAGCGTCAGTTCGGGAGCCAGAATGTTGTCGATGGTCAGGGATGTATCGCTCATGGATCGACTGTGATTCCGTAAAAAAAAGGCTGCGGCCGGTATGCCCCGCCGCAGCTCGTATCATTGAAACACCCGGTACGGTGGCGCTATGAGCGCGCTCAGCCGTTGCCGTGCATCCGGTCTACATTCTTTTCTTTGTGCTTGAGGATCTGGCGGTCCAGCTTGTCCACCAGCGAATCAATCGCGGCGTACATATCCTCACTCTCTGCCTTTGCATGGATATCGCCACCGATGACATGCAGGGTGGCTTCAGCCATCTGACGTACCTTCTCAACTTCCAGCGTCACCTGACAGTTACTTATGTGGTCAAAGTGACGCTCCAGCTTCTCGAACTTGGTGTTGACGTAATCCTTCAATGCAGGGGTCAGTTCTACGTGATGGCCTGAAATGTTGAGTTGCATAGGCGTCTCCTGTTGTCATCATGCCGGTGTTGCCACCGGGCTGCGTGTCCGGTGCTTCGTGCACCGGCAAAAACATTAAACCAGTCGTTTGCGCTCGTTTGAAGGAGGGATGTGCATGGCCTCCCGGTATTTGGCAACGGTGCGCCGGGCCACATTGATGCCCTGATCTCCAAGCATGGCTGCAATCTTGCTATCGCTCAACGGCTTTTTTGGAGTTTCTTCTGAAATCAGTTTCTTGATCATCGCACGAATAGCAGTGGAGGAACATTCTCCGCCCTCAGCGGTACTGACGTGGCTGGAGAAAAAGTACTTCAGCTCGAAAATGCCGCGGGGTGTGTGCATATACTTTTGCGTGGTGACCCGTGAAATGGTGGATTCGTGCATTTCCACGGCCTGGGCGATATCTGAGAGGATCAGCGGCTTCATTGCTTCCTCTCCCTGGTCCAGGAAACCCTGTTGGTGCTCAACAATCCGGGTGGCGACTTTCAGTAGCGTTTCATTGCGGCTTTGCAGGCTTTTAATGAACCACTTGGCCTCCTGCAGTTGATCCCGCAGGTAGGTGTTATCAGCACTGCTATCGGCGCGACGGATCAGCGATGCATAGCTGGCGTTGACCCGAATTCTCGGGGCGATCTCCGGATTGAGCTCAACACGCCACCGGCCCTCGTGTTTTCGGACGATGACGTCTGGTATCACGTAATCCGGCTCCGCTCGGTCCACCACGTCACCCGGGCGAGGGTTGAGGCTGGTAATCAGGGCCAGAACTTCGCGCAGCTGATCTTCTTTGAGTCTGCTGCGGCGCAGCAGTTGCGCGTAATCCCGGTTGCCAAGCAGGTGCAGGAACTGGGTAACCACCAGGCGGGCCTGTCGAAGCCAGGGGGTATCTGGCGGCAACTGGTTGAGCTGAATCAGCAGGCATTCCTGCAGGTCTCGGGCAAACACGCCCGGCGGGTCGAAGTGTTGTAGCCGGTGCAGGACCGCTTCTACCTCGTCCAGTTCAAGGGGGTCTTCTTCGGTTTCGTCCTGCAGGCCGGAATGGATTTCCTCAATCGGTGAGGTCAGGTAACCGCGCTCGTCTACAGCGTCCATCAGGGCGTGGGCGATTGCCTGGTCACGCTCGCTCATGGGGGTCAGGTTGAGCTGCCATTCCAGGTGGTCCTGGAGAGTCTCGGCCGGTGAATTGCGGGTTTCGAAATCCGACTCGTTCTCGTCGTCCCCTTTGCTGGCTGGCGCCGGTGCAGACTGGTAGATATCGTCCCAGGCGGTGTCTACGGGCAGGTCGTCGGGGATGTTATCCGGGATGTCGTTTTCGGAGGCCCAGTCCGGGCCATTTTCGTTTTCATCCCAGTCAGAGGCAGCCTCGGTGGCCGGTTCATCGTGGTCGGAATCCCGGTCTTTATGTTCGTCCCGGGTGTCGGCATCCGTATCGGGGGTGTCAGACTGATCGTCATCCTCGGAGGTTTCCAGCATGGGGTTGGATTCCAGCGCCTGCTGGATTTCCTGCTGGAGGTCGAGGGTGGAAAGCTGAAGCAGGCGAATGGCCTGTTGCAGCTGGGGCGTCATGGTCAGACTCTGGCCCATCTTAAGCTGTAATGAGGCTTTCATAACCATGGCTCAAGATCCATAAATCAAGGGTGTCCCGGTAGTGACGTTGCCTGCTGTCAGGCAAAAAAATTGTTATACGCTGGTTACTTGCCGCTCACTGTTGTCAGTATAAGCAAGTTCTTTGCCGAGTTTACTTGCTACAGATCATCAAAACAATCAGACCTCGGTCGTCGAGGGGTTTTCTTCCGCTTACAGGTGGAACTCATCACCCAGGTAGACTTCCTTGACCTGCTGATTGGCCAGGATGGCTTCAGCATTGCCGGAGGCGATGATATGGCCGCCGGAGACAATGTAGGCGTTTTCACAAATATCGAGGGTTTCCCGCACGTTGTGATCGGTGATCAGCACACCAATGCCTTTATCTCGCAAATGCCGGATGATGTGTTTGATGTCGCTGACCGAGATGGGGTCTACCCCGGCGAAGGGCTCATCCAGCAGAATAAACGCAGGTTCCATGGCCAGCGCTCTGGCGATTTCGACGCGCCGCCGTTCACCACCGGACAGCGCCATACCCAAGCTGTCCCGGATATGGGTGATGTGAAATTCCTCGAGCAGTTCCTCAAGTTTGGCTTCCCGCTCAGGCCGTTTCATGCCTTTTCGGGTTTCCAGAATGGCCATGATGTTGTCGCGCACGGTAAGTTTGCGGAATACCGAGGCTTCCTGGGGCAGGTAGCCGATGCCTTTGCGTGCCCGGCCATGCATGGGCAGGGGTGTGATGTCCTGGCTGTCAATGGTGATTCGGCCGCGGTCGGAGGGTACAAGCCCGACAATCATGTAAAAACAGGTAGTTTTCCCGGCGCCGTTGGGGCCGAGCAGGCCTACGATTTCTCCGGACCGGATTTCCAGAGACACATCGAGAACCACTTTTTTCTGTTTGTAGCTTTTTGCCAGGTTGCTGGCCCTGAGAACTGCCATCAGTAACCTATTCGTCTGAGGGGTTGCTGGAGCCGCGAGGCTGAATCACCATTTCCACCCGGCCAGAGCTCTCTTCCGAAGGCGTGCCGCCTTCTGCAGTGACCACCCTGCGCACGGTGTCGTATTGGATGACGTCGCCCCGGAACACATTGTTGCCCTGTTCAATCACTGCCTGGCGCTCGAACGTCAGCCGGTTTTCCGCCGCTGACCAGGTGATGGTCCGCGCCCGGGCGTCTGTCATGGCTTCACCTTCCCGTGCCGGCTGGCGATATCGGGCGGGTTCGCCGCTTGCCTCAATCCGGCTGAGACCTTCGGGGCTTCGATACAGTACCACCCGTTCTGCGTTCAGTTGGGTGGCCCCCTGAACCAGTTCAACGTCGCCGGTGTAGCTGGCGGTCCCTTCGGTATCGTCCAGGCGGGCGGAATCAGCGCTGACCTTGATGGGGGTGTCGGAATCCAGATCAAACGCGGTTGCCGGGCTGGCCAGCATCAGTGCGGCCAGTATGACCGGCAGTCGGTGTGTGCGCTTACCTGATGGTTTCATATTGCCCTTCCACCCGGGAGTTGAGTTCCAGTATGCGTTCGTTTATCCAGGCTTTCATGCCATTGGCCTGGGTAACGCCGAACGGTTCGGTAATGGTGACCGGTTGATCGGTGTATACCGTGCCCTGGCGGTTATCCAGGGTCAGTGAGTCGGTTTTCAGGGTGGCTTCAGAGTCGCCGGTTTGCCGGAGTACGACGACGTTGCCCGTCAAGGTCACCTGATCATCGTCTTGCCGGAGGCTACCTTCATCCGCTTCGATTATCCATGGTGGGGTGGCCTGTTCGCTGAAAATCCTGGCCCTTGGGGCATTCATGGTGGCGTAGTTGGTGTCTTCAAACTGCTCAATTCGGGGGCTGGATATCGACATCTTAAGGTTGCCGTGTTCGTCCCAGGTTGTGTAGCGGCCCTCGATGATAAAACTGTCGGGTTCCGACGGGCCCCTGAGTTCTGCGGCATCGCCCCGCACACTGTCACCTTCCTCGTTCTGCCACATCAGGAAGACGGTCGCGAGAACCGTGGCTGCCAGCGCCAGGGTTCGAACCCTGGGTTTGCGAACGATGTCCGACAGGGCCCCCGGGATCATGACGGCTTGCCCAGATAGGGGGCCAGAGTAGCGCCCAGCCGGTTTTGCGCCCAGAGTATCAGGTCACATGCTTCACGCACGGCGCCGTGCCCCCCCAGGGCCTGGGTGCAATAGTCGGCTTGCTGACGCACCAGCCAGTAGCCGTTGGGCACGCTGATACCCAGGCCGGCGAATGTCAGGGCGGGCAGATCAGGCAGATCATCGCCCATATAGGCAATCTGGTCCGGAGCGATATCCATGCCTGCAACCAGTTCCTGTAACGCAACTTTCTTGTCTTCCCGGCCCTGCATCAGGTGCGGGATGCCGAGGTCGGTCATCCGTTTTTCTGTCAGTGGTGACCTGCGCCCGGTAATGACTGCCACGGTAATTCCAGCCATCATCAACTGTTTCAGACCCAGACCGTCCAGTATATTGAACGCTTTGAGTTCGTCGCCGGCAGCGCTGAAATACAACCGGCCGTCGCTCATTATGCCGTCTACGTCCAGGGCGATCAGGCGAATTCTGGCGGCTTTTGCCTTGAGCGTGTCGTCCCAGCCGGTGTGCATAGGCGGTGCGAAGTCACTCATTAAATCACCCCCGCACGCAGCAGGTCATGCATATTGATGGCGCCAACCAGGTTGCCGTCGTCGTCGGTGACGGGCAGGGCATTGATCTTCATCTCTTCCATGATGTTCAGTGCCTCGGCCGCCAGGTGGTCAGCCTGAATGGTTTTGCCGTGGCGGGTCATGACGTCCCGGATCGGAGTGGTGTGAACGTCGACGGATTTGTCCAGGGTCCGGCGCAGGTCGCCATCGGTAAATATGCCGGTCAGATGCCCCTGGGCGTCGACGATGGTGGTCATGCCCAGCCCTTTACGGCTGATCTCCAGCAGGGCGCCGCTGAGGGTGGTAGTTTCAAGAACTTTGGGAATCTGGTCGCCGGTATGCATGATGTCAGAAACCCGCAGCAGCAAGCGCCGTCCCAGACTGCCGCCCGGGTGAGAGAAGGCAAAGTCTTCGGCACTGAAGCCTCGGGCTTCCAGCAGGGCTACGGCCAACGCATCGCCCATGACCAGGGTTGCTGTGGTGCTGGATGTGGGTGCCAGGCCAAGCGGGCAGGCCTCCAGGGCAACGCTGACATCCAGATTGGCGACCGCTTCCTGAGCCAGCACAGAGTTCGGGTTGCCGGTCATGCTGATCAGCGGTGCCCCCATGCGTTTGATCAGCGGCAGAATGGTCACCACCTCGCTGGTGCTGCCGCTGTTGGAGATGGCAACCACCACATCTTGCGGGGTGATCATGCCCATATCGCCGTGGCTGGCTTCACCCGGGTGAACAAAAAAGGAGGGCGTGCCGGTGCTTGCCAATGTGGCTGCAATCTTGTTGCCGATATGGCCGGATTTACCCATGCCGGTGACCACTACCCGGCCTTTGCAGGCCATGATAACGTCGCAGGCTCTGGTGAAGTCGCCGTTGATACGGCCTTCCAGGGCTTCGATAGCTTCCCGCTCGATGCGGATGGCTCGAACTGCTGAGGAGCGGTAGTCGGGGGTGTCTGGAGCGTGTGAATCTGTCATCTCGGCGGATAGTCTGCTCGGTCGGTCTGGTTTGCCCGGCCAAACGTCGGTGATCGGGCGACTGAAACGTGAGTATATCATTGTTGAGACGCGTGGCAGCCAACGTTCAGGGAAACTGATCATTGCCATCAAGACATTTTACGTAGCTTTAACCGGCTTTTCATTGAGCTGAAGCGGCGCATGTCATAATGTAGGCGCTCTTTAATCAGGATGGATTATGGCGTCATCTGCATACATAAGTCTTAACGACGTGGTGTTTTCCCGCTCCGGCCGGCGCATATTCGATGGTGTCTCGCTGGATATTCCTAAGGGGCGGATCACCGCGATCATGGGCCCCAGTGGCACCGGTAAGACCACGCTGTTGCGACTGATTGGCGGCCAGCTGCGTCCCGACTCCGGTCAGGTGGTGGTGGCAGGCCGTGAGGTGCCAAAGCTCAAGCGCAAGGAATTGTACGTGCTGCGGGAAAAGATGGGCATGCTTTTTCAGAGTGGCGCCCTGTTCACCGACCTGAGTGTTTACGAGAACGTTGCCTTTCCTTTGCGGGTTCACACCCGCCTGCCGGAAGATATGATTCGGGACATCGTGCTGATGAAGCTCGAAGCGGTGGGCCTGCGTGGTGCCCGCAACCTTATGCCCTCGGAACTGTCCGGGGGGATGACACGCCGGGTGGCGCTGGCCCGTAGTATCGCGCTGGACCCCGAGCTGATCATGTACGACGAGCCTTTCGCCGGGCAGGATCCCATTGCCATGGGGGTTCTGGTCAAGTTGATCCGCGATCTGAACAGCTCCATGGGCCTGACCAGTGTGCTCGTTTCCCATGACGTGCCGGAATCCCTGAGTATCTGCCACTACGCGTGCATCATTGCGGATGGCAAGGTCATTGGTGAGGGAACTCCGGATGAACTCAGGGCGCACCCCTCCGAGCGGGTTCAACAGTTCCTCAAAGGCCAGCCCGACGGCCCGGTGCCGTTCCATTACCCGAACAGCGATGCAGCGTCTGATTTCGGTATCTGCGGGGGTGGCGCATGATGGATCGCATAGCTGCCCTGGGGCGAACGGGTCTTGATGTTATTGCGTCACTGGGGCGGGCCTGTCAGTTTCTGGCGGGCGTTGTCGGGGGCGTACCGAAGCCCTCTGTAGGTTTTCCGCTCCTGGTAAAGCAGTTATATGCAGTCGGTGTGCTGTCGCTGGCCATTGTGGTGGTGTCGGGTTTGTTCATCGGCATGGTGCTTGGTCTTCAGGGGTACACTATTCTCAGCGATTTTGGTTCGGAGGCGGCCATCGGCCAGATGATCGCATTGACCCTGGTGCGTGAACTGGCGCCAGTGGTGGCGGCACTGCTGTTTGCTGGCCGTGCTGGTTCTGCGTTAACCGCCGAAATCGGTCTGATGAAAGCGACTGAGCAACTCTCCAGCATGGAAATGATGGGGGTCGACCCGTTACGCCGGGTGATCGCCCCAAGGTTGTGGGCGGGTTTTATTTCACTGCCCATTCTGGCCATGATATTCGCGGTGGTTGGCGTCTGGGGTGGCATGTTGGTGGGTGTTGAATGGTTAGGTGTATACGAAGGCTCATATTGGGGCAATATGCAGGCCTCAGTGGACTTTGTGGATGACGTTCTCAACGGGCTGATCAAGAGTGTGGTGTTCGGTTTTGTCTGTGCCTGGATTGCGGTGTACCAGGGTTATGACTGTGTGCCCACCTCGGCAGGGATCAGTTCGGCCACTACCAAAACTGTGGTGTATTCATCTTTGGCGGTTCTCGGCCTGGATTTCGTGCTGACCGCTGTCATGTTTGGAAATTTCTAACAGGTATTCCGGGAGCCTCTCATGGCACAACGAACAACAGAAATCATCGTCGGTCTTTTTATTATCGCCGGGCTGGCTGCCTTGCTGTTCCTGGCGTTGCAGGTCAGTGGCCTGTCCCCCAAGGCCGCTGGCGCTACCTACAGGCTCCATGCAAACTTCAACGATATTGGCGGGCTGGCGCCCCGGGGCCGGATATCCATGGCGGGTGTGACGGTAGGCACCATTGAGTCGATCACTCTGGACCGGGAAACCTTTCAGGCCAGGGTGACCATGTCTATCCACAAAGACGTGGATAACATCCCGGCGGACAGTGCAGCAGTAATACGTACATCCGGAATTCTGGGGGAGCAGTACATTGATATCTCCATTGGTGGGGATCTTGAGTCCTTGAAAGAAGGCGATACCTTCTATTCCACCCAATCTGCCATGAATCTGGAACGGATGATCAGCAATTTTGCCTCGGGCCGGTGAGGCAACGGGAATAAACGCACAGGAGACTGCAATGCTTGTTTTGAAACAACGCCTTATACTGATACTCGCCCTGTTTGCAGTAGGGTTCGGCCAGGCCTGGGCAGGGCCGGAAGAAGAGCTCAGGCAGTATGTGGATGACAATACCCAGAAGTTGGTAAAAAAGCTTCAGGCGGAGAAGGGCCTCTACGCATCCGACCCGGAAGCCTTTTACGCGAGCATGGATGAAACCCTTGACCAGTTCGTGGATTTCCGTCGCATTGCGGCTCGGGTAATGGGCCGCTACGCCCGGCAGTCGACGCCAGAGCAGCGCGATGACTTTGTCGAGAAGTTCAAGCGCAGCCTGTTTGACAGTTATGCCCAGGCGCTGGTGTCGGCCGATGATTTCACTATCCAGGTGAAAGAGGCGTCCATCATGGCCCAGAATAACGATCGCGCAACCGTGCAGATGGAAGTCGTCACCTCTTCCGGTAATCGCTATCCCGTCACCTATTCCATGTACCGCAATTCCGAAGGTCGGTGGATGATGGAAAACGTCATCGTTGAGGGTATCAATATCGGCCTGGCTTTCCGCGACCGCTTTGCCCAGGAAATGGAGGCTAATCGGGGCCAGATTCAACTGGTCATCGATGGTTGGAGCGACGCGGTGGAATCGCTGAACCTGGACGAGGAAATTGACCAGTCATGACCAGTGACGCGCCTGCGGTCATTTTGGATGGCACTACTTTGCGGGTAACCGGATCGGTTGATGCCGATTCGGTGATTCCGTTGCGCAAACAGGGTGAACAGCTAATCAAGGGTGCCCAGAGCTCGCTTACGGTCGACCTTGCCGGGCTGGGCACCGCCCACAGCGTGGTGCTCTCTATGCTCCTTTGCTGGCATCGGCTGGCACTCAGTCGGCAAGTATCCCTTACCTTTGAAGGCGCCAGCGACCGCCTATTGTCGCTGGCTGCACTCAGCAATCTTAAAGATCAGATTCCCGGATTTGCCTCACACAGCTGACCGGCGCCCGGGAATTGGTTACAATTCCGCCCCTGATTTCAATACAGCCGAGGAATCCCTATGGACGCCGCCCAGGTTACCGATCTAGTGAAACAAGCACTGCCCGATTGCGAGGTGCAGGTGCAGGTTGATGGCAACCATTACCTCGTGGTCGCGGTGGGTGAGGTATTCGAAGGCCTGCCAACCATCAAACGGCAGCAAATGATTAACAAGGTACTGTTCCAGCACATCATGGACGGCACCATTCACGCCCTTCACCCGAAGGCCTACACCCCGAGCGAGTGGGCCGAGCGGCAGGCCAACGCCTGAACCGAACAGGACAGATATTGTGGATAAACTTTTGATCAGGGGGCGCAAGCCTCTGGATGGCGAGATTCGCATCTCCGGTGCCAAGAACGCGGCGCTGCCGATTCTGGCAGCTACCCTGCTGGCGGATGAGCCGGTGACCGTTGGCAACCTGCCGCACCTGAACGACATCACAACGATGATCGAACTGCTTGGCCGGATGGGTGTCGAGCTGCTGATTGACGAAAAGATGAGTGTTGAGGTTCACGCCAACACCATCAAGCATTTTCATGCGCCCTATGAGCTGGTGAAAACCATGCGCGCCTCCATTCTGGTACTGGGCCCGCTGGTGGCGCATTTTGGTGAGGCAGAAGTTTCCCTGCCTGGCGGTTGTGCCATTGGTACCCGCCCGGTCAACCTGCACATCCACGGCCTGGAACTGATGGGCGCGGATATCAAGGTTGAGAATGGTTACATCAAGGCCAAAACCAACGGCCGCCTGAAAGGTGCCCATATCTTTATGGACACGGTGACGGTAACCGGCACCGAAAACCTGCTGATGGCCGCAACCCTGGCTGAGGGTAAAACGATCCTCGAAAACGCCGCTCGGGAGCCTGAAGTGGTCGACCTGGCCGAATGCCTGATTGCCATGGGCGCTGACATCAAGGGTCATGGTACCGCCACTATCGAGATCAACGGGGTAGAGCGCCTGCATGGTTGCCACTACAACGTGCTTCCGGACCGTATCGAGACCGGCACCTATCTGGTGGCTGCGGCTGCTACAGGCGGTCGGGTAAAAGTTAAAGACACCCGTGAAGACCTGCTAGAAGCGGTGTTGCTGAAGCTCGAAGAAGCTGGTGCCCATATCACTACCGGGCCTGACTGGATTGAATTGGATATGAAGGGTAAACGCCCGAAGGCGGTTAACTTGCGTACGGCCCCATATCCCGCGTTTCCGACCGATATGCAGGCCCAGTTTGCGGCGATGAATGCTGTGGCCGAGGGCACGGGCACCATCGTTGAGACGGTCTTTGAAAACCGCTTTATGCACTTGCAGGAGCTGATTCGCATGGGCGCAGATATTACCCTGGAGGGTAACGCGGCCATCATCAAGGGTGTGGAGCACCTGACCGGTGCGCCGGTAATGGCCACGGACCTGCGCGCCTCAGCCAGTCTGGTCATCGCCGGACTGGTGGCGGATGGTGACACCATCGTAGACCGTATTTATCACATAGATCGCGGCTATGAATGTATTGAAGAAAAACTGCAGCTGCTGGGCGCAAGCATTCGCCGTTTGCCGGCATAATGAACCAACGGGACCCGGAAAGACCCATGACAGATTCCATCACCATCGCCTTGTCGAAGGGACGAATTCTCGAAGAGACCTTGCCGCTGCTGGCGGAGGCCGGTATTGAGCTGGTCGACGACGTGAAAAAGTCCCGCAAGCTGGTGTTCCCGACCACAGACCCGAACGTGCGGATTCTGATCATCCGCGCCACGGACGTGCCGACCTATGTGCAGTACGGCGGCGCCGATCTTGGTGTCACGGGCAAGGATGTGCTGATGGAGCATGGTGGGGAAGGGTTGTATGAGCCATTGGATCTGAACATTTCCCGTTGCAAGCTAATGACGGCGGGCAAGAAAGGTGAGCAGCCACCGGCCGGGCGAATCCGGGTGGCCACCAAGTTCGTAAACCTTGCTCGGCGGTATTATGCGGCCCAGGGGCGGCAGGCGGATATCATCAAGCTCTACGGGGCGATGGAGCTGGCGCCGATTCTGGATCTGGCGGATGAGATTGTTGATATCGTGGATACGGGGAATACTCTGAAGGCTAATGGCCTGGAGCCTCGGGAGTTGATTGATCACATCAGTTCGCGGTTAGTGGTTAATCGGGCTTCTATGAAGATGAAGCATGGGCAAATTAATCCCATCATAGAGAAGATGGCGGTTGCTGTGGATCGCCGTCGTGGTTCGGGTTCGGAGTAAGGCTTCCTTCTTTTTTGGTGCATGTCAGCCATCGGGTAGGCCTTTCCAAAAACCGCTACGAGCACATCCATGTGCGCTTCTCTCAGGCCATCCTTGGCCTTCGAAATTTTTGGAAAGGCCTACCCGATGGCTTTCGCGTGCTTTTGAGCTTGGAAGCCCCTGAGCTTTGTTGAATATTCCCCGATTCGCTGGCGGGTAATCCAGCGGTTGTAAGTTTTCAATCCAACGCAGGATTAACGAGATGAACGACAGAATCACCAGACTGACGACAACCCAGAGCGACTTTGATGGTGCGCTGGCCAAGCTGTTGGCGTGGGATGACAGTGTTGACCATCAGGTGAATGAGTCGGTTCGGCATATTCTGCGTGAGGTGAAAACCCGTGGCGATGCGGCGGTTCTGGAGTTTACCGAGAAGTTTGACCGGTTGAAGGTCAGTTCCATGGCGGAGTTGGAGATGGACAAGGGTCGTCTTCAGGAAGCGTTGGGGCGGATTCCTCAGGATCAGCGGGTGGCTCTGGAGAAAGCGGCTGAGCGGGTTCGGGATTATCATGCGCGGCAGGATCAGAAGTCCTGGCAGTATGAAGATGAGGATGGGACGATTCTGGGGCAGAAGGTGACGCCTCTGGATCGGGCCGGACTTTATGTGCCCGGTGGTAAGGCGGCGTATCCGTCTTCGGTGCTGATGAATGCCATTCCGGCGAAGGTGGCGGGTGTTGGTGAGTTGATCATGGTGGTTCCGACGCCGGATGGTGTGGTGAACGATATGGTTCTTGCGGCGGCTGCGATTGCCGGAGTGGATCGGGTGTTTACGCTCGGGGGCGCGCAAGCTGTGGCAGCGCTGGCCTATGGTACCGAGACTATACCGGCGGTGGACAAGATTGTGGGCCCCGGCAATATTTTTGTGGCCACAGCCAAGCGGGAAGTGTTCGGGGTTGTGGGTATCGACATGATCGCCGGCCCGTCTGAGATCCTGGTGATTTGCGATGGCAAAACCGACCCGGACTGGATCGCTATGGATCTGTTCTCCCAGGCCGAGCACGACGAACAGGCCCAGAGTATTCTGATCAGCCCGGATGCGGCTTTTCTGGATGCGGTGGAAGCCAGCATCAACAAGCTGCTGCCGACCATGGAACGGGATGAGATTATTCGCACGTCCATGATTGGCCGTGGTGCGCTGATTCACGTGGCCGATTTGAAAGAAGCGGCGGCTGTCTCCAACCGCATCGCTCCCGAACATCTGGAGCTGTCCGTGGAAGATCCGCAGGCCATGCTGGACGACATCCGCCACGCCGGTGCTATTTTCATGGGCCGTTACACCGCCGAGGCCCTCGGTGACTACTGTGCCGGCCCGAACCACGTACTGCCTACCAGCGGTACGGCAAGGTTCAGCTCGCCGCTGGGCGTTTACGATTTCCAGAAGCGCTCCTCCCTGATCGGCTTCAGCCCTGAGGGTGCCGACCGGATGGGGCGCGTAGCCTCAGTGCTGGCACGGGGTGAGGGCCTGACGGCCCACGCCCGCTCTGCCGAATATCGCATTAAAGAGAACCCTGCCAATGAGTAAGTTCTGGAGCGCGCTGGTCAGCGAATTGCAACCCTATGTACCGGGTGAGCAGCCGAAAATGGCCAACCTGGTCAAGCTGAACACCAACGAAAATCCCTTCGGGCCATCCCCGAAGGTGATTGCAGCCATTCAGTCTGAACTGAACGACAACCTCCGCCTGTACCCGGACCCGGAAGGGCTTGCGCTGAAAGTGGCGATCGCTGACTATCATGCGGATTACGGTATTTCCGCCAAGCAGGTGTTCGTAGGTAACGGTTCAGACGAGGTTCTGGCCCACATCTTCCAGGGCTTGCTCAAGCACGACAAACCGATCCTGTTTCCGGACATTACTTACAGCTTCTACCCGGTGTACTGCGGTCTGTATCAGATCGAAAGCGATGTCATCCCGCTGACCGAAAGCTTCGAAATCAATCCGGAAGACTACAAGCGCCCCAACGGCGGCATCATCTTCCCGAATCCGAATGCGCCTACCGGTCGGTATCTTGGGCTGGAGCATGTGGGAGAAATCCTGAAGGCGAATCCGGACAGCGTGGTGGTGGTTGACGAAGCCTATGTAGACTTCGGTGGTGAGACGGCTATTTCATTGGTCAATCAATACCCGAACCTTCTGGTCAGCCAGACTCTGTCCAAGGCTCGTTCGTTGGCCGGCCTTCGAGTAGGTTTTGCCGTGGGTAATGAGGAACTGGTTGAGGCTTTGAATAGAGTTAAAGACAGCTTCAATTCCTACCCGCTCGATCGTCTGGCGTTGGTCGGTGCGATCGCGGCGTTTGAAGATAGCGAGTGGTTTGAGAAATGCTGCGGCGGTGTGATCGAAGAGCGCGAAAAGGTGAAAGCGGAACTTGAGAGGCTTGGCTTTGATGTCTTGCCTTCAAAAGCAAACTTTGTTTTTGCTCGTCACCCGATGCACGCGGGCGCCGATATTGCCGCCAAGCTGAGAGGGCAGGGCATTATCGTTCGTCACTTCAACAAGCCGCGCATTAGCGACTTCCTGCGAATTACTATTGGTACGAGCGATCAAAATAACGCGTTGATCAAGGGCCTTGATTCTCTCTAAGTTGACAGCAGACTTGTGAGAGGGTCAGCGCTTTAGGTATGGCGCATCGCAAGGGGCTGGAAAGGCTTTCCAAAAAACGCTCCTTGCGGCACATCCCTGTGGCGCTTGGGCTCCGCCATCCATGGCTCCGCACATTTTTGGAAAGCCTTTCCAGCCCCTCGCCCCAAGCTTATGTGCGCGCTGAATCAACCCTGAATATTAGCGAGATAGGGGGTATACATGGCAAACCGAAACGAAATCCTCGCCAAAATCAACGAGTGGCTCCAGCCGGAAAATTTCCAAGACTATGCCCCGAACGGCCTGCAAGTAGAGGGTAGTGAGTACGTAAGCGTTATCGTGTCCGGGGTAACAGCATCGCAGGCGTTGATCGACGAAGCTGTAAAACAAAACGCCGATATGATTCTGGTCCACCACGGCTACTTCTGGAAAGGCGAAGACCAGGCCATCCGCGGCATGAAGAAGAACCGCATCAAGCAGCTGCTGGATAACGACATCAACCTGGTGGCCTACCACCTGCCGCTCGATGACCATCCCGAATATGGCAACAACCGCCAACTCGCCAATGTCCTGAATATCCAGAACCCCACGCCGATCGGCGGACTGGTTTGGCAGGGCGAATTCCCTGAGCCGATATCGCCAGAAGCCTTCGGTCTCCACATCGCCAGGGCTCTTCACCGTCAGCCCCTTCATGTAGGAGACGGCCCAGAGAAAATCAAAACGGTAGCTTGGTGCACCGGCGCCGCCCAAGGGTTCATCAACATAGCCTTGAATGCGGGTGTTGATGCTTACATCAGCGGGGAAATTTCAGAGCCGACCACTCACACTGCCAGAGAGTGCGGAATCCATTACTTTGCAGCGGGCCACCACGCCACAGAACGCTATGGTGTTCAGGCGTTGGGGGAGGCGCTAGCCAGGGAGTTTGAAGTGAAGCACCAGTTTATTGACTGTGATAATCCGGTCTAGTTTCTCGGCTTAATCACTGGAGAGCAGAGACATCGTAATTAGGGTAGAGGCTCGCTGAGGGATCTGGTGGTTGGGCTGGGGATGGCTTTCCAAAAATTTCGAAGGCCATGGATGGCCTGAGAGAAGCGCACATGGATGTGCTCGTAGCGGTTTTTGGAAAGCCATCCCCAGCCCAACCAAACTCCGCTGGCAGATGGCTTGTACCGTGCTTGAAGACCTCGGTGATCAAGCAGACCGCTTGGTACCATCCGCATTCAGGCCATAATCCTCGGCCAGTGTGCCTTTGTCCTCAGGATCAGCCTTCGGCGCATAATCCCGTGGTGGCTCTGAGTTTTCATCACTGCCGTGCTCCAGCCGTCCAGAACCGTCCTGTCCAAGCTCTTCCAGCCAGTCCTCATCATTACAAAGCCGGTTCGCGCCGCGCGCCATATGCTGATTCACATCGCGATAAGCATCATTAAACCGGCGCAGCAAATGCGCAGACTCCATAAAGTGCTCATTCACCTGTGCCTGATAGCGAGTAAACTCACTGCGCAATTCTTCAATTTGCTGCTCTGCCCGGCGCTGCCGGAGCGTTGCTCCCTGGCCTGAGCGGCCGACCAAAATCCCGATGACAATGCCAACCACCAACGCGGCTACTGCCGCCAGAATCAGGTTTGTCATATAAAAACGTCCTTTCGTTGCATGCGAGTGAGCTAATCCTCATTCAAAGAGTATAACTCCCCTGGCTGATTGAGCCCATGGCCAAACACTGAGCCAATCGTCGTATTGCCCCAGTGCCCACCCGGCGTGGCGAAAAAGTGCGAAATAAGCGACAATACCGCGCCGAAAATCAAACACCATTACAATCCCGGGAAACCCTGATGACAGCAGCCATGTCTTCTGAAACCGTCGCGAACCTGAGCCCTTGGGAGCGTTACCAAAAGGACCTTGAGCGCCCGGACTTTCATAAAGACCCGGCCCAGGAGGATGCCGTCCGTCGCCTTCAGGCACTGTACGACAAACTGGTCGATGCCGAAAGTGAGCGAAATAAAGGTTTGGCGAAACTGCGCCGTAAACTGAAAAAGGGCCGGGAGGAGCCGGTCAAGGGGCTCTATTTCTGGGGCGGTGTCGGCCGCGGCAAGACCTACCTGATGGATACCTTCTACGAAGCGTTGCCGTTTGACCGCAAGATGCGAGTGCATTTTCATCGCTTCATGCAGCGGGTTCACAACGAACTGAAACAGCTCAAAGGCGAGAAAAATCCGCTGGACCGGGTGGCGAAAAAGTTTGCCGATGAGACCCGTGTTATCTGCTTTGATGAGTTCTTTGTCTCCGATATCGGTGACGCCATGATTCTCGCTACTCTCATGGACGGATTGTTTGGCCGTGGTGTTACGTTGGTATGCACGTCGAACATCGTGCCAGATGGCCTCTATAAAGATGGCTTGCAACGGGCCCGTTTCCTGCCGGCTATCGAGCTGGTGAAGAAGCATACCGATGTGGTGAACGTCGACGGCGGCGTGGACTACCGGTTGAGAACTCTCGAACAGGCAGAGCTTTACCATTGCCCGCTGGACGATCAGGCCGATGTGAGCCTGCGCACCAGTTTTGATGGCCTTGCAGTCGAGGCAGGCAAGCACAGTAAAACCATGGAAATCAACGGGCGAAAAATACCCGCAGAAGCGCACGCAGATGACGTGGTGTGGTTTGATTTCAAATCTGTCTGTGATGGCCCGCGCAGTCAGAACGATTACATTGAAATGGCGCGCCAGTTTCACGCCATTATCATCAGCAACGTGCCGCAGTTGGGCAAAAACAACGACGATCAGGCGCGCCGCTTTATCAATATGATTGACGAGTTCTACGACCGAAACGTCAAAGTCATCATTTCGGCTGCCGCCCCCATCACCGAACTCTACACCGGCGGCCGCCTGAGCTTCGAATTTGAGCGCACCGAATCCCGCCTGCTGGAAATGCAATCCCGGGAATACCTGGAAGCGCCTCATAAGCCATAGGGTCTGTCCCCGCACGGGGACTGACCCATTTTGGACTCCAGCTCCAAAAAATACGAGCGGGTACAGGGTCTGCCCCCGCAGGGGACTGGCCCACTTTAGAACCCAACTCCACAAAAGAGGGTCAGTCCCCCTGCGGGGGCAGACCCGTTACCAAGAGAGATCACAATATGAGCCAAGACAACGTAGTCATCGTAAGCGGCGTTCGCACCCCCATGGGCGGATTTATGGGCAGCCTTGCCCCTGTCTCAGCTCCTGAACTGGGCGCTATTTCCATCGCCGAAGCCGTCAAACGCGCTGGCCTGCAGCCTGCCGATATCCAGGAAGTCATCATGGGCAACGTTCTGCCTGCCGGTCTCAAACAAGGCCCGGCACGCCAGGCTATGCGTAAAGCCGGTCTGCCGGACAGCACCGGAGCCACCACCATCAACAAGCTGTGCGGCTCCGGCATGAAAGCGGCCATGTTGGCCCACGACCTGATCAAGGCTGGTACCAACGACATTATGGTTGCAGGCGGTATGGAGAGTATGTCCAACGCACCCTATGTACTGCTTGGCGCCCGCCAGGGCTATCGCATGGGTCCCGGGCAGGCTCCGCAGGATCACATGTTCCTGGACGGTCTGGAAGATGCGGAAACCGGTCGCCTGATGGGTTCCTTTGCCCAGGAAATGGCGGACAAAAAGGGCTACAGCCGGGAAGATATGGATGAGTACGCCATCCAGTCCCTGACTCGCGCCAAGAAAGCCATCGAGGAAGGCTTGCTTAAAGAAGAAATCATCCCCGTCACCGTGAAAACCCGCAAAGGTGAGGTAGTTGTTGAAGATGACGAGCAGCCACACGCTGCCAATATCGAGAAGATCCCGACCCTGCGCCCGGCATTTGCCAAAGATGGTACCGTGACCGCCGCAAACGCTTCTTCTATTTCTGACGGTTCCTCCGCTCTGGTTCTGATGCGCGAGTCCGAAGCTGAGAGGCGCGGCCTGAAGCCGATGGCACGTATCGTGGCCCATAGCACCCAGTCCCAGCACCCGAGTGAGTTCACCTGCGCCCCGGTAGGAGCCATTGAAACTCTGTTCGAGAAAACCGGCTGGACCAAAGACGACGTTGATCTGTTCGAAATTAACGAAGCTTTCGCCATGGTTGCCATGATGCCGATTAAAGAACTCGGCCTGGACCCGGAGAAGGTGAACGTGCACGGCGGCGCCTGTGCCCAGGGCCATCCGGTAGGCTCCACCGGTTCCCGCCTGCTTGTCACGCTGATGCATTCATTGAAGCACTATGGCAAGAAAAAAGGCGTTGCGGCGCTGTGTATTGGTGGCGGTGAAGCCACCGCCATGGCCATCGAAGTTCTGTAATACAGTCAAAGTGGTTGCACTCCCGAATCTTGTCTATAGTGAGGGAGTGCGAGAACACGGCTAAACGGAGAGTGACAGCAAAATCATACTTTTGACTGATCAAAGCCCCCAAAGGCCTTAGCTATAGTGCAAGCATCACGGCACTGTATGCACAGCCGCCAAGACACCAAAATCAGAACAACCGAGCAGCGACTCAGAACAACAACGGAGTAGCCTTCCAATGACAAGAAAAACTCAACCGTGGCAGCGTTGGACCAAGTTACCGCTTGCCGTCGCCATAGCCGCCGGCGTGTCCGCCCCGGCCTCTGCTATCTCCTTTAACGTGGGAGATGTTGACGCGCAGTTCAATACCACGTTGTCAGCTGGTGTGGGCTGGAGGACGCAGGACCGGGACAGGCGCCTGATCGCTCCGGGCAACCTGGGCCCTGAATATGCGCCTGGTCAGCCATTCGACAACATTGGTTCATCCACCAACAATTATGACGACGGCAACCTGAACTTTGAAAAGGGCGATACCTATTCCAAGATTGTCAAAGGCAACAGTGAGCTTTTCCTCGATTATGCGGTAGACAGCAACCTCTTGACTCGTGTCGGTGGTTTGGTTCGCGGCCGTTACTGGTACGACTTCGAGCTGAAAGATGAAAGCCGTGCCGTTGATGATGTAGGTCAGCGGCGCGAACTGAACAGCAAGGCGAAAGGTAATGCCTCCGGTGGTGAGATCCTGGATGCCTATATTTTTACCGACTGGTATGTGGGTAACACTCCGATCAGTGCCCGTTACGGTAAACAGGTTGTCAGCTGGGGAGAAAGCACCTTCATTCAGGGTGGCGTCAATGTTATTAACCCGATTGACGTCCCAGCGTTCAGGGCTCCGGGTTCCGAACTGAAAGATGCTTTGCTGCCGGTCGAAATGTTCTATGTGTCTGCTGGCCTCACCGATACCATTACGGTAGAAGCGTTCGTTCAGGCAGACTGGGAGCCAGTTCGCCTTGACGATTGCGGCACCTTCTTCTCAACGAACGATTTTGTTGCCGACGGCTGTGGCCCGATATTGCTTGCCGGCCAGTTGCCGGACTCACAGGCTTTGGCTCAGGGTTTTATCGCGCCCCGGCTGGCTGATAAAGAGGCCGATTCCAAAGACCAGTTCGGTGTTGCGCTGCGCTGGTACGTGCCGGCGCTGAACGATTCCGAATTCGGGTTCTATTACATCAAATACAACAGTCGCCTGCCGTACGTTAGCGGTCTGGTAAATAACCCGGCCTCTCCAACTACAACGCAGCAGAATGATCCCAATCTGCCGAACTCCACTTTCCCGAGCTACTATATCGAGTATCCCGAGAACATTAATCTATACGGTATCAGTGTCAACACCACCACTCCGGGTGGCTGGTCCTTGGGCGCAGAATATAGCTTCCGCGATAACGTACCTTTGCAGTGGAACGCGTTTGAATTGATCTTCGGCGGTTTGCAGCAACGTGGGCCTAATGGCGAAGTTCTGAGTAAGCTAGAGACACAAGTCCGAGCACAAAATCCTGAAGCGAACCTGGCCGGTAAGGCCGTTGAAGGCTATGATCGCTTCAAGGTCTCACAGGCGCAGTTCACATTAATCAAGTTCTTTGATCAGGTGATGGGGGCGAGCCGTATGTCCCTGATAACTGAGTTTGGGGCGACCTACGTGCACGATCTGCCGGATTCGTCAGAGGCTCGTTACGGTCGTTCTGGTACCTTTGGTATTGGTGAGCTTCCTCTGGCTTCCCTCGGCGGCGCTGATTTTTGCGCGCTTGGCGCAAACCTCAACAGCAACTACTGTAACAACGAAGGCTTTACCACGTCCTTCTCCTGGGGTTACCGTTCCCGCCTGGTTTGGGACTACCCCAACGTATTCGCGGGCATTAACCTGTCGCCGCAATTGGCCTGGAGCCACGATGTAAAAGGTTATGCGCCTCAACCCGGTGGTGCTTTCAACGAGGGCAACAAAGCCATCGGTCTGTCTCTGGAGGCGGTATACCAGAACAGAATCACCGGCAACATCGGTTACACAAACTTTTTCGGTGGCAAACCGTATAACGAGTTGACCGACCGTGATTTTGTGGCAGCCAGTGTCTCTTACTCATTCTGAACCGGAAAGAATTCGTTCAACGAGGTAATTTAAATGAAACTGAACAAGAAACTACTGGCCACCGGCGTACTGGCTGCAAGTCTCTTTGCGGGTCAGGCCTGGGGCGCGGTTTCTGCTGAAGAAGCAGCCAAGCTGGGCGACACGCTCACGCCGATGGGCGCAGAGCGCGCCGGTAACGGTGGTGATATTCCTGATTGGACAGGTGGGATGACAACACCGCCGGAGGGTTACAAGGGTGATGGTATTTATATCAATCCATTCCCGAACGAGCAGCCGAAGTTTGTGATCGATCAGAGCAACGTTGATCAGTATGCAGACAAGCTGTCTCCGGGTCAGATCGCCATGATCCGCCAGTATCCGAACTATAAAATGCCGGTCTACCCGACTCACCGTACGGCGGTCTATCCCCAGAACATCATGGATGAAACGGTGAAGAATGCGACTCGTTCCGAGTTGATTCAGAACGGTAACGGTATCGGAAATTACGAGAATGCAACGCCGTTCCCGATCCCGCAAAATGGGCTGGAAGTAATCTGGAACCACATCACCCGGTACCGTGGTGGCTCGGTTCAGCGCAACATTGGCCAGGTGACGCCTACTGCCAACGGGGCATACTCGGTGGTTCAGTTCCAGGACGAACTGACCTGGAACCGTTACCTGGCGGACTATGAGCCTGGCCAGGACGATAACGTACTGTTCTACTTCAAGCAGGCGATTACCGCGCCGGCCCGCCTGGCGGGTAACGTACTGCTGGTACATGAAACTCTGGATCAGGTGAAGGAGCCTCGCCGGGCCTGGGTTTACAATGCTGGTCAACGCCGTGTTCGTCGCGCCCCCCAGGTGGCCTACGACGGGCCGGGTACAGCGTCTGACGGCATGCGTACCTCTGACAACCTCGACATGTTCAACGGTGCTCCGGATCGCTATAACTGGGAACTGCTTGGCAAGAAAGAGATGTACATTCCGTACAACTCCTACGAGCTGGTTGACCGTAACCTCAGCTACGATGACATCATCAAAGCGGGCCATATCAACCAGAATCTGACTCGATATGAGTTACACCGAGTATGGCATGTGCGTGCGACGCTGAAAGATGGTGAGCGCCATGTGTACGCACAGCGCGACTTCTACATCGATGAGGACACCTGGCAGGCAGCTGTGATCGATCATTATGATGGTCGTGGTGAGCTTTGGCGTGTCGCGGAAGCCCATTCCATGCAGTTCTACGACCAGGACGTGCCTTGGTACGCCCTCGAAGTACTGTATGACCTGTTGTCTGGCCGCTACCTTGCACTGGGGCTGACCAACGAAGAAAGCAACCCATACAGCTTCGGGGTAGAGCGCTATTCCCGGGATTACACGCCGGCCGCCCTGCGCCGGGCAGGTACCCGGTAACGGACAGGTATAGCAGTAGTTAAAAACGGCGGGCCATTGGCCCGCCGTTTTTTGTAGTGGCAACCGAACTTTTGGTGTTAAAAATCTGCCACTGACAAACTTTTTACACGTCAAAATTTTGCAGCTCACCCCACCTTTGGTTTAACCTTCCGGTAAGCGACTCATACTAAAGGCGTACCCGATGCAGGACGCCAAGCCAGAATCCGTGAAAAGAAGGTTCTTTTTACGCCGGCCTGCGAATAGCAGGAAGCCGGTTTCAAATGGGGCAGTGCGTGAAATCCTATAATGATGGCTGTGCAGCCAACGATGAATTTCAGTCCGCCAACAATGGCCTTGTGCATGGAGAGCTTGTGCGAGACCTTCTGGAGCAAAGGCTTCAGATGCCGGCAATTCCTGTCTCCAGGCTAATCCGGCCAGAGCTGGACCAGCAGATCCTGGCCGCTATGTCGCCAGGGCATCTGTTGTTTCTGGAGGCGCCCAGTGGTTATGGCAAAACCCACTCCCTGGTCAGCGCGCTCAATGCTGCGCCGGATGCCAGTATTCGTTGGGTTACACTTAACGGCGGTGACAACGCCCCTTCTCGTTTTCTCTCACTGTTGGCCACGGCCCTTGGTCTGTCTGACGTCTCAGCGCCAAATGGCGGTACTTTCCAGGATCATCTTTCTGTTCTTCTGGTCACCAAAGCCCGAAAGAAGGAGTCCAATCGGGATGTACTGGTTCTGGATAATCTTCATCATCTGACGAACCCGGCTGTGGTGGGATTACTCCACCAACTGGCCACGAACATTCCTGGCAACCTGGCGGTGGTGATGGCATCACGTTTACCCCTGCCGTTTGAAAGCCACACGCTGGATCTGCAGGGTGTCTACCAGCACTTATCTGTGGATCGCCTCGAGTTCTCCCGGTCGGAAACGTTCGAGTTTTTTCAGCAAGCACGTGATGAACGCCTGATTACCAGTGTGGCCATCGACCACCTGTACAATCTGACGGAAGGCTGGCCAACCCCATTGGCCCTGTACTTTCGTGAGCTCGCTCGTGGCGATGAAAGAAAGCCGGTTCACGAAACCGAGTCCGTGGAACGGTTTATCAAGAGCACCGTGCTTGCGCCGCTGGCGCAGTCACAGGTTCGCAGTTTGCGAGTGATGGCGGAGCTTGAAAGCTGTTCAGATGAGCTGTTCCTGACACTGGAGGGCACCACCGCAGAGCCAGATATGCCGCCATCGTCGGCGGCGGAACGCGGATTGCCATTAAAGCAGGTGCCGGGGAGGGGGCGTTGGTATCGTTTGAACCCATTGCTCCAAGCCTGGTTACAGGCGCCCATGATGGGCGGTTATGCCACCCGTATGTTGATGGCAAGCCGTTGGTTTGGGCAAAGGGAGCAGTTTCCGGAGGCGCTCAAGTACGCCTTGCTGGCGGGTGAAAATGATGAAGTCATACGCATCGCGTCCGAGGGCACCGAGGCACTGCTGTTGGGGCAAGACACGGCTTCGTTGCTGACGCTGCGACGAAGCCTGCCTGCCCAGTTGCTGGAGCGGAGTGCCAGGCTGCGAATTGTCTACGGCTGGGTTCATGCGATTGGTGGCCAATTCCGCCAGGCGCGAGAGTTGCTCGAATCGTTCAGTGTGTCAGATCTAAGGGAACAGGAAGCCCGAATATACGCCCTCAAGGCGTTCATCCTGCGCGGTGAGGGCTTCGTCGGGCCTGCGCTTGAAATGGCTGACAAGGCGCTGGCGACTGGCGGTTTGTCTACTCAGGCGCAACTGGTGACTCAGATTGTCAGGTCCAGCGCGTTATGCGCTGGTGGATACTTTCAGGAAGCGCGGGATGCCAACAGAACGGCTGCAAAGCTGGCCAGGGAAGCCGGTGACTCTGGTTCTGAAGCCCTGGCAGTCTATGCCCACGCGAGAATCGAGTTGGGAAAGGGGGCGCTGGGCCATGCCGAGCAGCTTTTACGGACCGGGCTGGACACCGCGATGCAGGAGCTCAGCCGGCCTGCACGGATTGGAGAAACCCGCTTACAACTGAACCTTGTTCTGGTGCTCTGGCATAAAGGGCGCATCAAAGAGGCCGATCGCCTGCTGGTGAGTTGTGCACGGCATGCGGAGCAAACCCGGGATCTGGGCCTGCTGCTGGCAATGGCGTTGAGGGTTCTTATGTGTCGGGCTCAGGGCCGGATGGATGATGCATTTGTGTGGATTGGTCGTGCTGAACGTACCATGCATTCCTGGCAGGTTGATGAGGCTGTCTATTTGCCGGTGCTTGAGGCGCTGAAAGCGAGCTGCTGGTTGGCCTGCGGCCAACCGGAAAGCGCTGTTCAGGCCATGGCCAAGCTGGCACCTTACCGAAAGGACGGCTGTGTACCCGAACTGTTCCCGATGATTCCAGGCCTGCTGGACTGTTTGCAGGTGAGGATTGACCTGGTGAACGGTGACCTGATACGAGCCCGAGAGCACCTTTCTGCCGTATACCAACGCTATGAAGATGCGTTGCCGAGGGGGCTTCAATTGCACGCGGGGTTGCTGGACGCCGTTCTGCTGGCAGAAGAAAAAGGACTGCCAGCGGGCAGGCGGCAGCTGGAAAGTGTCATCAGAGAGGCTGCCAGAGAGCACTTTATCAGTCCTTTCGCCGAACTGATGCAAGAGCTGCGCCCGCTTATGGAGAAGACCTTCAGAGGGATGGAACAGAGTCCCTTCACCAGTGCCTTGGGCGAGCTGTTTGGTATCGAGGGTGCAGTGGTGGTTGCCGATGCGCTCGCGGAGCCAATCAGTGACCGGGAGCAGGGTGTTCTTGAGTTGATTGCCAAGGGCCTGTCAAACCAGGAAATCGCAGACAAGCTGCACATCTCCCTGCATACGGTGAAAACCCATGCCCGCAGAATCAATGCCAAGCTGGAAGTGAAGTCCAGAACCCAGGCGATTGTGCGGGCCCGGGAGTTGGGGCTGCTTTAGTCAGCCCCCGGCCTTCAGCTCCTCAATCCGGGCATCTTTCTCCGCCCATATCTCGCTTATCCAACGCTGGAAGTCCACGCGCAGTTCCCGGTTACCCTCATAATCCATACCCAGAAATCGCTCTGGTACCTCCCGGGTGCGAATGTCGATAATGATCTTGTCTACCCTGCCGCACAGGTAGTCCCAGATGCCCGGCTTGCCGTTGGGGTACACGATGGTCACATCCAGCATGGTGTGAATCATCTCGCCCATGGCGCCAAATACAAACGCCGTTCCACCGGCGCGGGGTTTCAGCAGGTTTTTATAGGGTGAATTCTGGCGGGCCTGTTTTTCTGGTGTAAAGCGGGTGCCTTCCATAAAGTTGAAGATGGTCACTGGCGTGTAGCGAAATTTCTCACAGGCAGCTCGGGTGGCTGCGATGTCTTTGCCTTTCAGTTCAGGACGTTTGGCGATCTGCTCTTTGGTATGGCGATGCATGAACGGAAAATCCAGCGCCCACCAGGCAACGCCCAACAGTGGTACCCAGATCAATTGCTTCTTGAGAAAAAACTTCAGCAAGGGGATCTTGCTGTTCAGCACGTACTGGATTGCGGGGATGTCTGTCCAGCTCTGGTGGTTACAGGTCACGAAGTACCAATGCCTGCGACTTAGCTCCTGGGTGCCACGAACGTCCCATTCAACCTTGTGGAACAGTTTAACCAGTGTGTTGTTGAACCCGATCCAGTACCAGGCGATGCCATTGACGATCACCGTGCAGCCCTTGCGCACGGCGATCACCGGAATCACCAGTTTGATGATCGCAAACAGCAGCAGGAACGGAAGGAAAATAACGGTATTAAGCAAAATAAGCAGAACCACCAAAACCCCTTTCAACGGGGCGGGCAGAAAATTGAGCATGGGTACTATCTCTGTACGTTCAGGTTGTTGTGTCAGCCTTCAAACGGACTGGCCAGGTTGCCTTCCGCGCCGGGTAGCAGTGTGGTATCCGCGTCTGTCGAGGCCAGTTGCTCGAATGTATTGAGAGTGCGGTTTCCCAAGAGTTTCCGGAATTCATGGTCATAGAATTCAAGGTTGTTGTACCGAATCATGGAACGTATCTCTTTTATATACTCCTCACCCCGCTCGGAATAGCCGAGTAGGCCTTCCGCCATCTCAAGGCCAGAAAGTGGCTTGTCTGCCTGTCGGTTCTGCAACCGGAGTTCCCTGACCAGTTGATAGGTGGGGTGTCGGTTCAGATTCTGGATATAGGAGCGCACGGACTGATAGGGAGAGGAAAATCTGGCCACCTCATGGCTAGCTCCCTCAACACGGCTCAGAGGTACAAGCCCACAGCCTTTGCTGAAGCACCACTGGCCGAACAGGTTGTTTCCCTCGGTGGCAAAGCGGGAGGTGCCCCAGGCGGATTCATTAGCCGCCTGTGCCAGGATCAGGGACGGCGGAATCACATCCAGGCGCTTTCGTAACAGCGCGAATTGCTCATCGCTTCCTGGTACGGCATCAACCCTCAAACGCTGAGCCTGCTCTGCCAGCCACTTCTCCTCCCGATTTGAAAGTTCGGTTTTGCTGGCAAGTGACTCAAGGTATTCGCGCTCAAGCAGAATTCGAGAGTTGGCCAGAACAATCCGCGGGTACAGGAACGAGAAGAAGGCAACTTTACGCTCGGTGGTGTCGCGATAGACAGAGAAGTCAGGCAGGTCACCCTGGGCCCAGGCCGGCAGGCGGGGCAAGGATGCCAGAACCACCTCACCATCTTCATCTGAACTGTCAGGTGGGACGTAGAGGGCACCGGCAAGAGCAAACAAAACCAAAGATACAAGCAGCATCAGCGCCCGGTTAACTGCAGTCATAAAACCTCTCGTATTTATGGGTATATCAGGCGATATGGCAGAAATTATAACAGGTTATACGTGCGCGTCCTGATGATTGGTTCTGTCAGTCCGCTTCCGGGATCATCGTGGCGATCAGTAACCCGGTCTGAAACTCGGGGCCGGTGTCGTCACGCAAGGTCAGAAATATCTGGTCACCGACTCCTGTATAGAATCCCGCGAGTGTGAGTTCGCCGCCGCTGAGGGTGATCTCACCGTTTTCCGAGGCAGTGACGCCGAGTGAGGACGCCAGGCTCGCTTGCTTCGGCTCAGAGATGATACTTGATGGGATGTCGTGGTGAATTTCAAAGCCAGTAGCGTTAATGGTCGCGCTGCTGGTGTTGTCCAGTTCCAGTATGCCGTTTTGGATCTGGTGCATCCGACTGGTGTGATCGGTCATTGAGAGTATAACCCCCTGGAGCCTGTAGCGGGCCGGCACCAGTGAGTCAGTGGGAGCTTGCCCTGCAATCACCAGGCCGTCGCCAAGGTAACTGTCGTCCAGGTTGAAGGCCATCAGTGAGCCGTCCGGGGTGGCGGCGCCAAGGCCCATATCCGGTGTTCCAAACTCATCGCCTGGCTGGTCCTCATAGAGGGTCAGCCTGCCGATATGCTGGTCTGACTGGCTCAAGCGAGACAATCGGTTTGCCAGATTCCAGTCACCGGTTCCGGGGTTCGCCTCTGTTCGCACCTGACCGTTACTGGCCCTGACAAGCCTGAACTGCTCAAGTGCCACATCGGCGATGAGCCGGTTTCCGTCAGAGGTTTGAGTGTTCCAGATGCCGTGCCCGGTTTCAAAAACCAATGGGTCATCTTCATTGCCGAATCGGGGCGCGATATACACCAGGTTATAGCGCTGCTCTGCCAGTGTGGACAAGCTGAAATCGCTGCTGCGCTCCAGGTGGAGCTCAAACACAGAAAGGTAGTGATCCTCCAGAGTATCCTGACGTTTGAGTTTGCCGCCCTCTTCCAACAGTTCAATGGCTTTGCCGGCCGAGAAATAGCTGGTGAGCACGCGGTCCGGGCTGCTGTCCTGGTCCGCCGGCGCGGAGGTGAAGGCATCCAGGTAATAGGGATTTCGGGTCCACCCGGTAATTCTGCTGCTATTGCGATCGGTCACGCTCTGGTACAAGGCACGCCCCGCCAGTAACCGCGCGGGATCGAACGCATCAGCGCTCTGGGTGTCGGTTCGGGGTGGGGTCAGTGTTGCTGCCCCAGGAGCGCTTGAATGGCTGTTGCGGGCCCAAAGATCTGAACTCCGGTTGAAGAAAGTCTGGGCGCCGCCGTTGTCCAAACCGTGAATCAGTGTTTGCCGATCATATGGAATGTCGGTGGCCAAAGAGGTGACATTGATATTGAACGCTTCAAATGACGTAAGTGTGAGCGCTGGGTAAAGATAGGCGCTGCCGGTGGCTGTGAGCGCCTCTTCCTGGGCGGTACGGACCCCCCATTGGCCGGCACCGAGCGCATTGGATTCCCTGAAGGTCTGACCAAGCTCAAGCCCAAGGAATATCGAATTGTAATCGGCTGAACTGGCACGGACGGTGTCTGAATTATCCTGGCCCAGCAGGGCATAATCTGCCATGGCAGCCACATAGGCTTTGAAATCGGCCCGGTCATCAAGGCGTTTGAGGGCGCTGGCGATACTCGCATTGCTGGCGATATCGATCTCGAAGTCATGCACCTGGTCCGCGACCGTGCCCCAGACATACTTATTCAGGCACAGGCTGCTGTTGACACAATTCATGACCGTCTGAAAATCGACGGCATCGTAGTTCCCCAGCCCCTCCACAACCAGGTAATGGGAAAAGGGGTTTACCTTCACATCCCGGTCCGAGTCGGAGGCAAGGGCTTTGAGCGTTGTGCCGCGATAGGAGGCTTCGATAACCACATCGGGCCCAATGGGGACCCCATCCTCAAACGCAATGATCAGGTAACCATCATCGTCCGTGGCAGTTGAAAAACGCACCGTGCCAAGGTCTTTCCTGAGGGTATAGTCCGTACGGTAAACCTCAACACGATCGGGCACTACGATCCTAAGGTTTCTGCGGGTAGGCTCACCTTGCGGCGCAAGACTGGCAGGCACTTCCATGGTCACCCGGACCTCATTCGGCCTCAGCCCGCGGGCGTTGCTGGAGTCCCCGGTGCTGCCAGGGCTGAAATCATCCAGGGCATTGACGGCATTGCCGAACCGGTTCGGGATCTCCTTGACACCATCAATAGCGCTGTCGCCACTGCAGGCGGTGAGTATCAGGGTGGCGGCCAGAAGGGTGGGGAGGTTCAGTCTCATGCCAGGCAATCCGTTAGTAAGTATCGGGGAAGCCTAACAACAAAAAGCGGGTGAGAGCGTGAGGAGTAGCACGAATCCGCTACCCGGCGAGCATGCCGGGCAGCGAATACTTTGCCGGTGTGGGTCGGTCAGAAGAAAATCTTGATCCCTGCCAGCACACCTTCATCCAGATTGATGTCTGGGGAGCCGGCAAAGTCCAGCTCTGTGTTCAGGTAGCGGTAACCGGCAAACACCTCTGCATTGCGAATCACGCGGTAGCTTCCCCGCAGCTCCAGGCTGGTCATGTCGTCGGAATCACCGAAAGACAGAATGGTTGGGGCGTAGTGCAGGCTGCCGCTGAATGACAGGCCGGGTACGTCCGGAACATTCACGGTGGCGAAACCACCAAGACCAACGGCGCCACCATCCACGTTTTGGCGGCGCTCATCATAGAAGACGCCCTTCAGGCCAACGCCCGCGGTGGTTGGCAGGTTGCCAATGGACGTGCGGCCCTGTGCGTGAAAGTCGACATTACCAATATGGCGACGGCTGTCACGGTAGGTGTAGCCTGTACCCAGCTGAATGTCGTTTTGCGCACCGAAAAAGTTGACCTGGCCCTTCACAGAGTTGTTGGTCAGGCTCAGATCCAGATCAGCGGCAAATACCGGGGCAGCTGCCAGAGAAAGCGCCAGAGCGGAGATGCGGGTTACTTTCATGTTTACACCTTTGTTGCTGTCGTGTTGATTCGGGCCGGCTGGAACTGCCGGCATCAGCGATAGTTATGACTGAGAGGATGGTAACGACCTGCCAACCGCATCACAACTTAAATGCCCGTAAGTCGTTGGAAAGGGTTGTCAGTCGGGCTGATGCGGCCTTGCCGGTTCAGTGCCGGGTGGCGTCTTCGATCTGGTCTAGATCATCCGGAGAAACGTTCTCGGCCGGCACCCGATATTCCTCATTGGCCCAGGCGCCAAGATCAATCAGCTTGCATCGTTCAGAACAGAAAGGGCGATACGGATTGGATTCCGTCCATTCGACGGACTTTTTGCAGGTGGGGCATTCAACGTTCATATCAGGATCCGGGCTGTGGGTAACATGCCGGTACTCAGGATTCAGCAACGGCCTGACAGTATTGTTCCAGTACTGCCCGCAGCATTTCAAGGTTGACAGGCTTGGCAACAAACGCATCCATACCCGCCGCCCGGCATCTTTCTTCGTCTTCTTCCATGGCGCTGGCGGTTAGCGCCACCACCGGTACCCTGGCCCTGTGGTGGTCATCTTCCCAGCGGCGCAACCGTCTGGTGGCCTCAAAACCATCCATACGTGGCATCACGCAATCCATGAAGATCAGGTCAAACTGGTGCCACTGCCATAGGGCAGACGCGGCCTGGCCGTCGTTGGCGGTCATTACCTCGCAGCCAAGCTTTTCCAGCAGCCGACGGGTGAGGGTGCGGTTTACCGGGTTGTCTTCAACCAGGAGCACCCGCATGCGGCCACATGGGATTTCCCGATGCTTTATGGTGACATCCGATATGGCCTGCAGTGAGAAACGGGTCAGGAAGCGGCGCTCCTGTTTTTCAACGTCCAGAAACAGTTGGTTGAGGATGGGAATCAGGTAGGATTCCCGCAGCGATTTGCTCAGGAAAGCATCCGCGCCCGCCTGTCGAAAATGTTCAGCATCACCGCGCTGTGGATTGGACGAGAGAATCAGTAGCCGCATGTCGGCCCACTGCGGGTTGCTGCGAATCTGTCGGCATAAGAGATCGCTGTCCATATCCGGCACAAATCCATCAAGAATGATGGCATGGTATGGGTCGCCGGCATCGAAGGCCTGGCGTAGCGACGTCAGGGCTTCACCGGCGGCTTTCACTGCTTCGATCTGAACCTCGTATCGGGACAACATTTCCAGCGTGATCTTGCGTGACAGCTCATAAGAATCCACCACCAGAATCTTTCGACCCCGGACCATGTGGGAATCTGGCCGAATTCGGGTTGAGGCATCTCCGGCCGCCTGCAGGGTTAGCTCCACCCAGAACGTGGAGCCTTGCCCGGGACGGCTTTCCAGGTCCATGGAGCCACCCATCAGATCAACCAGTTGGCGGCAAATGGTAAGCCCCAGGCCCGCGCCAGGCAGTTGCCGCTGGAAACGTTGGCCCAGTTGCACGTAGGGTTCATACACCAGCGGAATGTCTTCGGGGTTAATGCCTACGCCGGTATCTTCAACAGCGAGTCGTAAACGGACATTGCCTTCCTTCCGGCCGAGTACCTCTATGCTGATCAGCACATGGCCGGAATCGGTAAATTTGATGGCGTTAGAAAGCAGGTTGAGCAATATCTGGCGCAATCTCACCGGGTCGCCCACCATGGCCCAGGGCAGGTTCTCGTCAACCCGTATTTCAAGAGCCAGGCCTTTTTCCCTGGCCCGCGAACCCAGCATGTGAATCAGATCGTTGAGGGTTTCCCTGAGGTCGAACGGAATGGCTTCCAGTTCCAGCTTACCGGCTTCCATACTGGAGATGTCCAGCAGGTCATTGATAATGGCCGACAGGCTTTCAGACGCGTTAAGCAGTGTGCTGACATACTCCCGCTGCTCCTGGTCCAGAGGGGTGTCGGTCAGAAGGTTGGCGTAACCCAACACAGACTGCAGCGGAATGCGCAGCTCGTGGCTGACATTGGCCAGAAACTGGTTTTTGGCATGGTTGGCCCGAATGGCTTCATCGCGCTCGCCCTGGGTTTTGATCGTGGTCTGGCGCAGTGAGCGGGTGTCTTCCAGAATCTGCAGGCGCATCTTGTTGAGAGCCTGCTCAAGCTCTGACAGCTCATCCGGCCGGCGGGGCGGCTTCCGGCGTAACTGAAGTGGGTCAACCAGGGCATCGAGGTTTAGCTTGGCGGCGTAGTCTGCCATGGTTTCCAGGTGGCGGGACAAGGTCACCCGCACAATCAGCAGTAACCCCAGCGTGCCGAACATAACCACAATGGACTGGAACAACAGGTTCATCAAAGCCTGATCCAGCACATTGTCGTAAATTTGCTCAACGGAGGAGACCACCGTTAGCTCCCCGACTCGCCGGGGCTGGTCAAACGTGGAGCGATTGAACTCAAGGGGAAAGGTCTGGGAAATCACCCGGCCTTCGGGGTATTGGCCGGTGTTGAATTCTTCGCCCGTGGTGGTGATCACGCGGGCATATTGTATCGACGGCACGGTTCGCATGTCGTCAAGGCTGTTGGCCACCTCGCTGAAGTTCATTACCCACAGGTTGGTGCCCATGCTCCCGGATATCAGCTCAACGGCCCGCCCCTGGCTCGACCGAAGTTCTGCTTTCTGGCGATCAAACTCGCCAATCATCTGAACACCAGTTGCCACGAGGGAGAGAATCAGGCTGTAAAGCAGCACCCACCCCAGCAGGCGGAGAGCCAGCGGGCGAACACCTAAACGCTTTAAAAACCGGTTGGAAAGCAAGGCACAAGTTCCCTGTGTCGACTACAAAATCACCAGAAGCAGTTTAACAGACGGATATCACTTCCACACGTATCTTTGAATCATCGTTCACGAAACGAAAACGCACATTCAGATCGTAAAGGTTGGCGCCGTAGATTCGCTCCTCGTCTCGCCCACGGCGAAAGGATGGCCTGGGGTCGTAGCTCACCACGTCTTCGATTAATGCCCGTACATCTGGATAGTCATCGGGTGGCAGGCCCGCGAGCTGCTCTGAGGCCTGTGGGCTGAACACTACGTCGGCGCGCTCAGTTGGCGCAGATTCCGCCCAGCCGAGCGAAGCCTCCGGCACCGAATCGGCAAACGGCAAATAGGGTTTGATATCTAATATTGGCGTGCCTTCGATCAGGTCGTGGTCGCTAATGCGCAGAACCAGCTGCCCGTTTTTGCGAATCAACCCTTCGTTCCTGACCACTGACAAACCAAGGCTGTTAGGCCTGAAAGGCGAGCGACTGGCGAAGACGCCGATCTTTTTGTTACCGCCTAGCCGTGGGGGGCGAACCACTGGCCGCCACTCGGCACGAATGGCCTCGTGGAACTGAAACGTAAGCCACAGATGACTGGCGGTTTCCAGGCCCCGAAAGGCGTCCTCCCGGTCAAACGGGCTCTGGATCAGCAGCTCAGCATGGGCATGGCGCGTAAGCCCCGGTTGGCGTGGCACCCCGAACTTGTCTTTGAAGCAAGAGTGGGTAATGGCAATGGGGGTGAGGGTGAGAGCCTGGTCTGCCGGTCGGGATTTGTGGCGTGGTCTGGTCATATCATTGCCGGTCAATGGTTCCTGAGAAGTACATTTCGATACGGAACACCACCGAGGCCTGATCTTTGAAACCCTCTTCTCTGGGAAACTCCAGGGCTGGAATCAGTTCCGCAAACAGCCAATCTTCGTACAAGCGATAACGCCATGTGAGATCGGCAAAGTAGGACGTGGTTCGCCACGATGGCTGACTTTCACCAAGGGCCCCCAGCCTGGGGGTGAGGACGGAACGATGGCTGAGCCGTTTACGCGTACTGAAGATTTGTGCTGCCTCAAACTTGCGGTCCTGGTGCAACCACTCGAGCTCCGATGACGTGTAGAAATGCCAGCCGTTGCCAAGTGACCGGTCTGCGCCGAACCATGACCGCGCGCCCCATCCCCGGGTATGGTAGTAGTATACCCGCTGCTGTACATTCAGCGCCCAGGCATCATCCAGTTGCCAGCCCTTGCTGGCGGTGGTTCGCCAGAACATTTCCGGTGGCAATCTCAGGCGGCCGCCCACATCGGTGGACAGGTTGATGGCGTCGCCCACCTGTGAAAGGAAACGCAGGGCGCCGGTGGTTTCCGTATCGGTACGGTTGGGCTCTGTGAGTTGTCGGTCCCGTTCCCTTTCACCAAGCGGGATCAGCTCATCGCTTTCACTTTCGATGACCAGGCGCAACTTTTTCTGGGTGGTGGGCACGTCCAGCCGGAACCTCAGCTCCGGTTTGAATTGCGCCGGATCACTGTACTCGGATTCTGCCGCAAACCCGACTCTCAGATAACTCTCATTGTTTGGAAGCGAATGAGAAGATCGGGACAAAGTGCGATCTGTCCAGGCGCCAAAGTTCTGGACCGTGCTGCCATGAATGCGCTCCTGTCGGATGACCCAGTTGCTGAAGTTCATCCACCAGGAGTCTTCTGGTTCCGCCCAGTATTCATCGGGTTCAAACGTGTAGAACGAATACGGGAGTGATTCCGGTGCCAGCACATCCGGAATGGCGGAATCTCTTACCGTAAACACGGGCTCTGCTGCATGAGCGAGCGATGAGACCAGCAACGTATAAAGTAAAAGCGGGGCGGCCAGATGTCTCGGCCGGGGCTCCTTAACGAAACTCAAACAGGAACCGATTATGCAATTCACAAACCTGGCGCTCCACATCCTGTAAAGGGCGGTTGTTGTCGATAACAGCGTCTGCCCGTGAACGCCGCTCATCCCTGGCCATCTGCGCAGCCATAATGCGCTCTACCTGAACCCGGCTATTATCGTCCCGGGCCATGGTGCGTTCAATCTGAATGTGTTCGGGCACATCAACCACCACCACGCGATCCACCAGTTCATGTTGGTCGGTTTCCAGGAGTAATGGCGAAACCAGCAGCGCATAAGGCTGGGAATTGGGGACTTCTGGTGATTTCAGTTGCCTGACTAGCTCCTCGCGGATGACCGGATGTAACAGGCGTTCGAGCCAGTTTCGCTCTTCTGGGTTCTCAAACACCCGCTGCCGAAGCGCTGCCCTGTCCAGTGCGCCGTCTGCCTGCAGAATGTCGCGGCCAAAGCGCTCAGCAATCGCGGCCAACCCAGCCGTTCCAGGCTCAACCACCTCCCGCGCCACATCATCCGCATCCACCCAGTGCACGCCCAAATCCCCAAAGATACGCACCACCGTAGACTTCCCGGAACCAATCCCGCCAGTTAAACCAACAATCTTCAAATAAATACCCCAACAACCAGTCTACAAAGGGGCCTGGCCCCGAACGGACACCAAACCAACCAGTCTACAAAGGGGTCTGACCCCGAATGGGGTCAGACCCCACCCTTCTGCCCGAGCCAATCACCTAAGCCGCGACACCCTAAACCCCCAAAAAACCAAACCAAATCGCCTGAATCTCCACCCCAAACCACAAACAAAGCAACCCAGCTGCCGCCAGATAAGGCCCAAAAGGAATAGGCACCTCACGCCCATGTTTTTTGAACACCATCAGCGCAATACCAACCACCGCCCCCACCAGGGACGACAGCAAAATCACCGCCGGCAACAACTGCCACCCCAGCCAGGCGCCCAGAGCCGCCAACAGCTTGAAATCCCCGTGGCCCATGCCTTCCTTGCCAGTCACCAGCTTGAATAGCCAGTACACAGACCACAGCGACAAGTACCCGGCAACGGCACCCCAAAAGGCACTGTTAAAGTCCGTCAGTACGCCAAAATAATTCAACACCAGCCCCAGCCACATTAGCGGCAGGGTAATGCTGTCTGGCAACAGCTGCGTGTCGAAATCGATCATCGTCAGCGCCACCAGGGCCCAAACCAGCAGCAAGGCCCAAAGCGCCGCTTCCGTCGGCCCCAGCAAAGCGATGGTCACCGCTGAGAAGATCGCTGTGATGGCTTCAATAATCGGGTAGCGCGGTGAAATCGACGTTCCACAAGAGGAGCACTTGCCTCGCAGTACTAGCCAGCTGATCACCGGGATATTCTCCCAGGCCCGAATCTGGTGGCCGCAGGAGGGGCAGGTGGATGCGGGTTTTGAAAGGGAGATTGGTGTCTCCTGCTTTCTCTGCTTCTCCGGTACTTCCAGGAATTCTTCACACTGGCAACGCCATTCCTGCTGCATCATTTTTGGCAGGCGTAAGATGACTACGTTCAGGAAGCTGCCGATGCAGAGGGAGAGTAGGGTGACGGTTAGGTATAGGAGCCAGGGGGTGGAGAGGAATTGGTCTAGAGAGGGCATTCAAAAACTCATTGATAAGATTGATTGAGTGCCTGCTCCCCGAAAAGGGCGGGGAGCAGGAAAGGGCGGGTGCTTAGCCAACAACCTGGCCCATTTGGAAGATTGGCAGGTACATGGCGATGATCAAGCCGCCTACCAGTACACCCAGAACCGCCATAATCATGGGCTCCATCAGGGCAGTCAGGTTGTCAACCATGTCGTCCACCACGGCCTCATAGTGCTCGGCGACTTTGCGCAGCATTTCGTCCAGGTTACCGGATTCTTCGCCGATGGCGGTGAGCTGCACCGCCATTACCGGGAAGATATCCTGTTGACGCATCGTAGCCTGTAGTTGCGTGCCGCTTGAGACATCGTTTTTGATTCTCATGATGGCATCCCGGTATACCGCGTTACCGGTGGCGCCGGCTACGGAGTCCAGTGCGTCGACCAGTGGAACACCGGCGGCGAAGGTGGTGGAGAGAACTCGGCCGAACTTGGCAACCGCAGATTTATCCAGGATCTCGCCAACAACTGGCAGCTTGAGGACATATTTATCCACAATGTCAGAGAATTTCTGGGAGCGGCGTTTGGATTCTTTGAATAGGAAAATGGTACCCACAATGCCAAGCAGCACAACAAACCACCAGGTCTGCAGCCAATCGGATAGCCTTACTACCATTTGAGTGAACACCGGCAAGTCAGCCCCAAATCCCTGGAAAAGGCTTTCAAACTGAGGGACAACTTTGACCAGCAGAATTGCTGTTACCACTATTGCAACAATGATGACCGCAACGGGGTAAGTCATCGCTTTCTTGACTTTCTTCTTGAGTAATTCAGTTTTCTCAAGGTAGGTCGCGATTCGGTCGAGCATTTGCTCCAAAGCGCCAGCCTTTTCGCCGGAATCCACCAAGTTGCAGTACAAATCGTCAAAATACTTTGGGTGTTTACGTAGCGCTGCGGCAAAACCCGTGCCCGACGAGATATCGTTCCGGATACTCATCACCAGTTCCTGCAAGCCTTTATTTTCAAGTCCGTCCGCCACAATATCGAAGCTCTGAACTAACGGTACGCCTGCTTTCATCATAGTGGCCAGTTGGCGGGTCAGCATCGCAATATCAAACGGCGTGATCTTCTTGCTGCCACCAAACAACGGCTTGGGCTTCTTCTTAACCTTGTCCGGGATAATGCCCTGCTTACGTAGCTGGGCTTTAACAAGAGCCAAGTTTGAGCCCGTGAGCTCTCCCTTAGTCTTATTGCCCTTCCGGTCTTTGCCTTCCCAAACGTACGATTCCAGCTTCTGCGCTTTTTCTGCCATGCTTAATCCTTCGTCACGCGGTTGGCTTCCTCAAGGCTGGTCACCCCTTCCATTACTTTCAGAAGGGCGGATTGCCTCAGGTTGCGGAAGCCTTCTGCCTGCGCTTGTTTTGCAATTTTTATGGAACTGGCCTCTTCCATAATCATGCTCGCCAGTTCTTCGGTAATCTTCACCACCTCGTAAATACCGACGCGGCCCTTGTATCCATTAGTGCATTTATCACAGCCCTTGGGGCGGTACAACGTGAAGCCTGTATCAATTTGTTCTTGTGTGAACCCTTCCTTCAAAAGCACGTCTTTGGGTACGTCTGCAGGCTGTTTGCAGCTGCACAGGCGCCGGCCAAGGCGCTGGGCAATAATCAGGCTCACGGACGTGGCAATGTTGAATGCAGGCACGCCCATGTTCATCATTCGAGTCAGAGTTTCCGCAGCGCTGTTGGTGTGAAGGGTAGACAGAACCAAGTGCCCTGTTTGTGCTGCTTTGATCGCAATGTTCGCGGTTTCCAGATCCCGGATCTCACCTACCATGATCACATCCGGATCTTGCCGCAGGAAGGCTCGAAGCGCTTCGGCAAATCCCAGGCCCACTTTGGTGTTTACGTTAACCTGGTTGATGCCTTCCAGGTTAATTTCCGCCGGGTCTTCTGCCGTGGAAATGTTGATGCCTGGAGTGTTCAGAATATTCAGGCCGGTATACAGAGATACGGTTTTACCGGAACCTGTTGGCCCGGTTACCAGGATCATCCCTTGGGGTTGTGCGAGGGCATCCATATATAGCTGCTTCTGATCCTCCTCGTAGCCCAATACGTCGATGCCCAGCTTGGCCTGGCTTGGGTCCAGAATCCGCAGAACGATCTTCTCACCCCACAGGGTGGGGAGGGTGTTCACCCGGAAGTCGATGGCCTTGGTCTTGGATAGCTTCATTTTAATTCGGCCATCCTGAGGAATCCGGCGCTCCGAGATATCCAGCTGCGCCATGATCTTTACGCGAGCGGAGATTTTTGGTGCGAGCTTGATGGAGGGGCGGGAGATCTCTTTGAGGATGCCGTCTGTCCGGTAGCGAACTCGATAGATTTTCTCATAAGGCTCGAAGTGGATATCGGAAGCGCCGCCGCGAATGGCATCAAGCAGCATCTTGTTCACATACTTAACAATCGGGGCGTCATCTACTTCGGTAGCGCTGACTGCACCGTCGTCGTCCTGGTCGCCGCCCTCCGTTTCGACGCCCTCCAGGTCGGCATCGTCCAGGTCACCCATGGTGGTGTCCTGGGATTCGAGATACTTGTCGATCGCGGCCCGTAGCTTCGCGTCGTCCACAAGAATAGCGTCAGTGCTCAGGCCGGTGTTGAACTTGATTTCGTCCAGTGCCTGAATATTTGTCGGGTCTGATACAGCGATGAACAGCCTGTTGCCTCGTTTATACAGGGGCAGGGCGTTATGCTTCCGCACTAGCTTCTCGTCAACCACCTTCTCCGGCATCATTTCCGGAAGGAAGGAATCCAAATCCAGTACCGAGACGCCAAACTCCATGGCAGCAGAGAACGCTAGCTTGGAACTGTCCGCAAGGTGGTTCTGGGTCAGGTAGGTGATCAGTGGGATGCGGTTCTGGGAGGCCTGTAGGAATGCATCCTTGGCGGTATCTTCATCCAGAAGCCCGTCTTCCACAAATCGACGGGCCAGGCCCGTCAGGGTCACGTTTCGGTTGCTGCTCGCCATAAATGCTCTGAGAAAAGTCTTGTAAGTGGCTGAATCTCGTGTTTATGAACACAGAGTTTAGATGCATGACCGGGGTTTGGAAAGCGGGGTAGGTCTCAGGTTTGATCTTTCTCAAAGACGTGTCGTTGAAATGTGCTTGTCGACTTATGCTTGGGTTGGGTGACAAAAAACGTCACTCCTGGACGTGGTGGGGCGAGGTTTTTACAGGTTTGCCTTATGTGATGCGTGTCACAAAGGGTTGCAACGCCCTGAATGCGCGTTTGTTTTTAACATTATCTTGCAATTGGCATGGTAACTGCCTAGGTTACACCACGCTCAGCGCGGATACGTGGCAAAGCTCCACCGCCCCGGAGCTGGATAAACGAAAAATGACAACTCTTGAGGTTGATAACATGCAAAAGATTCAGATGAACAAAGGTCAGCAGGGTTTTACTCTGATCGAACTGATGATCGTTGTGGCGATTATTGGTATTTTGGCGGCTGTGGCTATTCCGCAGTATCAGAGCTACATCTCCAAGTCTCAGGTCAGCCGGGTAATGGCTGAAGCTGGACAAATCCGGACCGCTGTCGAAAACTGTATTCTGGACGGCCGTACTGCAATTGGTGATGCCGCTGGCCAGTGTGATCCGGGCGCGACAGGTTCTAACCTGGTAACGGGTGCATCTCAAACCAGCTACACTCTGCCGACTGGCACTGGTGTTCCGCAGGTTTCTCCAGATCCTCTGACATCTACATCTGTTATTACTGCAACCTTTGGAAATAATGCATCTGCAGTGCTGACTGATGCAGGTGCGACTCTGACCTGGACCCGTCAGACTGATGGTAGCTGGATCTGTGCAACAACCAATGTTCCTGCGAACCTGATTCCGACCGGTTGTAATTGACAGCTGATCATGGACAGGCACTAGCCTTGATTAGTGATCATGGACAGGCACTAGCCTGACCTGATCCCCAAAGGCCCGGAGGTTTCGCCCCCGGGCCTTTGTCGTTTCTGAATGATCATGAAACAAGGATCATGGACAGGCACTGGCCTGCTAAACAAAAATGTGAGAGAGATGCCAATAGGCACACGGCCTGCTAGACTCCTCCCATGAAGCAAATTAACTGGAAAGTAATTGAGCATGGACAGGCACAAGCCGAAAGGTTGATCATGGACAGGCACTAGCCTGACCAGATCCCCAAAGGCCCGGAGGTTTCGACCCCGGGCCTTTGTCGTTTCTGGCTTTCGGTTCCACTGCGTCTAATTCGGGATTATGACAAAACGGCAGCGGCATTCCGTGGAGAATCCTGGAAACCCACCAATTTCAGGCGAGCGACGTTCTCGGCCGGCATGCCGATACAAGAATTTCAAGAAGGGGGGGGAAGCTAGGCTGCTCTTCGTCGCCGTCCAGGATTCCGGTAATCCTGATAACTGTCCTCAAAAGCCGTGGCCCGGTGGCACCATCGTTCCGGGCTGAGTAATCATGGACAGGCACTAGCCTGACCAGCTCCCCAAAGGCCCGGCGGTTTCGACCCCGGGCCTTTGTCGTTCCTTAGCTGATCTTGGACATGTAACCTTATGGACAGGCACCATAACTGATCATGGACAGGCACTAGCCTGACCAGCTCCCCAAAGGCCCGGCGGTTTCGACCCCGGGCCTTTGTTGTTTCTGGCCGTTCATGGTTGATCATGGACAGGCACTAGCCCGACCCTAGCCCGGATTTCTCATGAAGGGATAAAAAGAAGCGACTAAAAGTGCTATGGTTTCAAGAACCTAACCAATCCACCAAGCACCAGTAGCCGCATCCAGAATGGTACCTCAAAAACTGACCTTCTCGCCACTCTCCCGCCGCCAGATTGAAGCCGATTTCTCCGGAGGCCATATCACCTCGGATGCCGGTGTGTTGTTACTGCGCGAAGTCGACAAACAACACCGGTTAACCCAACGGCTGGCCGAGACTCTGACCGACCAGCGGGATCCCCGGATGATTCGTCATGAGCTCAAGTCCCTGGTCCGGCAACGGGTCTACGGTGTGGCCGGTGGCTACGAAGATCTGAATGACCATGAAGCCCTGCGCTTTGATCAGGCGCTACAAACCGCCACGGGTAACGCCTCCGCTCTGGCTGGCAAATCCACGCTGTGCCGAATGGAACAGGCAATGGACCGGCAAACCATTGTGAAGGCCCATGAGCTGCTCTGGCACCACTTTATTGAACAACACGAAGAGCCGCCGAAGGAAATCGTGCTGGATTTTGACGGCACCGATATCCCGGTGCATGGGGATCAGCCGGGTAAATTCTTTAACCGGTATTACGACCATCACTGCTACTTCCCGCTTTACGTCTTCTGCGGCCGGCACTTGCTGGTGAGCTACCTGCGCACCAGCAATCGGGGTGATGCCCGGCACAGTTGGGCCATTCTGGCGCTGCTGGTGCGATTTATTCGCCAGTATTGGCCACAGACCCGGATCGTATTCCGGGGCGACTCCCACTTCAGCAAGCCCCGACTGCTGGCCTGATTGATCATGGACAGGCACTAGCCTGACTAGATCCCCAAAGGCCCGGCGGTTTCGACTCCCGGGCTTTTGTCGTTTTGGCATCGTGTAATTCGGGGTTATGACAAAACGGCAGCGGCATTCCGTGGAGAATCCTGGAAACCCACCAATTTCAGGCGAGCGACGTTCTCGGCCGGCATGCCGATACAAGAATTTCAAGAAGGGGGGGGGAAGCTAGGCTGCTCTTCGTCGCCGTCCAGGATTCCGGTAATCCTGATAACTGTCCTCAAAAGCCGTGGCCCGGTGGCACCATCGTTCCGGGTCCAGGTTCAGTCGCTCCAGAATCGGCAGCGCCTTTTCATCAATCGCGCCCCGTTTGTCACTCCGGCTGATCCGCCCGGTACAATCCACCAGTTCCAGGTAATCTTCAAAGCTGAACAGTATGCCTCGCTGAAAGCCGTTCCGAATCACGCCTTCAAATCCCAGCAGCGGTTTCAGTGGCACTGAAAAGTCATTCAGCGCCTGCTGCTCTGTTTGCCTTGCTATTGCTTCCGCCAGGTTAAAGATAGGATGAATGCGTTCTTTAATGCTGGTGTGTTCAGAAGTTTCTGGCGTCTCTGCCATGGCAGCTCGTATGGGGTTCAGGTCCACATAGGCCATGCAGGAAAGCAGGGCTTCTTCGGTGTCTAAGGCTTGGGACTTAAAGCGGCTTTCCCAGAAATGACCGGTGCACTCATCTTCCCGGTTGGCCTGTCTCGCAATCGGCTCATTCAGGCATTTCATAAACCAGCTCAAGTCCGCCAACCGCTGCCGGAAGGTTTCTGCGTACTCCTCCACTCGCCGAAGCTCGGCCGCACACAACTCATCACCCCGATGGTACCGCTGTACCAGTGGTGGCCCCTTATAGAGGCTGCACCAGCGCGCCAGCACCTCATCCATGCTCCACGGTTCCACGTCATCCGGGCTGAGCTTCACCACCAGGTGATAGTGGTTCGACATCACCGCATAAGCGGCGACATCTATCGCGAACACAGATGCCAGCAACCGGATTCGCTCTTCAATCCATCCTCGCCGGTGTTCATAACAGTGCCCGGTGGCGCGATCTTGCCCGCACAGGAAGGTGCGGCGCACGCAGCGTGAGATCACGTGGTAGAAGGGGGTATCTGAAACGCTGACCAGTTCTGCTCTGGCTTTGGGCATGGTGAAGTCCTTGTCTTCCTTGACTGTTGACATGTTCCTATCATGCATCAATAATCCTAATCTGTATATATGTACAGCATTTTCTGTTTTAGTGTGTTCCTCTTAAGTCTGCCATTTCTCAAACTCTATTTTTGTATGTACAATAAATTAAGATGAATATTGAATTCGATCCAAGGAAGGATGAGAAAAACACTGAAAAGCACGGTGTTTCGTTAGCTGATGCCGCCAGGCTCGAATGGGATTGGGTGTGGGCTCTAGAGGATTTTCGTAATGATTATGGTGAGCGTCGAATGATTGGATATGGCCCTATAGCCGATCGTGTCTACTGTGTTGTTTACACAGAACGAAAAGGTATCCGCCGCATAATCAGTCTTCGAAAAGCAAATCGTCGGGAGGTGAGGCTTTATGCAGACAAAATCTAAATCTGGTCGGGCGTTTACGCTGCCCTCGAGTGATGAAGAGTCTGGCATTAACGAGGGGATTGCAGAAGACGCAGATACACGCGAGCTCACGGACGAAGAGTTCCGCCGGTTGCGTCCGGTTGGTCGGCCCAAAGCGGAAACCACTAAAGAACGGATAACTATCAGACTTTCACCGGAGGTCGTTGAACAGTTTCGGGCCACAGGCAGCGGCTGGCAAACTCGAATGGACAAGGCGCTTCAGGAGTATCTGAGAACTCACAGTCAGTCCGATATTGAGAGGTTGGGATAATGCACAACAATCGAGGGAATTTACTGCGCTAACCAAGCTACTGTAGCAGAGCGTAAGTTGATAGTGCTGCAAGCAGCTTCAGAACTGGATGATCTAAAAAAAACACCTGTTCACCGGCTTGAAGCGTTGAATGGCGACCGGGAAGGTCAGCACAGTATCCGTATTAACCGGTAGTGGCGGATGCAAACCATCAGGGGCAAGCACAACCTCATTAAACATGGCCCCCATCTTGCTGGACATGTCCTAGTGACCACTCAGCGAGACAGAGCAATGCCCAACCACACCAAAGGTTTCACCCTTATTGAGTTAATGATCGTTGTTGCGATCATCGGCATTTTGGCAGCGGCTGCTATCCCGGTGTATCAGGGGTATGTTGTTAAAACCCAGGTTGGGCGCGCAGTTAGCGAACTGGGTGCCTATCGCTCAGGATTCGAGTCCAACACAACGGGTACTTCTGGTATCAATAACCAGTCTCTCGGTTATAGCCCGTCAAACCTGACCACAGGTGATATTGCTACCGAAATAGGCACCTTGAACGCTGACGGATCTGGTCACCTGCAAGTGACCATGGGGGGCAATGCACACCCGAACCTGGCAGGCGTCATTCTCCGATTCGAGCGCACTGTGGCCGGCGAATGGCGCTGTGTTATCGATACATCAGCCGCTAGCCAATGGCGAGCCAGCTACACGCCAGCAAATTGCGCCGTGCTCTGAAGTTCGTAACCATCGCGTAACCATGGACAGGCGCTAGCCTGCAGAAATTGTTGATTACCACTGAGGAGGTCGCACAATGATTAGCAATGGTATGCGTCCCATTCACCCTGGAGAGATTCTACGGGAAGAGTATCTGGAGCCGCTGGAGATGAGCGTAAATGCGCTCTCGAAGGCCTTGAATGTTCCTGCGACGCGGATGAACGAGATCGTTCGTGAGAACCGGGGCGTTTCCGCAGACACAGCGCTGCGACTCGCTCGTTACTTTGGCACCAGTGCGCGGTTCTGGTTGAACCTGCAAACTGAGTTTGAGCTGCGCCAGGCTCAGATGGGCAAAGAAGCTAAGATTGCTAAGGAGATACAGCCGCACGCTGCCTGAAAACCATAAACCAATAAACCATTATGGACAGGCACTAAACCATTATGGACAGACACTAGCCTGAGTAAGAAAGAAGGGGAGGGAGCCTAAGCCGCTCGTCGTCGCCGTCCAGGATTTCGGTAATCCTGGTAACTGTCCTCAAACGCGGTCGCCCGGCGGCACCATCGTTCCGGGTCCAGATTCAATCGTTCCAGAATCGGCAGCGCCTTTTCATCAATAGCGCCCCGTTTGTCGCTTCGGCTGATCCGCCCGGTGCAATCCACCAGTTCCAGGTAATCTTCAAAGCTGAACAGGATGCCTCGCTGGAAGCCGTTTCGAATCACGCCTTCAAAACCTAGCAGCGGTTTTAACGGCACCGAAAACTCATTCAGCGCCCGCTGTTCCGTTTGTCGTGCAATAGCTTCCGCTAGATCAAAGGTTGGGTGAATGCGTTCTTTAATGCTTGTGTGGTCGGAAGTCTCCGGTGTTTCTGCCATGGCAGCGCGGATTGGGTTCAGATCGACGTAGACCATGCAGGAGAGAAGGGCCTCCTCGGTATCCAGAGCCTGGGATTTGAATCTACTCTCCCAGAAATGGCCCGTGCACTCATCTTCCCGGTTGGCCTGCCTCGCAATTGGCTCATTCAGGCATTTCATAAACCAGCTCAAATCCGCCAACCGCTGCCGGAAGGTTTCAGCGTACTCCTCCACTCGCCGAAGCTCTGCAGCGCATAGCTCATCGCCCCGGTGATACCTCTGCACCAGTGGTGGCCCCTTGTAAAGGCTGCACCAGCGCGCCAGCACCTCATCCATGCTCCACGGCTCCACCTCATCCGGGCTGAGTTTCACCACCAGGTGGTAGTGGTTCGACATCACCGCATACGCGGCCACATCTAGCGCAAACACCGATGCCAGAAGCCGGATTCGCTCTTCAATCCATCCTCGCCTGTGCTCATAACAGCGCCCGGTGGCGCGATCTTGCCCGCACACAGGAAGGTGCGGCGCACGCAGCGTGAGATCACGTGGTAGAAGGGGGTGTCTGAAACGCTGACCAGTTCTGCTCTGGCTTTGGGCATGGTGGGGGCCTTGTCTTCCGTGACTGTTGACATGGTCATATCATGCATCAATAATTAAAAGCTGTATATATGTACAGCACCTTGTTGCCGGATATAACTGGCTTATAAATGTTATTGGTTCGGGTGTTCCACTCAGTGGTATGGTTTGCGTATGATAAGGATCTTCAGAACGAAAACGTTTTATCGATGGATGCGGAAAAACGGAGTGAGCGATGATGATCTCCGCCAGGCAGTTATGGAAATGAATGAAGGTCTGATAGATGCGGATCTTGGTGGTGGAGTTTTTAAGAAAAGGATTGCATCGCACAGTCATGGCAAGAGAGGTGGCTCGAGAGCGCTTGTTGCCACCAACTTGGGTGACCGTTGGTTCTTTGTGTTTGGGTTTGCCAAGAACGAACGTTCAGACCTGTCGGCCAGGGAGTTGCGAGCACTAAAGGCGTTGGCAGCAGATTTGTTGCAGTATTCAGACCAGGAGCTGCAGAAAGCTCACATAAGCAAAGTGTTGAAAGAGATTACTTATGGCAACCACTGAAAGAGACAACCGGCTGTTGAATGAAATTCGAGAAACAGCATTGGAACTCCATGCCGTTGGGTTAATAGGTAAACGGCGACTCGGCGAATACGAAGAGCTGTGTCGCACTGACAGTAGAGAGCTCCCGCCGGAAGAAATCCGGAATATTCGCAGCCAGACCCGTATGAGTCAGGCTGTGTTTGCTGCCATTCTTAATGTGAGTGTTTCAACCGTTCAGAAGTGGGAGACGGGTGAGAAAAAGCCTGCCGGAGCATCGCTGAAATTGTTGAACCTTGTGAGAAGGAAGGGCATCGAGATTTTGTATTTATAATTCCTATCAACCGCCAAAAGGAGTTGCTCTCATGCTGGACAGGGGGCCTGGTCATGGACAGGCTCTAAGATCACTCAACAAGCTACCAAAACCACGCCCACAGCATGGCCATCAGGCAAACCATAACGATCAAACAGGCGGCAACGCACGCCAAAAAAACAACCGGGCGTTGCCGGAAATAGACCGGCTGTGATGACCACGGCGTGAACTTCCCCGTTACCAGTGAGGCAACGCTTACAACGCCCAGTGTCAGAACAAACAAAGCCATTATGATCATGGGCAACTGCCTCCCCCTGTACTGGCTACTATAGCTCTGCCCTGGGGTAGCTGTAACGCAGAGTCCCATCGGGAAATCGCTGCTCAATCAGTTGGATGCTCTGCCCGGGCTGAAGACCGGGCCCGCTGATCATTACCCGTGTCTCAGAACCATCAGCAAGCTGGACTCTCGCCGTCAATAGCCATTAAACATATCACTGAAATCAGGCCATTAGTAAGCGAACCAAATAGTCGTCACTCCAACTCGCACGGCGACAACGTTTTCCACCAGCTACAATCTGAATGAGATGCTGTTCTACGGGCAGCATCTCATGCCCACACACCTGGAGACTTCATGCTCGAAGACCTGACTGTCCGTATCGTGACGACGTTGTTCTACCTGATAAGCCTGTTGGGTGTGGCTGTGGTTACCTGGGGTGTCGCGGAGGCTGTAATTCGTTTCCTCACACTGCTGGCTGGCCACAGGGGCGCTCACGCGAAGCTGGTGAGAAAAACTGCTCGTATTCGTGAGCGCCTGGGTGCTCATCTTCTGTTGGCGCTGGATATTTTTATCGGCGCAGACATCATCAAAAGCGTTATAGCACCCGCATGGGAGCACATTGCCATGCTCGGTGCTGTTGTGCTGATCAGGGTGGTGCTGAGCTACTTTCTGGAGCGGGAAATGGAACGAACTCACCAGTCAGCACAATCTGGCCGTTTATCCGATCACAACGGCGAGGGTGAGTGAATTTGTGAATTTGGGGTCAGACCCCAAGACATTTCACCCCGCCAAATGTTCTGGGGTCTGACCCCAATGTTATTATTCGTAGGTGCAGAAGTAGGCGGTATCTACGTCAGCCTTTACCTTGAAACTAGTGTTGGCCGCTACTTCAAAGGCATCACCGGCTCCGTAGCGGGTCCAGCTATCGCTACCCGGAAGCTGAACGGTTAATGCGCCGCTGACAACGGTCATCACTTCTTTTTTACTGGTGCCGAACTCGTACTCACCGGAACTGATCACACCTACGGTTGCAGGCAGAGACTCACCTTGGAAGGCAATGGATTTTACTTTGCCGTCGAAGTATTCGTTTACGTTTAACATGGTCATTACCCCTTATTTATCCAAACTGCCGATTGAGCCAGGCGTTGATATCACCAGATTCATACATCCATTGCTTCTCACCCTGGTCATTGGTGATCAGCAGGCAGGGCACTTTAACGGCGCCGCCGCCATTCAAAAGATCCTCACGATGCGCCGGGTCATGTTGTGCATCACGCAGCTCGATATTCAGCCCCAGCCGGGCCATCTCTTTACGAACTTTGATGCAAAACGGGCAGGCCCGGAACTGGTAAAGCGCCAGGTTTTCGGTGGCTTTATCAATCGCCGCTTGCTGCTCAGGCGAGCGGCTGATGGCCTTGGGGGTGCTGAGTTTCTCCGAAAGCAACATAAAGGGTGTAAGAACCAACCGAAGCAGACGGAAAAAAGCTCGGATAATCATTCGCATAATAAAGCCTAAGCTATTTGGACATGAACGGATGTGCTGGAAACAGGGCGGCAAGGATACCACGGCTGATCATCTGGGGTCAGACCCCAAGACATTTCACCCCACCAAATGTTCTGGGGTCTGACCCCAAATTGGGATGGCCAACCGCGCACCTCTAAAAGCGGTAGCTTAATCCCAGCAAGCCATAGTGGGCCCAGGCAAAGGTGTAGACGGTGTCGTTATCTGCTCCGCCTTCCAGAGTTCGGTAGCCGAGCCGGCCTTCCAGTTGCGGCGACAGTTGATAGGTTACGGCCACGGCGGCATCAATCGCCCGGCCCTGGGGCGCGCCAAGGCCCTCCACGTCAAACTCCAGAGCCCAGCGCTGGGCCAGTGCCCGGCGGGCCTGAAAAGACAGCAGTGGGACTACGCCAAGGTCTGGGTCATCGGCGCTTGTGGTGCCCTGGCTGAGTCGAACATTGGCATCGCGGACCAGCAGCGTGGCGCCGGCGCTTAGTTTCCAGTCGCCATGTTCAGGCCAGTGATAGCGCCAACCGAGCCGGTAGGTGTTGAATTTATACACGCCTTTTACGCTGCTTCCTGCTTCGAATGTTTCCCCAGCAAAGCGCACATCGTCGGGCAGCGTGCCATGGCCATAAGTGCGTAATGGGGCATAAAGAAGGCTGACGGAATGCTTGTCAGATAGCTGGTAGGCCAGGTGCGCACGCAAATACGGGTCGGCTCCTTGGCCGGTCAGTTTCAGCAGATCAAAGCGATCCCCGGCATTGTCGTTGGGTATCTGAACATCGTTGCGGGAAAGCCAGACGGGCCCGGTTTCGACCGTTAGCGTCCAGTCTCGTGTTTCATCAGCTTTGGCCGATGTCGAGAGAGCAGCGCTTGTGGCCATGGAGAGGGCAAGAAGAAAGAGGCGTGCCATAACGAATAGCTCCCGTTTAAATTTGGGGTCAGACCCCAAGACATTTGGTGACCTGAAATGTTCCGGGGTCTGACCCCAACTTCACGGGAAACCCGACGTTCCGTTCGCTTAGCCAAGGCTACCTTGTTTTGATACCGGCAATCACGTAATACTGGAACGTCCAACAAAGGTACGTTTTCTGTACATTGGCTACTTGAGGTTCCAGTCATGAGCGGGCGCCAGCCTTCTTTCCCAACTGATGTGCATTGGTCGATGAAGCCAAACCGCGATAAGGCGCTCATGCTTGCCCAGCGAGCCGTGTCGGTTTTTGTATACGATGCCGTGCGGCTGGAGGGTATTAATTTCACACTTCCCGAGGTGCAGACCCTGCTGCAAGGCATCACCGTGGGTGGGCATAAACTGAGTGATCAGCAAATCGCCGTCAACCAGGGAGACGCCTGGAAACGGCTGTTTCAGATGATCAGGGCAGGGCAGTTCGCACTGACCAAAGAGTGTGCTACGGAACTTCACGCTATTGCAGCCAAGGAAGAAGCATTGGAGTGGGGATGCTTTCGCACCGGTTCTGTGCTGATTGCGGGTACTGATTACGAACCGCCGCCGGCAAGTGGGCTTCCGGGTCTATTCGAGCGCATGATTGACGCGATGCATCAATATGAGGATGTCTATGACCAGGCCATTCACATCTTCCTGACCATGGCCCGTTGCCAGTTCTTCTACGATGTTAATAAGCGCATGGGCCGGTTTATAATGAACGGCCACCTGCTGAATAACGGATACCCCGCTATTAATATCCCTGCTTCACGTCAGCTGGAGTTCAATGAACTGATGCTGGATTTTTACGAATCTGGTGACCAGAAGGCGATGAACTCGTTTGTCCGAAGCTGCATGGATGAACGGGCCGTGCGAATCATGAAGGAATGATGGGGTCAGACCCCAAGACATTTCACCCCATCAAATGTCCTGGGGTCTGACCCCAACCTGGATTACCAGAACCAGCGCAGGGGTGCCGGGGCTTTTACGGTGTTTGGCGCCTGCCGCACCACCTGGGCGATCTCGGGGGAGCCGTGCTCTTCGGCACATTGGTACAACGCGCGAATGTGCTCCGGGCTGCGTTTGTCTTCCGGGTCCCGGTGGTTGGAGATGCAGCGTTCGAAGTATCTCTGCATCTGCGCCTGTCGCTGTTCGTCGTCGCCGGCCCAGGTTTGCAGGTTTTCGAGGCGGGCGACATCCACGGCGATGCCGTAGCGGTGCAGTTGCACCATCAGCACCATGGCCAGGATGAAGGCCAGGAATACTCCGAGGGAAAGGGTTCCGATCACGTAATTACGAATCATTGGTTTGCCTCGAAGGGGGATGCAACGCTCGCGATGGCGCCCCGGTTCAGCTCGTAAACCGCCATATTTACCGCAGAGGCCAGATTCAGGGACTCGATCTTCGCCGCTCCGGGAATGGTGAAGCGCTGGGCAGCTAGCTCGTTCAAAGCTTCCTGCGGCACGCCGCGGGCTTCGTTGCCGAACAGGTAGCAGTCGTGTTCTGCGAAAGCCGGATTGGCGATGGGGTCGCCACCGATATCCAGGCAGGCGATGCGACGATAACGGTCGGCGAGAGTGTCCAGTGAAACCTCGGTTTCAATCGGCACGTGAAAAATCGCCCCCATGCTGGCACGAACCACTTTCGGGTTGAACGGGTCGACACTGCCAGGGCTGAGCAGGCAGCGCATGCCACCGAACCAGGCCAAGGTGCGCAAGATGGTGCCCAGGTTGCCGGGGTCCTGGACTTCGTGCAGGTAAACGGCTTTTTGACCAGGCGCTGAGCTTTCGGCTGGCGCCGGCGGCATTGGTACCACCGCCAGAATACCCTGGGGCGTTTTGGTGTCTGCCAGCAGGGCCATTTGCCGGGCGCTGACCAGGTGCTTCGGCCAGGGGCTGTTCCAGTGTTCGTAGGCGCTGGTGACATAGAGCTGCGCTTGTCCCCAGGTGGAAGGCGCCTGACCACAAGCCTTTTCCAGCTCCAATACCAGATGCTCCCCCTCTACCAGAAAATGCCCGAAGGCCTGGCGGTATTTTTTCTGGTGTAGTTTCTTTATGTCGTCCAGCTTCACGATGGATTGCTCCCGGCGGTTTCCAGATCAGCCATTATGGCTTTGGCAACCGCTTCGGCTACCTTGATGCCATCCACCCCGGCAGACAAAATGCCACCTGCGTAACCTGCGCCTTCTCCGGCCGGGTACAGGCCGCGGGTGTTCAGGCTTTGCAGGGTGTCCCGGTCGCGGGTGATGCGCACCGGGGAGGAGGTGCGGGTTTCAATGCCGGTTAGCACCGCATCGGCCCGGTCGAAGCCGCGAATCTGCCGGCCGAACGCGGGCAGAGCTTCGCGGATAGCCTCGATGGCATAGGGTGGCAGGGAAGGAGCCAAGTCGCCTAATCGAATACCGGGTTTGTAGGACGGAACCACCTCGCCGAGTTTTTCAGACGGCTTACCCGCGATGAAATCCCCCACCAATTGCCCCGGTGCGCAGTAATCGCTGCCGCCCAGCTTGTAGGCATTGGCTTCCAGTTGCTCCTGCAGTTCGACGCCGGCCAGCGGGCCACCTGGAAAGTCTTGCTCGGGGTCGATATTCACCACGATGCCGGAGTTGGCGTTGCGTTCGTTGCGGGAATACTGGCTCATGCCGTTAGTAACCACTCGCCCCGGTTCGGAAGTGGCCGCCACTACGGTGCCGCCGGGGCACATGCAAAAGCTGTACACCGCACGACCGTTGCTGGCGTGGTAAACCAACTTGTAGTCCGCCGCACCCAGTTCCGGGTGGCCGGCGTATTTGCCCAGCCGGGCGTGGTCTATCAGGCTCTGCGGGTGCTCAATCCGAAACCCGATGGCGAAGGGCTTGGCTTCCAGAAACACGCCGCGCCGGTGCAGCATCCGGAACGTCTCCCGGGCGCTGTGACCCAGAGCCATCACCACATGCCGGCTCATCAGCTGCTCGCCACTGGCCAGTTCCACCCCTTTCACCTGGCCATTATCCACCAGCAGGTCGGTGACTTTCTGTTCGAAGCGAATCTCGCCACCCAGGCGAATGATCTCCTCGCGCATTTTTGACACCACGCCAGTCAGCCGGAAGGTGCCGATATGGGGCTTGCTCACGTACAGAATTTCTTCCGGCGCGCCCGTTTTGACGAACTCCGCCATCACCTTGCGGCCGTAAAACTTCGGGTCTTTGATCTGGCTATACAGCTTGCCATCGGAAAACAGCCCGGCGCCGCCCTCGCCAAACTGCACGTTGGATTCCGGCGAAAGCTGTTTCTTTCGCCACAACGCCCAGGTGTCTTTGGTGCGCCGGCGTACATCCTTGCCCCGCTCCAGAACAACCGGCCTGAAGCCCATCTGCGCCAGCAACAAAGCCGCAAACAAACCGCAGGGGCCAAGGCCGACCACAACCGGCCGCTCTTCCAAACCAGCAGGCGCCTGCGCTACCGGGTAATAGGCGGTATCCGGCGCGGGGCGAACGTGGGTGTCGTTGGCGAAACGGGCAAGCACGGCAGCCTCGTCTTGCACTTCCAGATCAATGATGTAAACAAACTTGATTTCGGTGTTCTTCTTGCGGGCGTCGTAGCTGCGCTTGAACACGGTGAAATCCAGTAGCTCATCGTCTTTCAGTTTCAGGCGATGCAGCAACGCGGCTTTCAGGGCAGCCTCGGGGTGGTCAAGGGGTAAAGCCAGTTCGGTAACGCGAATCATGGTGTGTCCAGGCCGCCCGGCGACTGCCCGGCGGATTAGGGTTGGAATGAAAGTCAGAATGACCGCCATTGTACTTTGGAGACGGGTGCTTGTCAGGCGCCGGTGCTTTTGCGGCGATGCTGGTGGCAGCGTACAATGCGGTTTTCCCGCAAGAACGCAGATAGCAAACCATGGCCCGTTCCAAAAGCAGTAACCGCTGGCTCGAAGAGCACGTTAACGACCCCTTTGTGAAACAAGCGCAACAGGACGGTTACCGTTCCCGCGCCAGTTACAAGCTGTTGGAAATCAACGAGAAAGACCGCCTCATCCAGCCCACCAATCTGGTGGTGGATCTGGGCTCCGCACCCGGCGGCTGGTCTCAGGTCGCCGCCAAGCTGGTTGGCCATAAAGGTCGGGTAGTGGCCTCTGACATCTTGCCTATGGACGCCATCGCTGGCGTCGAATTCATCCAGGGTGACTTCACCGAGCAGGAAGTATTTGATCAAATCATGGCCACGCTGGATGGCGCCAGGGCCGATGTGGTCATCTCAGACATGGCCCCCAACATCAGCGGCGTCAACGCTGCCGACCAGGCTGCCTCCATGTACCTGGTGGAACTCGCCCTGGACATGGCCTGCCAGATCCTCAAACCCAAAGGCAGCTTCGTCGCCAAAGTCTTCCACGGCGAAGGCTATGACGATTACGTCAAAGCCATGCGCGACGTTTTCACCAAAGTCGTCGTCAGAAAACCCGACTCCTCAAGAGCCCGCTCGCGTGAGGTTTATTTGGTGGGCAAGGGGTTTAAAGGCGCTGTTTAAGGGTCTGTCCCCGGGGTCTGTCCCCAACGGGGACTGACCCATTTTGGAACCAATGGGCTCCTGTTTAGTGCAACGGACGGGCAAAGGTGGGTCAGTCCCCGTTCGGGGACAGACCCTGAGGACAGACCCTCGGAGCTTTTTGCGCTAAGCTGGAAATAATATCCACCAGACAAGGATTTACACGCCTATGAAACTTCGCTTCCTCGGCGGCACAGGCACCGTCACCGGTTCTCGCTACTTGCTCTCTGATGAAAACCACCGCCTGCTGGTGGATTGCGGCATGTATCAGGGGGTAAAAACCTTGCGGCGGCGCAACTGGGCCACGTTTCCGGTAGATCCGTCAACCATCGATGCCGTGGTGCTCACCCACGCCCACATTGACCACTCCGGCTACCTGCCGGCACTGGTAAAAAACGGATTCAAGGGCAAAATCTACTGCACCAAGGCAACTCACGAGTTGTGCAAAGTGCTGCTGCCAGATGCCGGCTTCCTGCAGGAAGAAGACGCCAAGTACGCGTTCCGGAAGAAATTCTCCAAGCACGAAAAACCCGAGCCGTTGTTCACCGAAAAAGACGCCCGGGAAGCCCTCAAACATTTCGAGTCGATGCACTACCACGAGAAGTTCGAACCCGTGAAAGGCTTTGAAGTGAGCTTCACTCCGGCGGGGCACATCCTGGGCTCATCCTGCGTGCACGTTCACCACAAAGGTGCCGCCCGCACGGTGGTGTTCAGCGGTGATGTGGGGCGTCAGGATGATCTCATCATGCGGCCGCCCGAGCCCCTGCAGCATGCGGACGTCCTGGTGTGCGAATCCACCTACGGCGACCGTACCCACGGAGAATCAGACCCGGAAGGCGACCTGGCCGACATCATCACCAAAACCGCCGGCCGCGGTGGCATCGTACTAATGCCCGCATTCGCGGTGGGCCGCGCTCAGATGCTTCTGTACGTTATCCACAAACTCATGGGGCAGGGCAAGATCCCGAAACTGCCGGTGTATCTGAACAGCCCGATGGCCATCAAAGCCACAGAAATATTCTGCCAGCACCACAAAGAGCACAAACTCAACCGCGCCCAATGTGAGCTGATGGATGAGAAAACCGAATTCGTCCGCACCGTTGAGGAATCCATCGAGCTGGACGCCGTGCGCTACCCCTGCGTGATTGTCTCCGCCAGTGGCATGGCCTCCGGTGGCCGCGTGCTGCACCACCTGAAAACCCTGTTGCCCAATCCCCGCAACAGCGTCGTATTTGCCGGCTTCCAGGCGCCGGGTACCCGTGGTGATGCACTCGTACGCGGTGTCGAATCCGTCAAGATCCACGGCGAATACTGGCCAGTGAAAGCTGAAATCCACAACCTCGATTCCATGAGCGCCCACGGCGACTACAACGAAATCCTGGCCTGGCTGGAGCAGGGCACCCTGAAACCAGAAAAAGTCTACGTCACCCACGGCGAACCCGTCGCCAGCGACACCATGCGCAAACGCATCACCGAGAAATTCGGCTGGCCCGCCGAAGTCCCCGAACTCTTCGAAGAAGTCGAAATATAAAATTGGGGTCAGACCCCCGGACATTTCACCTCATCAAATGTCCTGGGGTCTGACCCCAAATTGCTATAGCCAGTCTTCGCGCTCGTGACGCACCCTGATAATAAAAATATTGTGGGCGTCAATGAGTTGGTAAATCACGATATGCACGCCAACCGGGTGAATCCTCACCGGTGGAGACAACTCCAGGCGTTCATTTGCAGACAGCGGGTTTTGAGCAAGGGACTCAAAGCACGCCTGTAATTTAGTGTGGTAGGCGTCGGCCTGAATGTCGCCAAAGTTTTCCAGTCCGTGGAGGTATATAGAGATAATATCTTCTTCAGCTTTCCTGCTGAGAATGTAGTTCATCGATTTTTCCATCCATGGCGAGTTGCCTTGCAGCAGCCTTGAGTTCATCCATCGAACGAGTCCCCTCGCCGCTAGCAATTCCGGCCGAAACAAGAGCCTGCAACTGCTCGATCTTTTGTCGCCGGTCCTGGTCCTTGCGAATCAAATCCCGAACGTAATCGCTGGTATTGGAATACCTGCCGGATTCCGCTTGTTGTTCCGCCCAGGTTTTCATCGCATCGGGCAGAGATATGTTCATGGTTGCCATAATCAAATCCTCCATTACAGCCATTATGGCAATCTTTGCCAAAAAAGGCACCGTATTCCATTTGGGGTCAGACCCCCGGACATTTCACCTCCTCAAATGTCCTGGGGTCTGACCCCAAATTAGAACTCTCCGAATTTCGCCTTGATCCGCTCCCGAAATTCTTCAGAACCGAGCGGCTTGCCGGAGATCGCCGCATAGTGAATCTGCTCATCCATTCCGTCAGGGCTGGGACTGGCGACGAACGAGCGGTAGCTGATGAAGCGCCTCTCGGCATCGGGTTGAAAGTTCAGATAGCAGTCGTGCGGCGTATGCATGCCCGAGCGCATCCCATAGGCATGGCAGTTATAGCTGGACCATTGATAGTCCCCGGCATACTCCACCATGCCCGCCTTCACCGGGTTCAGTTCGATATAGCGCTGGCATTGCAGAAAGTACTGGTCGGTATCCACCAGGCAAGACTTGAACCGCCCCTCCCACAAGGTTCCGGTACGGTCATATTTGTGGTTGTAATACTGGGCATAGCGCTGACCAACCGCCTTCATAAGGCTCGAAAGCGCGCCCTCAACGTTGGGCGTCACTAACAGATGGGTATGGTTGCTCATCAGTACCCAGGCGTGAATATCCACCTGAAATTCCCGTTGATAGCGGGAAAGATAGGTCGCATAAGTGGCGCGATCGGCCAAATCCTGAAAACATTCCTGCCGGTTATTCCCCCGCTGAATTACATGCTGGGGCATCCCGGCCGGGCAAATCCGTGGTCGGCGGGGCATCTCACAGTCCTTGTGAATTGATTTGTAACCGCAACAATCTGCCGCAACCGGCCCAAAAATTCAAGTTGGGGTCAGACCCCAAGACATTTCGCCCCATCAAATGTCCGGGGGTCTGACCCCAAAATTTGCTATTATTGCGATAGATACGGCCAGCGGGATGCAAACATGTATTACAGCTCGATTCTTCCGGAAGTGATCAGAATTGCAGATGAAGCCAGCGAGAAGGCTTTGCATATCTACCAGTCTGACTTCAAGGTGAATTACAAGGAAGATCAGTCACCCATCACCGCTGCTGACACGGCCAGCCACGACATTATCGTGAAGGGGCTGCGTAACCTCACGCGGGATATACCGATCTTGTCGGAAGAAGGCGCAGAGATTCCCTGGGAAGAGCGCAAACACTGGCGTCGCTTCTGGTTGATTGACCCCATCGACGGCACCAAGGATTTCACCCAGCGCACAGGGGAGTTCACCGTCAACATCGCCATGATCGAAGACGGCGAGCCGGTGATGGGCGTGGTTACCGCGCCGGCACTGAAAGAAGCCTTCTGGGGCATCAAAGGCGAGGGCGCCAGCATGCGTGATCGCACTGGCCGCATACACCGCATTCGCGTGGCCGAACCCAGAGAGACCCTGCGAGTGGTGGCCAGCAAGAACCACCTGAACGATGAAACCCGCGCCTTCATTGATACCCTCGGCCCCCACGAAACCGTGCAGGCGGGCAGCTCCCTGAAGTTCTGCCGCATAGCGGAGGGCCATGCCGACATCTATCCCCGCATGGGGCCCACCAGCGAATGGGACACCGCCGCCGCTCACGCCATCCTCCTGGCCGCTGGCGGCAGCGTGCAAACTCCCCAGGGCGAACCCCTGAAATACGGCAAGGAAGATGTGCTGAATCCGCATTTCATTGCGGCGGGTAGCTGGTATTTTTGAAATTGGGGTCAGACCCCAAGACATTTCACCTGATCAAATGTTCTGGGGTCTGACCCCAAAGATGCAAAGATGGATTTTTCATGACTTGGTATGCTTTACAACACAAACCGGCCCAAGGGGATCGGGCGCTGCAGCATTTGCAGAATCAGGAGGTGGCCTGCTTCTACCCGAAGGTCGAAGTGGAGAAGATCAAGGCGGGTAGACGGATCAGGAAGCTGGAGCCGTTGTTCCCCGGTTATCTGTTTGTGAATCTGGAGCAGACCGATCCCATGTGGTCGAAGCTTCGCTCCACGCGGGGTGTTGCTCGTATCGTGGGGTTTGCCAACAAGCCGGCCGCCATCGCCGATGAGGTGATTGAACACATCAAAGTCAGCCTGGATAAAGTTGCGGAGCAGGGCGGTATCAAGCCGGGCCAGCCGGTTGAGCTGGACGAAGGGCCGTTCAAGGGTATCAGCGCTATCTTCCAGGCCTACGATGGGGAGGAGCGGGCCATCGTTCTTATCACTTTCATGCAGAAACAGCAGCAGGTAAAGGTGCCGGTTTCTGTTATTCGCAGCTAACTTTCCAACGTAAAGTGTGCGCTATTACGCGAATTCACATTTCTCTTTTTATCATTACATAAACCATACTGAATCAGGCAGTGGGCTGAAGAAGTGCGATAGGCTAATGAGTTTAAGTTCAACTCTTACTTGAAGCGGACGACCAGCTCGTGCAGGTCTTTAGCGATGTCGCCCATCTCGCGCACGCTTTGGGTGGATTCCTCGCCCTTGACCAGGTTCTGTTCCGCCATATTTGAGATGCGTTCTACCTGTTCGTTGATCTGATCAGACACCTGCGCCTGTTCTTCAACGGCGGTAGCCATCTGCAGGGCCATTTCAGCGATAGTGACCACATACTCGGCTATGTCTGACAGGCTTGCCTGGGCTTCGAGCATCTTTTCCAGGCCATTATCAGCGGCTGTCACGCCGGTTTCGGCGACCTGCACCGATTGCTCGGATTTGCCAATGAGTTCGGAAACCACACCATGAATCTCCTTGGTCGATTCCCGGGTTCGGCGGGCCAGGTTGCGCACTTCATCGGCCACCACCGCAAAGCCCCGGCCGTGTTCACCAGCCCGTGCTGCCTCGATGGCGGCATTCAGGGCAAGCAGGTTGGTCTGTTCGGCGATGTCTTCGATAATTTTCGCGGCAGAGGCAATCCGGTGGGTTTGCTGGGCCAGATCGTTAACCGATTGGCCGATGTTGTGTACGGTCTGCTTCAAATTCTCGATGGCGGCCCGGGTAGAGTTGATGGTGGCAACACCCTGATCAGACGCCTGGCGGGCGTTGTCCGCCTTGTCGGCAGTCAGTTGCACGTTCTGTGAAACCTCACCGATGGTCACCGACATCTCATGAATGGCAGCCGCCACCTGTTCGGTTTCCTGCTGCTGTTTCTGCATGGTGTGCTGCGTGTCGTAGGCAATCTCGAGGTCCCGCGTGGTGTGCGACCTCATCGCAGCAGATGAATCTTCAAGCCGGGTTAGCACCGCGTCCAGGTGCGCCTTCTGCGCCATCACCGCCACTTTCAGCCGGCCAAGGCCAAGCATTTCATCGGTGTAACTCCGGGCCGCCAGATCGCTGGTGAAGGTCTTGCCCATTTGTTCCATTACGGAGGTGATCAGATTCGATTGTGACACCGTTGCCCAGACATGCCGCCCAACAAAGACGAATGCCAGTAAGCCCGTGGCCCCGGCAACCTGCCCAGCACCGTAAAGGAGACCTGCCGCGACCAGTACAATGCCCACAAGGATATGCGGAATAGCGGATGCATAACCCCGAAGTTTCAGTGCTGGCTTACCCGCCCGAATGCCCGCGTACAGTTTCTCTGCCCGCGCCACATCCTCCCGGGCAGGGCAGGAGCGAACCGACTCGTACCCGATGATCTCCCCGTTTTCGGTCACTGGTGTGACGTAGGCGCTCACCCAGTAAAAATCGCCGTTCTTGCACCGGTTCTTGACCAATCCCATCCAGGGCTTACCGGCTTTCAGACACCCCCACATCTCGGCATAGGCCTCCGGCGGCATATCCGGGTGGCGAACAATATTGTGGGGCTGGCCAATCAGCTCTTCACGGTTGAAGCCACTGACGTCAACGAATGCTTTATTACAGTGCCGGATCTTGCCTTTCAGGTCGGTGGAAGAAATCAACTTCTGGCTGGGCGAGAAGGTGCGCTCGGTGTTGGTAACAGGAAGGTTCTTTCGCATAAGCACTCCGCGATTTTGTTATAGGGAATGTCCATCAAACAATGTCGGCGCTGCCTCCGATTTATCTGAGATCAAGTTGTAAGGAAGTGTTCAAGTACAGTTATAGAAAGAATTTGGAGGGTTTGCTTGAAAAAATAAACAATTGGGTCAGGCGTTTTCGGGCAGGGAGAAGCGAAGCGTTGTCTGCGGTGGGATCACGGTAATCTGGTCGTCCAGAATGGCGTCCAGGTTGTAGATGGTGACGAACTTGGCGGTACCGAAGCGGGTGACGGCGTCATAGGCAATGGCCGTTAACTCCCGATATGGGGCCAGCTCCACCAGTTTGTCCAGCAGGTCCATCCGGTTGGAAGGCTTGCGGGGGAAATCCTCACGGGGAGCGCATTCTGCGTCCAGCCACTGGTTCCATAACCGGTTAACGTCGTCCAGCACTTCCCGGTTGGCCCGCAGGGGCAAGTTGAGGAAGCGGCAAGCGTTGAAGGTAGACAGCTTCTGCTTATTGCTGTCCCAATCGCCAATATCGACTTTGATATCGGCAAAGCAGACGCCCAAGCCTGTCGATGCGCTTTCACGAACGGCAGCGCCGATCAGACTGCCAGGGCCCTTGTTGCCATAGAGGAGGGTAATGCCTTTACGGGGAAGCTGAAAATCCGGCCCCTGAAAATAGTCAGGTTGGCAGATGGTGTATTCTGCAGGTTGCTGTTCGCCCTCGTAGAAGAAGAACGTTTTGGTACCAATGGCAGACACGGTGGCTTTACACTCCGGAAAATCAGCATGATGAAAGCCTGGGTAATGGTCAGCGCACTATTTTCTGCACCTCAGAGCGTTTGCTCAATGTCCATCAGAAGCACCCAGACTGTTCAGCTTCGTATGGTAACATTGAAAAATATTATACAAAAACGAAAGCGTGCCATTTGTGATTCAGTGTGGATATTATCAATGAGTATTAAAGGATAAAGGCAAAGCATGGCAAGAAGCGAACTCACTCACCCGTCAAAACCGATCAACGGCCAATCCCTGATGAGCCTCAAAGCAGTGCTGGAGAGCTACCTTGGTGGCGGCGAAGTCCGTGATCTTGATCTGGCCATGCTGATGAACGTCCCGTTGAATCGGTTGAGCCAGCTTAAGCGAGCGAAAAGCTCTATCGAAACGGTCGGGCGAGACGTAACGCCCGATGAAACCCTGGGCCTGGCCGATGACGACGACGCGGTGGCCGAACTTCCCGGATTGCGGCCAAGCCAGGCCATTTTGGTGCGGTTGCTGCTGAAACACCCGGAGTGGGTGCCCATTCCGTTGCGCCCCTCCCACCCGGAAGTGTTTTCCCTGCTGCAGCCGTTTATGCCGGGGGCGGATGGCAGAACACCCAACAAGGCGGGCTTTGCGCCTTTGTTTGGCCGCTCGTATATTTCTTCCTACAAACTGCTGTCAGAGAGCGCTGACGGCTCCCAAGGGGCCGGTTTGCCCATCATTCGCCTGCAGCGACTGGTGGTGGCAAAGTATGCCCGTGCATTCGCAGACGCACTCGCGGCATTGGCCAGCAAAACCCCAGAGGTGCCCGCTGATGTCCTGGCCACCGCAAAGAACCTGAATGTCTGGGCCCTGCTCCGCGAGCGGGATTCACTAACGGACTGGATGAATGATGAACTGCTGCTGAACTTCGAAAACGACGTGAATCAGCGCTTTCAGGTCTGGTTCAACGATCAATACCTTGGCATTCTGAAAGACGAGGCCGCCTCACGGGATACCAGTCCTGAGCAGGCGATCGAGAAAGGTAAATGGACCAACACCGAAGAGGTGTCTGACCAGAAACTGGCCTCCTATAGCCGCGCCCAACGCCCGATTCTGGGTCGCAGTGACAGCCCCTTCTCATTGTTCCGGGAAAGCTTTGGCCTCACCAGTGCCGAGGCATACTGGGTATTTGGTATTCAGGTAAAAGCCTTCTATCGATTCCGCCAGCGGGCGAACCAGCGTATCGATGCCCCTACCTCTATTCTCCTGCGTTATCTGTTCCGCTACCCGGACGATATCGATCTGTTCATGCCGGTACCGGCCTCTGGTCGTGACATTTTCGATGCCATCCAGCAGGAAGATCCGGACTTCAAGCTGAGCCAGCTGGCGCCTTTGTTCGGGGCATCCAGGGTAATGAGCTATGAATTTGCGGAGCCAGAGGCCGCTTGTCCATTCTTCGCCCGCCGCCTTGCCACGGTTTTCTGGCAGCAAAAGCAGAAAGGGGAACCAATCTACCGGGCCATGCGTGAGTGTGTAGAGGAGGAAGTTATCGCCCGTGGGCTGGACCTTGGGCAGTTCTGGCGGGATGGTCGTTGGCACAAATAGTCTTGAATCCAAGGCCCAGCTAAGCTTGATTCGAGATGATGCTTTAATGTCTGTGAACGGCAATGACGTGCTTGGGGCTTTGCCGGTAGGAGATCTGCTGAACGGCCTACCGTTCGAGAGTGACAACCCGCTTTCTGTCTTACTCGATCTCATTGCGAATTTTCCAGATGGTGGGGAGGGGCTGCCAGGTTTCGATGATTTTCCTGGGGTTGATGAGCTGCAATCTGTCCCGGTGTTATCAGAATTAGTTGGCGTTATTGCCGGCGAGGCACCACATACTGGGCTTCCTGGTTTTGACTTGAGCGAGGTCCCTGTAGTTATTGACCTCTTATCAGCACTGGTAGAGTTGAATGAGGGTAGCGAGGATCTGTTTGGCGACATTCCATTACTTGGTGATCTACTGGGTCTTATCTAATCGGTTCGCCTAATTAGCGATTTGTATTATCGGAAGGCAGGATGGGCAACACCCATCCTGCCTTTTTGTTTGCCCGGCGAAGCCGGCAAACCCGTCCGCCTGAAAGAGGGCGGAGTCACCCCGACTGAGGGGAAGACAATCCGAATGGCAAGGGCGT
>NZ_JBEPPY010000019.1:0-92419 GCF_040547575.1 Marinobacter sp. MBR-99 | reverse complement strand
GAATTCGGGGTAAGTTAATGGCATGAGCCGTATACGAGGCCCGTATGTACGGTTCTGTGAGAGGGATGAGGCGGTGACGCCTCACCCTACTCGATATTGTGTCACTTCCGTGATGTTGACCCCGACCAGGTAGCCTTCTCCTTCCGGCTCACAGCGGATGACTTCACACACGGTCTCCAACGGAGGAAACTGATCGTCCGCGCCCTCCAGGCGGGTCTTGAGTTCACTACCTACGGCGATCGCACTGTCTACGAACAGTTGCATGCCGGCGGCGCTCAGATCCCTGCAAATACCTGTAACCGTATCGCCCCTGGCGTCGGTAATCTCGATGCGGCTGTTTACCTGCATCCGGTGAAAGTCACGTTTCTCTGAGTAATCTTTCATGGCGTTTAGGCCCAGTTGTCGGTTTTTCTTGTTGGTTTGAGCAGTGGGATGAGCAGTGCCAGCAGCACGCCGCCCAGCACCAGGCCTGCGCCCAGTAGCATGAAGTCGGAGTCCTTGCTGGCTTCGAGCCGTTCATTCTCTGCCGTCAGTATTTCCAGATCGTTGCGAAGTTTCTGATTCTCTTCGCGCAGTTCGCGGTTGCGGCGTTCCAGATTGATGGAATCCGCCGCGATATTCTTGATTCGGTTGAGCTCTTCCTGTAACTCGCCTGCGCGGTTGGAAAGGCTGCTTTCGGCGTTCTGCAGGTTGTCACGTTCTTCGGTAACGGCCGACAACTGCTCACGAACACTGGTGAGCTCGGATCGCGTCTGTTCCAACTGCTGAGTAGCCCGTCGCAACCGGTCAGCGGCAATCGGCTGGTTGCTGAGATACTGACTCGAAACCCAGCCTTCGGTGCCCTTCGGTGTTCGCACTCTGGTGTAACTATCTCCCACCTCAAGCACTTCCAGCGGTGTGCCACTGGGAACAGCATTTTCAATAATCCGGAACTGTGTGCCGGCTCCGGCACGAACAGGCAGGTAGAGCTTGTCGTCAACCCATACGGTGCGGGCCTGGGCGACGGAAACCGAAGCGATGATAAGCAAAAGGCTGAGAAGAAGACGTAGCGATGTCACGGATTACGTTCCCTGATATGGTTCTGTTGACGGTCATTCAAACACGCAATTTTGTCACACAGTGACGGGTATTCAAGCAATCGCGGGTTACAATCCGCTCATGCTGTGGTGCTCTCTGGCGGCGCTGTCCCGACTCAGGGAAGCACAACTTTGTAGGGCTTCACAGTGACGGATTGGTAAACACCTGCCTCAATGTACGGGTCGGCATCTGCCCACGCCTGCGCCTGCTCCAGTGATTCAAACTCGGCAATCACCAGGCTGCCACTGAAACCGGCGTCGCCCGGATCAGGGGAGTCGATGGCAGGGTGAGGGCCAGCCACCAGCAAGCGCCCTTCGGCTTTCAACGCCTCAAGCCTGGCAACGTGAGCAGGGCGGGCAGTCATCCGAAGGGCCAGGCTGTTGGGGACATCTTCGCTGATAATGGCGTAATACATGGATACTCCGGTACAAATCGCGCTTTGGTTAGGGCCGGATAACCAACACTGTTACACTGGTGGCTATCACCCAGTTCAGGAATGTTTGTGACTATACCTCAAGACCCGAACCCGTGCATTGATCTGCATTGCCATAGCACCGCATCGGATGGTGCGTTGACGCCGGAAGACCTGGTTGCCCGTGCGGCAGAGCAGGGGGTCAGTCATCTGGCCCTGACCGATCACGATACTATTGCCGGCCTCGCACCGGCTCGTGCCCGGGGGCAGGAGCTGGGGTTGTCACTGATTAGCGGTGTTGAACTGTCCTGTGTCTGGCGCAGCCATACCATTCATGTGGTCGGACTGGACTTTGATGACGTCGATCCCGTATTCCTGAAAGCATTGGCGCAGCAAAATGACAACCGCTGGCAGCGGGCGCGGCTGATTGCCGATAAGCTGGCCCGGCTTAAGGTTGATAGGCTGTTGGAAAAAGCGACCACCCTGGCCGGTGGTGATGTACCCGGGAGGCCACATTTTGCTCAGGCGCTGGTAGATGCCGAGGTGGTGCCCAAGACCGCCCATGCCTTCAAGCGTTATCTTGGCTCCGGCAAGCCGGGTGATGTAAAGGCCTGCTGGCCTGAGTTGTCTGAGGTGGTGCACTGGATTACCGCCGCCGGTGGTATTGCGGTACTGGCGCACCCCCGCAAGTATCGGCTGACGGCCACCCGTTTGCGTGAACTAACAGCAGATTTTCGCCGGGCAGGAGGCCGGGCCATCGAGGTTTCAGTATCCGGGCAGTCCAGTGGTGATCTGGGTTTTGTAGCCGAGTTGGCAAGGCGGGAGCAGTTGCTGGCGTCTCAGGGCAGTGACTTTCATTTTCCCGGCGCGCCCTGGTGCGAGCTGGGCCGTATAATGAAAATGCCAGAGGGGCTGGAGCCCGTCTGGCATCATTTCAAGCAGCCGGTGAGCGCTTAGGGCTCAATCCGGCGCGTGGAACAGCAGGTAAAGGTCGGTCAGTGAATCCGGAATGGCTTCTGCCATGCGGCCGGCCAACTTCTCATCGTTCCGGACATTCTGGAAGTCTTCGTCTTCGAACAGGCCGGAGAGGGTAAGCATCGGCACCATCAGGTCCGCAACCTCCTCCTCGCTGGCGGCCTCCAGCCAAGCCTCTTCGTTCTCGAGGAAGGTGTCCACAAAGCCGGCGCACCAGTTTTCCAGCGCGTTCATGGGGTCGCCGTCTTCCGGTTCAGGCAGTTCCAGCGGCTGGCCCATGTCCAGGGCGTGGGCCATATCAGAAGCCAACACCTTCACACAGTGAGCGAAGACCTCCGGTACCTTGCCGTTTGGCAGGGTGTCTGCGCCGGTGGCGAGGCGGAAGAGATCTTCCGCCTCCAGGCTGACCGGGCCGATAACGCTGGCACACACCACGCCGTGGAATCCGAAGAAGTCCAGGGCTTCGTCTCCCCAGGGCTCAGCAAACAGGATGTCTTCCAGCGCCTCGATATCCGAATTGGTCAGCATATTCAGTTACTCCCGGCCTTCTTGGCTTCGGCGGCCGCACGCTGGCGCTTACGGACCTCACGTGGGTCATTGTATGCACGGCCCGGAGTGACCGGAACGTCTGGCATTTCGTCCTGTGCGGGGGCGTTCTGCGCATCGTCGGCTTTTTCTTTTGCCTTGGTCTCTGCGACAGTCTTGGCCTCAGCTTCCGGTTTTGTCTTGTCAGCCTCGGCATCGGCCTTGGCTTCGGAGCTTTCTGGCTGAGTTTTTGGCGCTTCTGCCGCTTCGGCAGGCTTGCTCTCGGACTTCGGCGTTGCTTCCGGCTTGTCCGTCGGCTCAGTCGCTTTTACTTCGCTGTCGGTCTTGGTAGCCGGCGCTTCAGCGTTGTCGCTATCTGCAGCCTTGTCTGCGGCTTTCGGTTTACGCTGACGGTTTGCCGGGCGAGTCTTGCGGGGTTCCCTGGGCTCTTTGTCCTTCTCAGAGGTACCGGAGTCAGGCGCGTCAGCCGGCTTCTCGATGTCCGCCCTGGCGTCGGTCGTTTCGCTCGCCTTCTGGCTGTCAGTCGGGTTGCCTTGCTCTGCCGGCTGGGCAGGTTGCTCGGCTTTCTCGTCCGGAACCTTGTCGGCTTTTTCTTCCGAAACCTTGTCGGCTTTCGCCTGTTCCTGCTTGTCAGCCTTGGGTGCCTCCACCGTGGCTTTGTCTTCGGCGGCAGCGCTCTTCGGTGCTTCAACCTTCCTGGGCTGTTCAACCGGTTGCTGGGCTGGCTGTTGCTTCGCCTCTTCGTTACCGGTCTCTATACCTTTCTCGGGCTGAGTGTCCTTCTGGTGCCTTTCGCTCCGTTCTGCCTTGCGAGCGGCCGGTGTGCTGGCCGGAGACTCGGCAGGTGAGCCGTCGCGATTACGCTGGCGGCGCGGCTTACGACGCTTGTCGTCGCCACCTTGCTTGTTCTCGGCCTGGGCTTTTGGGCCGTCCTGCGGCTCGCGGTTGTCTTTCTGGTCTTTTGCGTCGCGCTGAGGACGATTGCGGTTCTGGTTGCGACCCTGTGAGTCCTTACGGTTATCCCGACGGTTCTCACCGCCCTTGTTGTCGGTACCACGGTTATCGCTACCCTTGTCCTGCTGCCCTGAGCGATTCTGGGCCGCACGGGGCTGGTCTTCGTTGCGGTTGCCGCGATTACGGTTGCGGTTGTCATCGGCGCGGTTTGGCTGGCCACCCTGTCGGCGGTCGTTGCCGGTGCGATTGCCACCCTGGCGCTGGTTGTCACGGGCTACCCGTGATTTACGACGGTCCTGGCGGCCCTGATTGCGACGGTCTCCGGCGCGGTCACGGTTGCCGGCGGCTTGTTTGGTGTCGGTTTGCTCCTGCTCGCCGCGGAAGAAACAGGCGATTTTCTTGCCGAGCTTGCGGAACAGGCCTTCCTCGGGCTCCGCTGGTTCAGCGGCGGCCTGGGGGGCTGTTGGGGCAGGGGCTGTGGGGCGGATGGCCTTCACGGCAGCCTGCTCACGAACCGGCTTTTCGGTGGTCGTTACTTCGGCGCTTTCTTCTTCCCGCTCGTTGTATTCCTGGGCAACCTGATGGCTGGCAATGTGCTCAGGGGTTGCTTCATCCTGACGCAGGCGGATGATCTCGAAGTGCGGTGTTTCCATATTTGGCACCGGGGCAACCACCACGGAAACGCCCTGGCGTGCCTCGATGTCGGCCAACTGCTTGCGTTTTTCGTTCAGCAGGAAGGTAGCCACGGACACCGGCACGATGGCGCGGACTTCGGCGGTCTTTTCCTTGGACGATTCTTCGTAGATCAGTCGCATGATGCTCAGGGCCAGGGATTCAATACCTCGGATGGTGCCCTGGCCTTCACAGCGAGGGCACACTTCGCTGCGTGTTTCACCCAAAGATGGGCGCAGGCGTTGACGGGACATTTCCAGCAGGCCGAAACGGGAAATCTTGCCGACCTGAACGCGGGCCCGGTCGATTTCCAGGGCTTCACGCATTTTCTGCTCGACTTCGCGCTGGTGCTTGGCCGGGGTCATGTCGATGAAATCGATAACGATCAACCCGCCCATGTCTCGCAGGCGCAGCTGGCGGGCGATTTCTTCTGCCGCTTCCAGGTTGGTCTGCAGGGCAGTCTCCTCAATGTCGTGGCCTTTGGTGGCGCGGGAGGAGTTGATATCAATGGAGACCAGTGCTTCGGTGGGGTCGATCACAATGGAGCCGCCAGAGGGCAGCTTCACTTCCCGCTGGAACGCGGTTTCGATCTGGCCTTCGATCTGATACCGGCTGAACAGGGGGATCTCATCCTTGTAAAGCTTGATCTTGTTCTCGAAGGTAGGCATTACGGCGCGTACAAAACTGAGTACGTCTTCGTAAACGCCGTCAGCGTCGATCAGGACTTCGCCGATGTCCTGGCGGAGGTAGTCACGAACCGCCCGGATGATAACGTTGCTTTCCTGGTGAATCAGGAAGGGCGCCTTGCGCTCCCCAGCGGCCTGGGTGATGGCTTCCCAGAACTGCACCAGGTAATCAAGATCCCACTGGAGCTCTTCGGTGGTGCGGCCAATACCGGCAGTACGCACGATGATTCCCATGGACTTGGGAACCTGTACGCCGTTCATGGCGTCTTTCAGTTGCGCCCGGTCATCGCCTTCAATGCGACGGGAAATGCCACCGGCGCGGGGGTTGTTGGGCATCAGCACCAGGTAGCGACCGGCCAGAGAGATAAAGGTGGTCAGGGCTGCGCCCTTGTTGCCACGCTCTTCTTTATCAACCTGCACGATGACTTCCTGTCCTTCAGACAGAACATCCTTGATGTTGATTTTGCCTTCGATCTGGCCGGGAGACTTCTTGAAGTACTCTTTGGAGATTTCTTTCAGCGGGAGGAAGCCGTGGCGCTCTGCGCCAAAGTCGACGAACGCCGCTTCAAGGCTGGGTTCTACGCGGGTGATACGACCTTTGTAAATGTTGGCTTTTTTCTGTTCACGGGTGCTGGATTCGATATCCAGGTCAAAAAGCCGTTGGCCGTCTACCAGAGCTACGCGCAACTCTTCAGGGTGAGTTGCATTGATCAGCATTCTTTTCATGGAAAGAAAGGGTTCCTGTCGTTTGTTAGTGACAGAAAACCGGGAGCGTTCGCATCAGCGAAGCGGGATGTGCGTGCCGCGGGCCCGTTACAGCAGGGCGGCCGGCGGCCAGACGGATCAAACCCTTATGGGTTGCGATCCTGTAAGTCTGAGACCACCGCCGACAATCCGCCTGCCTGACAGCAGGGAGAGGTCGAATAGGGTGAGTGTCTGTTGACGCATAATATCCGTTTTCAGGTTCACGCAAACTCCTGGGTCTCACGTCGTATTGGTTTGCTGGACGGCCCGGGTTTGCATGGTAGTGATTCTTCGCGATGTCGCCCGACGGTTTTCCGGTCGGTTTTTCCTCTCCCGGGCAGGTCGCAGCCTCTCTGGGTCTGCCCTGTGGTCCGGGAGTTTGTTTCACGCCGGGCCCGGTAATGATTGGGCTTCGGCGTTCAATCTCTTAATCAGTGTCGGTATACTGCTGCCGCTCCGGCTTCTGACCAGAGTTCGTCAGGCCGTAGACAAACGGCAGAGCACGCCGGAATATAACAGTAAAGCGGTATTCGTTCAATCCCGCGCTGATCACCCAGTAAAAGGTATCCCATGTCGCGCAAGCCAGTAGCCCGTCGTCAGCCGCCGAAACGCGGCAATCCGTCCCGTGGGGGATCGGGCCGGGCAGGGCCGGTGTCCTCTGATGGGCGTCGCGGAGAGTTGCCGGCAGGCCAGGTTCAGAAGGGTGTCCAGTGGGTGACGGTGGACGAGGATATGGCCGGCCAGCGCGTAGACAACTTTCTCCTCGCCCGCCTGCGGGGTGTGCCCAAAAGCATTGTGTATCGAATTGTTCGCAAGGGTGAGGTGCGGGTTAACAAGGGTCGAGTAAGGCCGGATTCCCGCCTTCAGGCTGGCGACGTGGTGCGCATTCCGCCGATTGTCCAGAAGAGCAAGCCGGAGTCGCCCATGCCCGGTGATCGGGTGCAATCGGTTATGGAAGCGGCGGTGGTCTTTGAAAATGACGATATGCTGGTGGTGAACAAGCCCTCGGGTATTGCCGTTCATGGTGGCAGTGGCTTGAGTTTTGGTTTGATCGAGGTGCTCAGGTCGGCCCGGCCGCAGGCAAAGTTCCTGGAGCTGGTGCATCGGCTGGACCGGGATACGTCCGGTTTGGTGATGGTGGCTAAAAAACGGTCGGCGTTGCGTTTTCTTCAGGATGAACTGCGGCACAAACGCATTCGTAAGCATTATCACGCCCTGGTGGCGGGCACCTGGCCAGCAGGCATTGGTCGGGTTGACGAACCGCTCCTGCGCTATGAGATGCCGAATGGCGAGCGGCGGGTAAAAGTAAGTGCCGAAGGCAAGGAATCGCTGACTCTGTTCCGCTGTTTGCAGCAATACCAGGGGTATAGTCTGGTGCAGGCGTCGCCGGTAACCGGTCGTACGCACCAGATTCGCGTGCACAGTGCCTGGGCGGGTCACCCGATAGCCGGCGATGACAAATATATGGATGATGCCAGTCTCAAGGCCTTTCGAGCCATCGGCGGGCAGCGGCTGATGCTTCATGCCAGGGCTCTTGAGTTCACATTGCCGGGATCTGATGAGGCAATGCGCCTCGAAGCGCCGTATGATGAGCCATTCGCCAAGGTGCTCAAAGAGCTTGAGCAGCGTACCAAGGGTAGTTATTGATGGATGTAAAGGTTGTTATTTTTGACTGGGACGGAACGCTCATTGATTCCGTAGATCATATCGCAGACAGCTTGCACCAGGCAGCAACCGAGCTGGGGTATCCGGAGCTTGAGCGCGAGGCCTATCGGGATATTATTGGGCTGGGCATGATCGAGGCTCTGGAGCGCCTGTATCCGGGGTTGAGTCGCGAGGAAATGATGCGGATTCGGGAGGGTTACGCAGGTTACTTTTTCCAGAAAGTGACCACGCCACAGAACGTATTCGAGGGTATGGCTGACATATTGGCCGACTTGCGCGGCTCTGGCCGGAGCTGTTCGGTGGCCACCGGCAAGAGCCGACGGGGGCTGGAAGTGGCACTCACCTCCAGCGGGCTGGGCACCCATTTCGACATTACCCGGTGTGCTGACGAAACCAAATCCAAGCCTGACCCGCTGATGCTTGAAGAAATTCTGGATTTCTACGGTTACCGGCCGGAGCAGGCGGTGATGATCGGTGACACCCGTTACGATTTGGATATGGCTCGCCGTATTGGTATGCCGGCGATCGGGGTGGAGTGGGGCGTGCATAAGCGTGACGTGCTGGAACAGTATGATCCCCACGCAGTAGTGAGTTCTGTTGACGAGCTTCGGCGTACGCTGGGGCTATGATCGTTTGTGGTTAAGGAATAGCGGATGAGTGACTGGGAATCGGATAGGGAGCCGGGCTGGGGTGACAAGCCTGCAGAGCCTGAGCAGAGTGCGCCGGCGCGAAAGCGAGGTTTGTTTGGCAGTAAAGAGCCGGCGTTGCCGCCGGAATCGGGGCGCGACTGGCGACTGATCGAGAAGCTGGTGATGTCGCTTCAGGCCGAGCAGCGCCGAAGCCGTCGCTGGGGGATCTTTTTCAAGATTCTGACGTTTGGCTACCTGTTCGCGTTGTTGTTTTTTATTCGCTCGCCTCTGGGTGACAGCGTTGAATCCGCTGCCGGCTACCACACAGCGTTGGTGGAAGTCACGGGGACGATCGCTGCAGACGAGTTGGCGAGTGCCGATAACCTGGTGACCTCACTGCGCAATGCGTTCGAGGCTGAGCGCTCAAAGGCGGTGGTGTTGAGGATCAACAGCCCCGGTGGCAGCCCGGTGCAGGCAGGCTACGTCTACGATGAAATCAAGCGTCTACGGGAAGAGTACCCAGACAAGAAGGTCTACGCGGTTATCTCGGACATCGGCGCCTCTGGTGCTTATTATATCGCGGCGGCGGCTGATGAAATATACGCCAACCGGGCCAGCCTGGTGGGATCGATCGGCGTTATTGCCGGCGGATTCGGGTTCAGTGAAATGCTCGACAAGATCGGCGTGGATCGTCGTCTTTATACCGCCGGAGAGAGCAAGGCTTTTCTTGACCCGTTCTCGCCTGAACGCGATGAAGACGTTGCTTTCTGGCAGAGTGTGCTGGAAAACACTCACCAGCAGTTCATTAACGCCGTGAAAGAGGGCAGGGGTGATCGCCTGGCAGACGACGAGCGGTTGTTCAGTGGTCTGGTGTGGAGCGGCGAGCAGGCTGTTGAGTTGGGGTTGGTGGACGGGCTGGGCAGCACCTCCTGGGTGGCCCGCCAGTTGGTGGGTGAGGAGAAGCTGGTGGACTACAGCCGCCGCCGCTCGCCCTTCCGCGAGCTTGTGGACCAGTTGGGTGTCTCGGTCGGCGAGGGTGTCGCTACCCGTTTGCTGGAATCGCGCCTCGAATTGCGTTAACTGTCTGCTACACCCCGGGTTATGGTTCGGGGTGTAGCAGCGGGTTGTTACCGAGCCGGATCAGAATCTCGTTCAGGGCGATCAGCGGCAATCCAATCAGGCTGTTGGGGTCTCGCCCTTCCAATCCCCTGAACAGGGTTATGCCCAACCCCTCCATCTTGAAGCTGCCAGCGCAGTCATAGGGTTGTTCTCTGCGCAGGTAGTTGCTGATTTCCTCCTTGGTAAGGTTGCGGAAATGTGCAACAAAGGTTTCGCAGCAGTGTTCGAGAACGCCTGTCCGGGTGTCGAGCACCGCGAGGCCGGTGAGGAAATGCACGCTTTTTCCGCTGCTCTGGCTGAGTTGTTCAAGCGCCCGCTCATGGCTGCCAGGTTTGCTTAACAACGTGCCGTCCGGCAGGGCGGCGACCTGGTCTGAGCCTATGATGAGTTTTCCGGGGTGCTCCGGTGCAAGCGACTGGGCTTTCTGGGTGGCCAGTCGAACCGCCAGAGCATCCGGTAGTTCGCCTTGTAGCGGCGATTCGTCGATATTTGGGTTGGCTGTCTCAAAGGGCAGGCCTAGCTGTTCGAGCAGGCGTTTGCGGTAAGGGGATGATGACGCTAGCAAAAGGCCGGATGAGGTCATGGTTGCCTTGTAGAGGTGGTGGGTGGATGGATCTGGTCAGGTTTGCCGGTCCATATCGTAAAATACCCCTACACGGAGCGGAACCCCCGGCAGAAAGTGGATTAAGTCTTTGACAGAGGCGGGTCGCGCCCCTAAAATTGCGCGCCTATGTCTAAAGCGCCGATCGCCGAACTGCCGAAATCCGTTGACCCTATCGGGTTGGCTGAGCAGAACAGAACACTTGAGGGGGTAGTTCCACTCAAGGGTCTCGCTCGTTTTCGAGAAGCAGTTCCTGGCTTGCAGGATGGCAGTGAATGCCATGTTAAGCTGGCCTTTTATCAGGATAGTGAGCGCCGAAGGGTTGTGTCGGGCGAGCTGTCTGCGCCGGTCACACTGGAGTGCCAGCGTTGCATGACTGATATGCATACGACACTGGAATCCCGTTTTGATCTCGGGTTGGTCATCAACGATGAGCAGGCCCAACGGTTGCCGAAAGCACTGGAGCCCTTTCTGTTTGAGGATTTCAGCGCAGACTTGTGGGCCATGGTGGAAGACGAGCTATTGCTGGTATTACCACCCTTTCCTCTTCATGAGAGGGACGAATGCCCGGCAAAGGAAGACCTGGAGGCACTGGAGCCATCAAAGGCTGCCAGTGAGCCAGAGGTAAAGAAAAGAGAAGACAACCCGTTCAGTGTGCTGGCGGGTCTCAAGACGACAAAGCATTAACGTTTTCGTAAATAGGTCAGGAGCATAACCATGGCTGTACAGCAAAATCGCAAGACCCGTTCCAAGCGTGGCATGCGCCGTTCGCACGACGCACTGAGCGCCGCCGCTCTGTCCACAGACGCAACCACCGGCGAAGTTCATCGTCGTCACCACGTCTCTCCGGACGGTTTTTACCGCGGAAAGCAGGTTGTTGAGGCTCGCGACGAGTAAGATCGTCGGGATACCCTTCTGACCCGTGACGCATGGACGAGCGGTGAGTAAACCGGTCACCATTGCTATCGACGCCATGAGCGGTGATCGTGGCGCCGAGGTGGTGGTTCATGCTTCGCTGGAAGCAGTGCGTGAAAATGAGGCCTTGAGTCTTGTTCTGGTGGGAATCCGGAGCGAGCTCGAGGCCTTGTTGATTGATGGGCACGAACGGATTCGCATTGTCGAGGCGGCGGACGTGGTGCGCATGAACGAGCGCCCTTCCCATGCCATTCGTCACAAGAAAAACTCCTCCATGGCCATTGCGCTCGGGCTTGTCCGGGACGGCGAGGCCCAGGGGTGTGTCAGTGCTGGCAATACCGGTGCCCTGATGGCGTTCGGCCGGTCGATTATCCGCATGTATCCCGGTATTGAGCGGCCGGCCATTGCCAAACTTATTCCTTCCCTCCGTGGTCGTTGCCACGTTCTGGATCTCGGTGCGAATGTCGATTCCACGGCGGAGAACCTGTATCAGTATGCGCTGATGGGGTCGCTCATGGCCTCGGCCATTTGTGCTCAGCCTGAGCCTCGTGTTGCTTTGCTTAATGTTGGCGAGGAAGAGATCAAGGGCAACGAGCAGGTTCGCCTTGCCTCTCATATGTTAGCCCAATGCGACACTGTCAATTACATTGGTTATGTCGAGGGCAGTGACCTGTTTCGGGATGTGGCCGATGTAGTAGTCTGTGACGGTTTTGTCGGCAACATTGCGTTGAAAACCGGCGAAGGTGTCGCCGGGTTGTTGATAGAGCTTCTTGAGCAGGCATTTACCCGCTCGCTTTATGGTCGCTTTGTGGGCTGGTTGGCAAAACCGATTATTGGCCGCCTCCTTCAGTTGATGGACCCGTCCCGTCATAACGGTGCGAGCCTGCTTGGGCTCCAGGGTGTGGTCATTAAAAGTCATGGCAATGCCAACGAGCGCGCCATGCTGGCCGCTATTCGCCAGGCCGTTCGGGAAGTAGAGCTCGAAGTGCCACGAAGGATCAACGAAAGACTCGATGATCTGATGTTATGATGCCTGTCCCGGTCGGGTCCCGACTAAAGTAGACCCGCATTTTCAGGGTTAATCGCGGATAATTGGCCTGAATTGTACTATTGGCTAATCTCCAGTAACCCATCAATGACGATAAGATTCCGCTTATGAAATCAGCGTTTATTTTCCCCGGACAAGGCTCCCAATCGGTCGGTATGCTTAAGGATGCTGCCGAGGCGTGGCCAATGATCAGCGAAACCTTCGATGAGGCGTCTAACGTTCTTGGCTACGATCTCTGGCACCTGTGCCAGCACGGTCCTGCTGAAGAGCTGAATCAGACCATGGTTACCCAGCCGGCCCTGTTAACCGCCAGTGTTGCCCTGTGGCGCCAGTGGTGTGTCTCGGATGGGCCAGGTCCTGATTTCGTCGCAGGTCATAGTCTGGGCGAGTACAGCGCGCTGGTGGCCGCGGAAAGTCTGGACTTCATTGAAGCAGTCAAACTGGTTCAGCTTCGTGGCGAACTTATGCAGAATGCTGTCCCTGCCGGTGAAGGTCGCATGGCTGCCATTCTGGGTCTTGAGGACGCAGACGTTGTTGCGGCCTGTGAAGAGGCGGCCCAGGGCGATGTAGTGGCTGCGGTGAACTTTAACGCCCCGGGGCAGGTGGTTATTGCCGGCTCCGCCGCTGCCGTTGAGCGGGCTATTGAGGCCTGTAAGGGCCGCGGGGCGCGTAAAGCGATGCCGCTGCCGGTGAGTGTGCCGTCCCATTGTGCCCTGATGAAAGGTGCTGCCGAACAGTTGGCCGAAGCCCTGGAAGATGTTCGGTTTAACGATGCTGTCATCCCGGTGGTCCAGAATGTGAATGCTACTGTTGTCAAAGAGGCAGACACGCTCAAGAGCAATCTGCTGAAGCAGCTATACTCTCCTGTGTTGTGGACGGACTCGATCCGCACGCTCAGTGATGAGGGCGTGACGGTAGCGGTTGAATGCGGTGCTGGTAAAGTGCTTGCCGGGTTGATTAAGCGGATTGAGCGCGGTTTGCCGGTGCACGGTATTGAAGATCCCGATTCTCTGGCCGGCGCCCTGGCGGCATTCGGCCGGTCCTGATAAACGGAGTTGTTTATGTCTTTGGAAGGCAAGGTTGCGCTGGTTACCGGCGCAAGCCGTGGTATTGGGAAAGCCATTGCCCATGAGTTGGCCCGCCTGGGTGCAGAAGTTATCGGTACCGCGACCAGCGAAGCCGGCGCAGAAGCCATTACCCGTGGCCTGAAAGAGGCCGGCTACCAGGGTTATGGCATCGTGATGAACGTGGCTGAACCGGAAAGTATTGAAGCGGGCCTGAAGCAGCTGTCAGAACAATCCGGAGCGCCTGCGATTTTGGTGAATAATGCCGGTATCACCCGCGATAATCTGCTGATGCGCCTGAAAGACGATGACTGGGCTGCCGTGCTGGAAACCAACCTTTCCAGCGTGTATCGCACCAGTAAGGCGGTGCTTCGCGGCATGGCCAAGGCCCGTTGGGGCCGGATTATCAACATCAGCTCGGTGGTGGCGGGTATGGGCAACCCCGGGCAGGGTAATTATTGTGCAGCCAAGGCCGGGGTGGAGGGTTTCACCCGCAGCCTGGCGAAAGAGATGTCTAACCGCGGCATTACCGCCAATTGCGTGGCACCCGGTTTTATTGACACGGATATGACCAAAAAACTGGACGATAAGCAGCGTGAGGCTATGCTGGAAATCATACCGGCTGGTCGCCTGGGGTCACCGGAGGAGGTTGCCTCGGTGGTGGCGTTTCTGGCATCGGAAGGCGCTGCTTACGTTACCGGAGAAACCATTCATGTGAATGGCGGCATGTACATGGGTTAAGCCCGTTGCGGGCTGATGTGCAACCCCTTGTCGCACAACATGTTTGACAGAATCCCTGCTTGTTTGCAGGTAGGGTTTAAACTAAACTGGCAGCCATAGAGTTGCTTGGTTGACACATAAAGTGAGGACATTATGAGTACAGTTGAAGAGCGCGTTAAGAAGATTGTTTGTGAACAGCTGGGCGTGAAAGAGTCCGAGGTTCAGAACACATCTTCTTTTGTAGAGGATCTTGGCGCTGACTCACTGGACACTGTTGAGCTGGTTATGGCCCTGGAAGAGGAATTCGAGACTGAAATTCCTGATGAAGAGGCCGAAAAGCTGGGCACGGTTCAGGACGCGATCGACTACATCGTCGCGCACACCTGATACTCTGCTGATCAGATAGCCAGGCTAAAGCCGTCCTTTGGGGTTGATGAAGGACGGCTTTTTTATTGGTGGAACGAAAGTCTCAGTGTTTGGATGTTACACGGAATAATCGGGTGAACAGGGTTATGAGTAAACGACGGGTTGTTGTCACGGGCATGGGAATGCTTTCTCCGGTGGGGAATGATGTACAGTCGTCATGGGCGGCCATCCGGGCAGGGCGCAGCGGTATCGGGCTGATTGATCGGTTTGATGCAACTGACTACGGCACCCGGATTGGAGGGGCAATAAAGGATCTTGATATTGAACCCTATCTGTCCAGCAAGGAAGCGCGCAAACTGGATGCTTTTATTCATTATGGCCTGATTGCTGCCCAGCAGGCGGTTGATGACAGTGGCCTGGAGCAGTTTGGCGATCTCGACAAGGAGCGGGTTGGTATTGCCATCGGATCCGGCATCGGTGGCCTGGAGTACATCGAGAAGAACGTGATCCAGATGGAGAAATCCGGCCCCCGCAAGGTGTCTCCGTTTTTTGTGCCCGCCTCTGTTATCAACATGATCTCTGGCAACGCTGCCATTCGCTTTGGTTACAAGGGGCCGAATATTGCCATTGTCACCGCCTGCACCACCGGCACCCATAATATTGGCTACGCTGCCCGGACCATCGCCTATGGCGATGCTGATGTGATGCTGGCTGGTGGCTCGGAAATGGCAACAACCCGCTCTGGCGTGGCGGCCTTTTCGTCGGCCCGTGCGTTATCAACCCGTAACGATGAGCCGGAAAAAGCCAGTCGTCCCTGGGATAAGGGCCGTGACGGTTTCGTATTGAGTGACGGTGCCGGGGTGGTGGTGCTGGAGGAGCTGGAGCATGCTCGGGCTCGCGGAGCCACCATCTATGGCGAGGTGATCGGTTTTGGCATGAGCGATGATGCCCATCACATCACGGCGCCCCCCGCCAGTGGCGAAGGTGCCGGCCGGTCCATGGTTAACGCCATCCGTGACGCAGGTCTGCAACCGGAACAGGTTGACTACATCAATGCCCATGGCACCTCCACCCAGGTCGGGGATGTAGCGGAAGTGGCAGCGGTCAAGTCGGTGTTTGGTGCGCACGCACACAAGCTTGCCATGAGCAGCACCAAGTCCATGACCGGCCACTTGCTGGGGGCCGCTGGCGCTGTCGAAGCCATTTTCTCGATACTGGCCGTGCGCGACGGGGTTTTGCCGCCGACCATCAATCTGGACGAGCCAGACGAGGGCTGTGATCTGGACCTGGTGCCGCATAAGAGCCGAGAGGCGGACGTTCGGATTGCTCTGTCGAATTCGTTCGGTTTTGGCGGCACCAACGGCACGCTGATTGTAAGTCGTTACGAAGACTGACCCTACCGTGTTTGATCTGTATTGGGCTGAAGACGGTGGTGTTCCACCGGGAGACCGGGGCCTTGCCTACGGCGATGGTCTGTTCGAGACCATTGCCATCATGGGCGGTAAGGCCAGCCTGTTGGGTTATCATCTTGACCGGATGGTCCGTGATGCCGGCCGGCTTGCCATCCCGGTGGCGCGCCCGGAACTTGAGGCAGCCTGCGCTCGCGCCCTGGAACGATATTCCGGCCTGTACCCGTCCTTAAACTGGGTGCTCAAACTGACCCTCACCCGTGGTTCGGGCGGGCGGGGCTACCGCCCGGAGCCCCGCATGAAGCCGTCTCTCATTGTGTCCCATTCCGCTTTCCCCAGTGTTCCCGGGCCGGAAGGTGTGGTGGCCGACTTCTCCCGTGTTCCGCTGACAGTGAACCCGCTTCTGGCCGGGATCAAGTCGTTGAACCGACTTGAGCAGGTGATGGCGGCCAGGGAGCTTCAAGGGGATGTCTTTGAGGTGCTGATGAGCAATCGTGATGGCCATGTGGTGGAAGGCACCCGGACCAATCTGTTCATGCTGTTTGAAGACGTATGGCTGACACCGCCCGCTTCAACCCTGGCGGTTGCGGGTGTGATGCGTCGTTACGTGCTTGACCGGCTGAGAATTGCCGGCCACGAATTCCGGGAGATGCCACTGACGCTTGATACACTGTTGGGCGGCAGCTGTCAGGGGCTTTGGCTCAGCAACAGTGTTGTCGGGGTGGTGCCGGTTCGCAATCTGGCCGGGCACGATTTGCCTGTTGACCAGCGACTTGCGACAATCGTCGGTTCACCGGCAAGACTGGATTGATTCGCGTGTTCAAGAAGTTACTGATCGTTGTTGCTGTATTCGTGCTCGCTGCTGCCGGCGGTGGCTTGTGGGCCTGGCAGGGTTTGCAAACCCTGAAGCAACCCGTTGCGCTGGAAGAACCGGTGCTGTTTAAAGTGCCAACAGGCACAGCATTCAGCCGAGTGGCCCGCCAGTTGGAGAATGCGGGCTATGTGTCGGATGCCCTCTGGCTCAGGCTCTATGGCCGCCTCTACCCCGACCAGACCAGGATCAAGGCGGGTGACTACGAATTCTTGCCCGGAATGACACCAGTCGCCATGGTAGACGCTATGGTTGAAGGCAAGGTAAAGCTGTGGTCGGTACAGTTTATCGAAGGCTGGACGTTCCGGGACATGCGCGCTGCGCTGGCGCGCTCTGAACGGCTTAAAAAGGTCACCACTGACTGGTCTGATGAAGACGTCATGGCGGCGGTGGGTGCTGAAGACCAGCACCCGGAGGGCTGGTTTTTTCCGGACACTTACATGTTCAGCTCCAACGAGTCTGACCTGGATATTCTCAAGCGTGCCCACAGTCGTATGGTGAGTGTGCTTGAGGAAGAATGGCAGAACCGGGCCGAAGGGTTGCCTTACGATACCCCTTATGAAGCTCTGATCATGGCTTCTATCGTTGAGCGGGAAACCGGTGTGCCCTGGGAGCGTGGGGAAGTGGCGGGTGTGTTTGTGCGGCGACTGCACAAAGGCATGCGGCTGCAGACTGATCCCACCGTTATCTACGGTATGGGGGATCAGTACCAGGGTCGTATCCGCCGCAGCGACCTTCAGACCTACACCCCTTATAACACCTATCGAATCAACGGTCTTCCGCCCACACCGATTGCGCTGCCCGGGCGGGACTCTGTGCACGCCGCTTTGCACCCGGAGGACGGCGATACCCTCTACTTTGTTGCTCGTGGTGATGGTAGCCACAAGTTCTCCCGAACCCTGGCGGAGCACCAGAAAGCGGTCAGGGAGTATCAGTTGAATCGCCGTGAGGGCTATCGCTCGTTTCCGGCACCGGGAACCCTGAACAACAGCCGGGAAGAATGATGCACAACAGAGGCCGTTTTATTACCTTCGAAGGCACCGAGGGCGTTGGCAAATCCACACAGCTGGAAAACGCTGCGAACACCCTCAAGGACCTCGGCGTCGATTTTATCGTCACTCGTGAACCTGGTGGCACGCCTATGGCGGAAAACATTCGGGAGTTGTTGTTGTCGCCCCGGGAAGAGCCGGTTCATGAAACCACAGAATTGCTGTTGATGTTCGCAGCGAGGGCCCAGCACCTGCATAACCGGATTCTTCCGGCCCTCGACAAGGGGCAGTGGGTACTGTGCGACCGCTTCACCGATGCCACCTTTGCCTATCAGGGCGGCGGCCGGGGTGTGCCCGCCGAGCGTATCGCGTTGCTGGAAACCCTGGTTCAGGGTGAGGTACGGCCAGACCACGTCATCCTGCTGGATGCGCCCGTGGAAACCGGTATGGCCCGGGCGAAAAAGCGGGGAGAGCTCGACCGATTTGAACAGGAAACCCTGGCCTTTTTCCAGCGCATTCGCGATACCTACCTGGCGCGGGCTACGGCGATGCCTGGCAACTACCATGTGGTTAATGCAGCATTGCCGCTGGAGCAGGTATCGGCCAGTGTGTCGGCGTTGTTGGCTGCCCTGGTTAAAATGGCGGAATCCGCCTGATTAACCGGAGTACGGCCATAGTTGCGTCGATTTCGTGCACTTTTTGTAATGTTCTGCTTTAATTGATGTACATTCTCAGTTAACGGCCGGCAGCATTAATGCTCAACGCAAAACTTCTCAAGCTTCCCATCGCCGCTCACCAGCATCGGCACGAACACCACCAGATTGTCATCGGGGTGAGGGGAGAGGCTGAGTTGAGTGTCGGTGGCACCGGGGCTCACCTGGATACCTGGAAAGCCTGTGTTGTGCCCACTGAGGCAAGCCACGATTACTGTGGCGATGATCAGAACCACGTTCTGGTGATCAATCTTGACCCGCTCACCCCAGCTATCAATACGCCGGCCCATGCGGATTACGAACGGATGATGCGGTTTTTCGAGAAGCCGCGCACCCTGCAGATGGACAGCCGGTTACAGGGGCTGGTCCAGTTTACCGCCGGTGAATTTGACCGCGCGCCAGACAACCTCACCCTGCAGCAGCATCTGGCTTCGAGTATTCTTTACTGCATGGCGGACCGCATTGTGGACCGTCAGGTCCAGTCTTCCAGCCGGGCAAGCATCAGCCCTGAGGTGATCCGACGTTATATCCTGGCCAACCTGCATCGAAAAATTACTGTCGAGGAAATGGCCAGTGAGGCGTGCCTCAGTGTCAGTCGATTCCATGAGGTTTTTCGGGAGGTGGCGGGCATAACCCCTCATCAGTTTCTGCTGCAGACCCGCCTTGAGCAGGCCGCTCACCTGCTCGCATCATCGTCTCTCTCGGTGTCGGAAATAAGCTACCGAACCGGGTTCTCCTCCCAGAGTGCCTTGACCAATGCGTTGCGCAAATACAAGGGCACAACACCCTCCAGATTGCAGATTAATGAAAGTGTTGCCTGAACTGGGCGGTAAATTCGGTAGTCCCGTAGGATTATGCAAAAGAATCGTAGGATTTTGTAAGCCGTAGGTCCGTAGTAATACTAACTTAATGCATCTGTAGAATCGCACTTTTTGCTCGGCAATCCTGGTCGTAAAGGTGTGAATAATAACTATAGTGAAGGAGTGGCTGTGCGGGGGCTTGCCTCGCTCCAATTCGGATGGATTTTGGGTAAACAAGAACAACGGCCAGTCAACCAACAGTGATGTGGTACCTGTGCCTTAAGAGCGGACTCAGTCCGACTCAATAAACCGGAGGAGCCTTATGGCTATTGGCGTTTGGATCAGTCTATTTGCGTATTTTGCGATTATGATCGGCATTGGCGTTTACGCCATGCGGAAAGCCTCGGCGACAGCTGAAGATTATATGTTGGGTGGACGTGGGCTCAGCCCAAAAGTAGCGGCTTTGTCGGCCGGTGCTTCCGACATGAGTGGCTGGCTGCTTCTGGGCTTGCCCGGGGCGTTGTTTGTTACCGGCCTGGCGGACGCCTGGATCGGTATCGGCCTGTTTGTGGGTGCGTTTATCAACTGGGTGATTGTTGCACCCAGGTTGCGTGAACAAACCGTTCACTACGGTAACGCCCTGACTATTCCGGCCTTCCTGGCCAACCGTTTTCCGACCAAGGCGCTGCCGCTACGCACGGTATCGGCGATTGTTATCGTTGTATTCTTTGCGGTCTACACGGCATCTGGTCTGGTTGCAGGCGGCAAGCTGTTTGAAAGTGCTTTTTCCGGCATCTTCAACTTCGGCGGTTTGAGCGACTATGGCGTAGGTATCGTGATCACCCTCGGTGTCGTTCTGGCGTACACCGTGGTTGGTGGTTTCCTCGCGGTGAGCATGACCGACTTTGTACAGGGCTGCATCATGATGCTGGCTCTGGTGTTGATGCCTGCAGTGGTATTGTTCGGTGAAGGCGGCGGCGGTTTCGCTCAGGCGTCTCAAACCCTGAACAGCGTTGATCCGACGTTGCTATCGTGGACCGAAGGATTGACACTGATTGGCTGGCTCTCAGCGGTAGCCTGGGGTCTGGGTTACTTCGGCCAGCCGCACATCATTGTGCGTTTCATGGCAATCCGCACCGTACATGAAGTGTCTGTGGCCCGTAACATCGGCATGTCCTGGATGGCCATCTCCCTGATCGGCGCCATCTCCCTGGGCGTTTTCGGTCGCGCTTACGCTATCCGGAACGGTATGGACGTGGCTGACCCGGAAACCATTTTCATCATCCTGGCGGACCTGCTGTTCCACCCGTTGATCACCGGTTTCCTGTATGCGGCTCTGCTGGCAGCGGTTATGAGTACCATCTCCAGTCAGCTGTTGGTGGCTTCCTCATCCCTGACCGAGGATTTCTACCGCCTGTTCCTGCGTAAAGAGGCTTCCGACAAGGAGTGTGTGAACATCGGCCGTGCCTGTGTTGTTGCGGTGGGTCTGGTTGCAGCGCTCATTGCTTCTGATCCCAACTCTCAGGTTCTGGCGTTGGTCAGTAACGCCTGGGCAGGCTTTGGTGCCGCCTTCGGCCCGCTGATCATTCTCGGCCTGACCTGGTCACGTACCAACGGTGCCGGTGCACTTGCTGGTCTGATCGTGGGTGCTGTCACGGTAATGGCGTGGATTGCTCTGGGCTGGAACGGCAGCTTCATGGGTGGCCCGGGCGTCTATGAAATCATCCCAGGCTTCATCGCTGCGTTCATCGCTATCGTAGTAGTCACCTTGGCTACCAGCGATGCTGGAGAGTACCAGCATATCGAGCGATAACAGCAGTCACTGATACTATTCAGTGATCTGATAAGGGCTCCCTGCGGGGAGCCCTTTTTTGTACCTGAAAACTGCATATGGTTCAGCGCTGGCGGCGGGGTGGGGGAGTCTTTTCTGCAGGGAAAAAGATGTCTGAGCGAAGCGAGTTGTTTTTCCCGGAAGAAAAGACTCCCCCACCTCGGGGCCAGCTCACTCCGAAACCTGAACCCCAGAGGCAGCCAATTCCACACTAGAGGCATAAAAAAACGCCAGCCCGAAGGCTGGCGTTTTCAGATCAGAGGTAAGCTACCTCAGAAGGTCTCAGGCTACAGAAGCTTCAGACGCCTTCTTGGTGTACTCGTCCATCTGGTCGAAGTTGAGATACTTGTAGATCTCTTTGGACATGCTGTTCAGGTCCTTGGCGTACTCCATGTACTCTGCCGGAGTCGGGAGTTTGCCCAGTACCGCGCCCACAGCTGCCAGTTCCGCAGAGGTCAGGTACACGTTGGCACCATCACCCAGACGGTTCGGGAAGTTACGGGTAGAGGTAGACAGAACAGTCGACTTCGGCGCTACACGTGCCTGGTTACCCATGCACAGGGAACAGCCCGGCATCTCGGTGCGAACACCGGCGGTGCCGTAGGTGTTGAAGTAGCCTTCTTCCATCAGCTGGGCCTGGTCCATCTTGGTGGGCGGAGACATCCACAGACGGGTGCTCAGGGGGCCTTTGTGCTGCTCAAGCAGTTTGCCGGCGGCACGGAAGTGACCGATGTTGGTCATGCAGGAGCCGATGAACACTTCGTCCACCTTGTCGCCAGCCACTTCGGACAGGAACTTGGCATCGTCCGGGTCGTTCGGGCAGCAAACGATCGGCTCTTTAATGTCGGCCAGGTCGATCTCAACCACGTGAGCGTATTCGGCGTCTTTGTCAGCACGCATCAGCTTCGGATTGGCCAGCCATTCTTCCATCTGCTGGGCACGACGCTCCAGGGTGCGCGGATCGCCGTAACCTTCGGCAATCATCCAGCGCAGCATGGTGATGTTGGAGCGCAGGTACTCGGCAACAGACTCTTCAGACAGGTTGATGGTACAACCGGCTGCAGAGCGCTCAGCGGAAGCGTCAGACAGCTCGAACGCCTGCTCAACGGTCAGGTGCTCGAGACCTTCGATTTCCAGGATACGGCCGGAGAATTCGTTGATCTTGCCCTTCTTCTCAACAGTCAGCATGCCTTGCTTGATGCCGTACAGCGGAATGGCGTGTACCAGGTCACGCAGGGTGATGCCCGGCTGCATTTCGCCTTTGAAGCGAACCAGAACCGATTCCGGCATATCCAGCGGCATAACGCCGGTGGCAGCAGCAAACGCAACCAGACCAGAACCGGCCGGGAAGGAAATGCCCATCGGGAAACGGGTGTGGGAGTCACCACCGGTACCTACGGTGTCCGGCAGCAGCATGCGGTTCAGCCAGGAGTGGATGATACCGTCGCCCGGACGCAGGGAAACACCGCCACGGGTGCGGATGAAGTCCGGCATGGTGTGCTGCATTTCTACGTCTACCGGCTTCGGATAAGCGGCGGTGTGACAGAACGACTGCATCACCAGGTCAGCCTGGAAGCCCAGACACGCCAGGTCTTTCAGCTCGTCACGGGTCATCGGGCCGGTGGTGTCCTGGGAGCCTACGGTGGTCATGTGCGGCTCACAGTAGGTGCCCGGGCGCACGCCCTGGCCTTCATCCAGACCGCAGGCCTTGCCGACCATCTTCTGGCCCAGGGTGAAGCCCTTGGTGCCGGCTTCCGGATCTTTTGGCAGACGGAACAGATCAGTTGCGCCCATGCCCAGTGCGGTACGGGCCTTGGCGGTCAGGCCACGGCCGATGATCAGCGGGATACGGCCGCCAGCCTGAACTTCGTCCAGGATCACGTCAGACTTGAACTTGAACTCGGAGATGGTGTCACCGGCTTCGTTCAGGATCTTGCCTTCGTACGGGCGGATTTCAATCACATCGCCCATGTTCATGTTGTCGACCGGTGCTTCGAATACCAGGGCGCCAGCGTCTTCCATGGTGTTGAAGAAGATCGGGGCAACCTTGTTACCGATACACACACCGCCGGCACGCTTGTTCGGCACGCCCGGGATGTCGTCACCGAAGAACCACAGAACGGAGTTGGTGGCAGACTTACGGGAAGAGCCGGTACCGACTACGTCACCGACGAAAGCAACCGGCAGGCCGCGGGATTTGATTTCGTCGATCTGGCTCATCGGGCCGGTTACGCCGGGCTCTTCGGGCTTCAGGCCGTCGCGCTCCATCTTGTAAGCGGCGCGGGCGTGCAGCGGGATGTCCGGACGGGACCAGGCATCCGGAGCCGGAGACAGGTCGTCGGTGTTGGTTTCGCCAGTCACCTTGAACACCACCATCTTGGTGCTTTCGGGAACCTTGTTCTTCTTGGTGAACCACTCGGCGTTGGCCCAGGACTCAACCACAGACTTGGCCACGGCGTTGCCAGCGTCCATCTTTTCTTTAACGTCGTTGAACGCGTCGAACATCAGCAGGGTGTGCTTGAGTTCTTCACCGGCCAGCTCGGCCAGTTCGCTGTCGTCCAGAAGGTCAACCAGAGTCGCGATGTTGTAGCCGCCCTGCATCATGCCCAGCAGCTGCACAGCTTTCTTTTTGTCGATCAGAGGAGACGTTGCTTCACCCTTAACAATCGCGGTCAGGAACGCAGCTTTAACGTAAGCTGCTTCGTCCACGCCCGGTGGTACGCGGTTTTCCAACAGGTCAACCAGGGTGGCTTCTTCGCCGGCCGGCGGGTTTTTCAGCAGCTCGATCAGACCAGCAGTCTGCTCGGGGTTCAGGGGCTTGGGTGGGATACCCAGGGCTTCACGTTCGGCAACGTGTTCACGGTAGGCTTCTAACACGATATGGACCCTCATCAGTTGGAATGTCCCGCGCCGGAGGCAAGCTTGCCTGGCGGGAGGTTTTTTGGCGAAAAGGCCGCAGGAGCCTCTGAATAACGCCTCAAATCACCGATGGGGTTTCAGGATTTATTCAGAGACTCCTTGATCTGGCGCTGCATTCTATAGGAAACCCCTTATAAAGTTAAGTTGGACAGAGGTCGGAGAGATCTGCTAGCTGCGCTATACTGCCGCGCTTGATGAATCAGACTGCTGCTGAAGCCATGAACGACGCCCTGAAAGAGATACACGAATTTTTGCCCTGCCGCACGCCGGTACAGTGGATTGAGAATGCGCTGGCCAACCAGGATGTGATGCTGATTGACCACGCCCACTGTGAGAAGAAAGCGGCCTCCACGGCGCTGAGCCTGATATACCGCTATGTGGACAACACCGATCTGCTCAACAAGATGTCCCGCCTAGCCCGGGAGGAGTTGCGGCATTTTGAGCAGGTGCTGGCGATCATGAAGAAGCGGGGGGTGATTTATTCACATCTTTCGCCGGCCCGTTACGCTGCAGGCCTGCGTGAAGCCGTTCGCAAGGATGACCCTGGCCGCTTGGTGGATGTGTTGATTGTAGGCGCCATCATCGAGGCGAGATCCTGTGAACGCTTTGCCGCCCTGGCGCCGCACCTTGATGACAAGCTGGCGGAGTTCTACAACAGTTTGCTGAAATCTGAAGCGCGGCATTACCAGGATTATCTGGTACTGGCACAGCGGGCCAACGGTGGCCCGGTGCAAGATCGGGTGGCGGAGTTTATGGCCATCGAGCAGAAGCTGATTGAAGAGCCGGATACGGAGTTCCGGTTTCACAGTGGGCCTCTCGCTTACTGACCCTTCGCCACGGACATTCACAGACGCTCACGGACAAAAGAGAAAAAAATCTCTAAAGCTCCTCACACAGCGTCATCCACCGGGCAATCCCCGCACTTCGGTATTTCTGCTTGTGCAGGATGAAGTAGAAGTGCCGGTCGAACTGGCGGTGAGGGATGGCCAGGGGCACCAGGCTGCCGCGTTTGAAGGCGTCGGCCAGGACCACCTCTGACAGGCAGCCGATGCCCAGGTTGGCTTCTACTGCCCGCTTGATGGCCTCGGTGTGTTCCAGTTCCAGTAGCACGTTCAGGTCTGGCAGTAGCCCGTGCATGCCCCGTTCGAAGCTCTGGCGGGTGCCGGAGCCCTGTTCCCGGAGAATCCAGGTGGCGGCGCGCAGATCGTCGTCGGTCAGTTCGCCCTTGCCGGCCAGCGGGTGGTCAGGGGAGCAGAAGGCCACCAGCCGGTCTTCTCGCCAGGGAATCACTTCCAGCTCCGACGCCTGCAGTTCGCCCTCGATCAAACCGATGTCGAGTTCAAAGTCCCGAACCCGTCTTGCAATGGTGCTGGTGTTGGCAACTTCCAGAGAAACTTTCGGGTGGTTTGGCGAGCTCATGTACTCGGCCATCACGCCTACCGCCAGGTAATTGCCGATAGTGAGTGTGGCACCCACTTTCAGAGCGCCGACCTCGGAGTGTTTGCTGAAGGCCTGTTCCAGCTCCCTCGCCTGAGCCAGCAGGGCTTCGGCTTTCGGCCGATACAGTCGGCCCAGCTCGTTCAGTTGCAGCCGTTTGCCCACCCGGTCAAACAGCTGGATATCGAACTGGGATTCCAGCTCCTTGAGGGCACTGCTGGCCGCGGATTGCGACATGGCAAGGGATTCCGCCGCCCGGGTGATGTTCTGGAAATGGGCGGCGGCGAGGAAGACCTCGAGTTGGCGGAAGCTGTACTTCATAATCGATCAGGCCGGATAGATGAAAGAAAATGTCCTGTCTGATCGATACGTTAGCCGGTCACTGCCGCCAACACAACCGTGATGGCCGGTTCAGGGGATCATCAGTACCGGGTAGGGGCTGCCGGCCGCCACATGTTCCGTGGTACTGCCGATCATGATCTCCTGAATGGGTGTTGAGCCCCGTTTCCCCATAATGGTCAACAGGGGGCGGGTGTCATTGATGGTTTTCAGGATCTGGTCCACCGGCCGGCCGGTCAGGATATTCCGGTGTACGTTTGGGTGACGCTCTGCCAGTTCATTGATCCTCTGTTCCGTGGCTTCATCAGATTGTTCCGGCTCCTCGGAATGTGCCCATACCACGCGCCCGGTGCGCTGGTTGGCCATGAGCTTTTCAAAGACTGCCTGGGCATTGAATGACGCCTTTGATCCATCGGTGGCAAGCAAAATCTCCTCTTCGGCCGCCGGTGGCTCGTCCTGGACCGGAATGATCAAGAGCGGAACTTTGGTCATTCGGGCGAGGTTCAGGGCGGTGTTTCCGAAGAACAGTTCCTTGGCTGCCCGATGGCTGCGGTTGCACGCTACGACGCCGTCGGCGTTGAGTTTCTTGGCCAGAGCCTGGACTTCCTGGGCAACAAAGCCCTTGGAAACGTGGGTGGCGGTTTCTATGCCCAGGCTGTTCTTGAGGTGTTCCCCGATCCTCCGTAACCGTTCTGTAGCCGAGCCTTCGGTGTCGTCCGGATGCAGTCGTTTATGGGTCTGCAGGACATAGGTGAGCGTAATCTTCCGGGTGCCCAGGAGTTTGAGCAAAGCTGGCAGCTGTTCCATAGCCTGTTCCCATTCCTTGGTGTAGTCCACGGTCAGAATCAGGTGATCGAGCATGGTGTTCTCCCTGGTGGTTGTTTGTTCTGGGACCAATTTCTTTCAGGCTAGTTCAGGAGTAACCTGAAGACCATGACCCCGGTCAGTTTGTTATCGATGTATATCTATAAAATCGAACACATATATGAGTATTGCCTGTTTTGTCGATTTAACCTGTCGGGTTAAACTTTACCCATTGAATTCCCATATAACCTGTATGAAGTCGCAACAACGAGGCTGCCATGAGTAATCTGATGAAAGAAACGGTCACCAGCGTTCACCACTGGAACGATACTCTGTTCAGTTTCAAGACCAGCCGGGACCCGGGGTTCCGTTTCAAGAACGGGCACTTTGTCATGATTGGTCTGGAAACAGACGGCAAGCCGCTTATGCGGGCCTACAGTATCGCCAGCGCCAACTATGAGGAAGAGCTTGAGTTTTTCTCGATCAAGGTTCCGGACGGCCCACTGACGTCACGACTGCAGAAGATTCAGGTGGGGGATGAAATTCTGGTCAGTCGTAAGCCCACCGGCACCCTGGTGTTGGATAACCTGTTGCCGGGACGCAACCTCTGGCTGATCAGCACCGGCACCGGGCTTGCGCCGTTCATGAGTATTATCAAAGACCCTGAGGTGTATGAAGCCTACGACAAGGTCATCCTGACCCACGGGGTACGGTATGTGTCTGAGCTGGCTTACCAGCAGGATATCCAGGACCTGCCGGAAAACGAGTTTTTCGGTGAGATGGTGCACGGCAAATTGCTGTACTACCCGACGGTCACCCGTGAGCCCTTCCGCAACCAGGGTCGCCTGACCGATGCCATGGAGACTGGCAAGATCACCCGTGATCTCGGTTTGCCCGATTTTGATGTGGAGCAGGATCGCTTCATGATTTGCGGCAGCCCGAGCATGCTCAAGGACACCTGCAGCATTCTCAATAACATGGGCTTCCGTGAGGCTCGCGGCGGCGACATGGGCCACTACGTTATTGAACGGGCGTTTGTGGAGCAGTAAACCGCCTTTGGGCCTGCTGCGGTCTACCTCAGCCAGTTGCGGATCTGCATTGCCAGGCGCTCACCATCGCTGAGCGCCGCGCGCTCTGCCATCAGCTCAGCCAGCACATCCGGGCGGTCGGTAATGATATTATCAACGCCCATATCCAGAAAGCGTGCCATGTCGGACGGTTGATTGACAGTCCACACATGCAGCTCATTGCCCGCCTTGTGCGCCCTGGCGACCGCTGCCGGGGTGGCCCGGTTCAGGCGCAGCGCCAGAATGTCGTAACGATCCTGCCACAAGGGGCCTACCACGAACTGTGCCAGCAACGCGGTTTTCAGGCCCGGTTCCATTTGCTTTGCCAGTTCCAGGCTGGGCCAGTCAGCTGCTGCAATGATAGTGCCTTCCACGGCATTATTTTCTTGCAGGGTCTGGACAACGGCGGTTACCAGTGCCCGCTCGTTGCGGTTCGGTTTCAGGTCAACAAACAGTCGGGCCTGGCCACGGGTGGCCTTGACCGCTTGCTCCAGCGTTGCGATACGCTCATGGGCAAAGTGATCACCAAACCATGAGCCGGCATCCAGATGATGGATGTCGTCATACCGGACATCGCCAATCCGTTCCGGCTTTCCGAATATCCTCGCCATATCCTGGTCGTGCCAGAGCACTGGTACGCCGTCTGCGGTCAGTTGGACATCAATTTCAACGTAGTCGGCACCGTCCTCTACAGCTTGGTGTATGGCGCTGAGAGTATTTTCCGGAGCTTTGAAGGCGCTGCCACGGTGGGCCGTTATGGTCGCTTTGTCTTGCTGGTTCAGCGAGTTGACCACTTGAACGCTTTGGGTCAGTACCAGCGCGATGATCACGACCTCGAGCAGCCAAAGCCGGCGCCCGGTTTTTGCATCCTGTCGGTCCGGAGACGGCTGCTGCCATTGCAGCTTGCGCCCGGGTATTGCTTTGTAGCGGGCGACGATGAGGGTGCCCAGTGCCGAGCTGGCCAGGAAGGTAAGGGCAAGACTGACGAGAAGGTAGCTCCCCACCAACAGGATAACCACGGGCAAGAGGATACTGGCTTTCGCTGGCACAACCCTGAACACACTGGCCGCCAGCAAATCAAACACCAGCGTTACCACGGCCGGCATGGCCAGCACCGCGACAATAACAAGCGACAGGAGACCGACCGTTTCGCGATGAGCGCCGCGGGTGTCGCGGGCACTCTGTTGAAGGGCCGCCATCGGTGTTTGTTGGTCCAGCATCAGGGCCGGGATGGAAAGAATCCAGCGGAGAAACAGGGTGCCGTTGACCACCACAATGGCACCCAGCATGACCAGACAGAAGCCAAGGAACCACCAGAGAATCGGTGGGCGCTCAAGGTTTAGCAGGTAAGGGTCGAAGTTGTTGAGCAACAGATGTGCGGCGAAGCCCATGGCCGCCAGAAATGGCAAGGCAATCAACAAATGCGCCAGGGTTTGAATGATGGCCAGTAGAGCCAGTTGCGGCAAGCGCCGACCAATCCCCACCAAGGCACGGATGGCTGCCCTCGAGGTGTGATTGCCAGTCTGGGCGGCGATCAAAGTAACCCCGGCCAGTTGGAGGACGATCAGTACCGCTGCAAGTAACAGGGTTACCAGCAGCCAGAGCACGCCGCCCGGCGATGCCAGAAAGTCCAGCAGGCCACCGGTTGTGATGGCCGCGTCACCGGTGAGTGGCCTGAGCAGAGACACCGCGGCAGTAATCAGCGGTGTAAATACCGCGATGGATAAACCGGTGAAGGTCAGGTAGAGCGCAAGCAATGACCGATGATGGTGGCGGAACAGGGCCAAGCCTTGTCTTAGCAGGGGTAGCACGTTATTCGCCTTCCTGGGTCAGCAGTGTGGCTTTCTCCAGCAGTGCCAGGCGCTCATCGAAGGACAGGAAGGGTTCGTCTTCGGTTTGTTGCAGGCTTCCGAACAGTCTGTCTGGATCGAACGCCCAGTTGCTGCAGCGGGTAGTCAATTCGGTACAGGCGAGCAGGGTGCCGGATTCCCGGAGAAAGTACTTCATGCCGGTGTAGGTGTCGGCCAGCATCAGGTCGCGAGCAGGCTCCGTCGGCTCAGACAGCAGGCTTCGGCCAAGCATGTCCCCGGCCAGGTGGCCGTTGCCCGTAGCATCCAGAATGGTCATCGGGATGTCGAACTGGGCAACAATCCGGTTTTCCGGTGCGAATTCACTGAGGTCTGGCCGGCCCGGCGAGCGTATGGCCAGCACGCCGAGGTTGCTGTTCAGCGGCAAGGTCTCATGGTCGTCGCGAACAAAGCCGCCGGATTCATCGGATGTGACAATCACCAGAGTGTTGTCCAGCAGTCCTTCCTGCTCAAGCTGTGTCAGAAAGCGTTCTAGGGAGTTGGCCATGACCACCATGGCCTTTTTGCGAGCCATCTGGGTGGCAGGGAGCCCCGTTGTTTCTTCAGAAGGAGATTGGTTGGCCTGCTCGGCTTCCAGTTCCTGTTCGGCTTCTGGTCCGATGTTGAACGGATGGTGGGTGCCGACATTCAGGGTTGTGACAAACCAGGGGCCGCGTTGGCTATCCAGTTCACTCAGGCGTTCAGCAATGTCCGGGAAGAACGTCGGGTCTGGCGGTCCCCAGCCATCCTGTTCCTGCGCGTGACCAAATGCCTCTGCGCCGGTGACGTTCTCATAGCCCGCCCGGGGCATGAACTGATCTTTTTTCATGTATTCGATTGGCGCAGCTTGCCAGTAAGCGGTGGTGTAGCCCTGATCTTTCAGCTTCCCCGGAAGGCAGTCGGGATTGGCTTTGTCTTCCGCGACGGCCAACATCTTCTCCGATGGCCGGCGCAAGTCGGGGTAGCGCCCACACACCAGGGCAAAGGTGCCGCGATCCGTCTGCCGTTCCATGCTCAGCACGTTGTTGTAGACCCGGAAACCGAAGGCGTCGAACGTCGCCTCCAGAGTGTCGAGAGAGACGATGGGCTGAAGGTTGTGATATTGGCTGATTTTCGGCAGGTAGCCTCCGGACAGCCCCTCGATCATGATCAACAGAACATTGGGTGGCTCGGGATTCTGAAAGTTGCTGGTTTGTTGGTGGAAAAAGTTTGTTCGTCTGTCCAGTTGCTCACTGAGTTCAGTGGTTTCGTCACCGATAGCAGTGCCAACCGGATTGAGCAACGCACCTGGAACCTGGGCGACAGTGCTGGCCACCACATTATTGGCGGGTGTCGTCAGGCTCGGAAACGACAGAGTGTAGAGGCCGGTGACCAGAACGGCGGAACTGATAAGCAGGACTGGCGCACGCTCTGAAGTGGGCACCCATTTTCGATGCAGCCAGTGCAACAGCCAGGCCAGCACGAGGTAGCCCGGGAGGGTTATCAGATAGATGTTGAGCAGGCTGCCGGTAATGAACGTACTGTCCATACCCTTGCCGGCGAAGGCCAGTTGGAAAAGCGTGCCATGGGCTGTCAGGTGCATGCCGGCCACATAGAGTGCGACGCCCAGGGCGGTGATCAACAGGGCGCGGACAACGCCAACCGATAGATGCAGGAATACGGCCAGCAAAAAAGCCCCGGCAACGTCGCCGCCCAGGGTACCGGGCAGGCTCGGGAGTACCCCGCTTTGAATGATCAGCAGGCCGCGAATCACTGCCAGCCAGATCCAGGCAAGGAAGAAGGTGCGTATGAAACAGGCTGCAAGAGAAGCCCGGTTCCCTGTCATAGGGTTCACTCGTGTCAGTTGCGTTATATGAACAGTATGAGGCAAGAGGCTTGTGCTTCAACCGCTGGAGCTTGCTAAGGTAACGGATCAGATGGCCGGGAAGTTTCTGAAAATTCCTTCGTTATCAGAGCCTTTGTCAGAAAATCATCACTACGGGAAGCGCAGGGGAATGAAAAAAAGTGTCCAAATCGTAATTGCGGGAGCCATCGCGGTGGTGTGCGGCGCGTTTCTCGGCAGTCTGGTGCAGACTCAGTTCAACCTGTCGGCGTTGTCGGCCCTTGGGGCCTCGTTCAGCCTGGTGGATCGCCTCGTTGTCATGGGGCAGGACCTGGTTGGGTTCGCGCCTGTCTATGGGGTGCTGCTGGCCGCTGCATTGGTTCCGGGCTTCCTGGTAACTGCGGGATTGCTCCGGTTGTTGGGCTGGCCCTACCGGGATTTCTGGTATGCCCTTGGTGGAGCTCTTGCGTTGTGGGCAACGCTGGCCCTGGTTGATGTGTTGGCGCCCATGCCGACACTGATCGCAGCAACCCGAACCCTGCCCGGGCTGTTGGCGATGCTGGGGACCGCAGCAGTAGCGGGATGGGTGTTTGCGCAACTGACGGGCAAGATGACCATGACCGTGGCCCGTCATGGTCTGATAGCACCTTTCTTGGTATTGGCCGGCGTGGGCGCTCCGGAGCCGACATTGGCCCAGGAAGCGGCCGATTATCGGATAGACGTGGTCGCTGAAGGGCTTGATCACCCGTGGTCGTTGGCATTCATGCCAGGGGGTGATTTTCTGGTGACCGAGCGCGCTGGAGAACTGAAAAAAGTATCGCCGGATGGGCATCAGGTGCAGGTGTCGGGTGTCCCGGACGTATTCGTCTCCGGCCAGGCCGGATTGTTTGATGTGCTACTCGAGCCCGGCTTTGATGGCAGGGCGGGGGATGATCGACGTCGTGGTGTGTTCCTCGCCTATGCCTGTGGCACGGTTCGGGAAAATCATCTGTGCGTCGCCCGTGGCCAGCTTGTCGGAAGCGAACTGATGCAAGTGCGGGAAATCTTCAGGGCCAGGCCGGGTAAATATGGTGATGCCCATTACGGTGGGCGCATGGCCTGGCTGGCCGACGGCACCTTGCTGGTAACCCTGGGGGATGGCTTCGATTTTCGGGAGGAAGCACAGAAACTGTCCAGCCATCTGGGCACCATCGTGCGACTGAATCCGGACGGTTCCATTCCGGCGGATAATCCGTTCGTACAGGTGGATGGCGCTCTGCCGGAGATCTTCAGCCTGGGGCATCGAAATGTTCAGGGGCTGGTCTACGATGCCGGTAATGACCGGGTCATCGCTCACGAACACGGCCCCCGTGGCGGTGACGAGATCAACCTGATCCAGGCCGGGCGCAATTACGGCTGGCCGTTGGCCACCGATGGCCGTGACTATACCGGTGCCATGGTAACGCCATTCAAACGATACGAGGGTACCGAGCAACCCCTGTGGTCATGGACGCCGTCCATCGCACCATCGGGCCTGGCATTGTATGACGGCCATCAGTTCCCCCACTGGCAGGGCAACCTGTTTGTTGGCGCCCTGGCCAACAAGAGCGTGCACCGGGTGGTGCTCAGCGAGGGCCGGGTTGTGGAAACCGAACGCCTGTTTTCCGAGCTTGGAGAGCGCATCCGCGATGTGCGGCAAGGCCCGGACGGCGCACTGTATCTCTTGACCGACTCAGCCGATGGACGGTTGCTGCGCATGTCTGGCCAGGTGCCGGAGCAGGCACAGGCCATGACGTTGACGGCCGAAGAGCTGGCCTGGGTTGGTGAGCAGATTTTCCGAAACGAATGTGCCGGGCGGCATGAATGCCTGGTGCACTGGAATGAGGGCGAAGCGTTTCCTTCGTTGGGGATTGGCCACTTTATCTGGTATCCGGAGGGCGAAAGCGGACGCTTTACCGAGAGCTTCCCGGCACTTCTGGATTTTATGGTTGATCGCGGTGTGCAGCTTCCCGGCTGGCTGGAAGACGCCCGCACCCAGGGCGCGCCTTGGCCAGACCGTGTCAGTTTTCTCAGTCGTTCGAGTGAAACCGATGAGGTAAAGGCGCTGCGGGTACTCCTGTACGAAACCCGCGGGCATCAGGTGCGCTTTATCCAGGATCGCGCCGTCCGCTCCCTGGAGACGGTGGTTAATGCCGCGCCAGAGGCGCAGCGGCCGGTTATTCGGGAGCGTTTGTGGCAGCTTGGGCAAACGCCCGGTGGTGTCTACGCGTTGATGGACTACGTCAACTTCAAGGGCGAAGGACTTTCAGAAACGGAGCGCTATGAGGGCGAAGGTTGGGGGTTGTTGCAGGTCTTGCAGGCTATGGATACGAGCCCGGGGCTTCGCCCGCTGGATCGCTTTCGGGAGGCTGCGGGCCGGGTGCTTACCCGGCGCGCGGAGCTTGCAGAGCAGGCCATTGAGCGGGAACGCTGGTTGCCGGGTTGGCTGCGCCGCCTGGAAACCTATCGGGAGCCCGCCGGGTAAGGCTTGAGCAAGGGGCTAAAGCTGCGGCGTCATGGCTGCAGGGGCTGTTTTTTCAGCTCGGCTTCCTTGCCCGGCTGCACTTCCAACCACCAAAGGTGGCTGTGCCAGTCACCGAGCACAATACGGCGTGCCGGTTTGCCGTTGGCTTCCAGTTGGTGCACGGCCGGGCGATGGGTGTGGCCGTGAATCATCAACTGCACGCCGTGAGCTTCGAGCTCCTTGACCACTTCCTCCGGCGTCACATCCATGATGTCTTCCGCCTTGCCCTGGTTCTTGGCCATCGACAGCGCCCGTAATTGCTTTGCCATTTGCTGGCGGTCCTCCAGGGGGCGGGCCAGCATCATTTTCTGCATCTGCGGGTTGCGCATGTTGGCGCGGAATTTCTGGTATTCCACATCGGCAGTGCACAGGCTGTCGCCGTGCAGCAGCAGTGCAGGGGTACCATAAAGATCGATCACGGTCGGGTCGTCCAGCAGTGTGGCGCCTGCCCGGTCGCAGAAGTCTTCGCCGATCAGGAAGTCCCGGTTACCATGCATCAGGAAGATGCGGGTGCCGCGGTCATTGAGTTCTTTCAGGGCGCCGGCAATCTGTTCCTGAAGCGGTGTGCGCTCGTCGTCGCCAATCCAGGCTTCAAAAAAGTCGCCCAGAATGTAGAGCTGTTCAACGCCCATGGCCTTTTCGCGCAGGAACGCGAGGAACGCGTCCGTAATATCCGGACGCGATTCCTCAAGGTGCAGATCCGAGATAAACAGCGTGGTCACGCGTCCTCCAGAACCTCGGCCTTTTCAATGATGACGTCCTCAAACGGAACGTCCTGATGGCCAGCGCGCATGGTCGTGCGTACGGCGCGAATGTTGTTCACGGTCTCCATGCCGTCAACCACCTTGCCGAACACGCAGTAGCCCCAGCCCTCGGCATTTTTGGCGGTGTGGTCGAGGAAGCCGTTGTTCTCCACGTTGATGAAGAACTGGGCAGTGGCTGAGTGTGGGTCCATGGTGCGGGCCATGGCAATGGTGCCGACCATGTTGCTCAGGCCGTTGTCGGCTTCGTTCTGGATGGGCTCACGGGTTTTGCGCGGGGTCATACCCGGCTCAAAGCCACCGCCCTGAACCATGAAGTTGCTGATAACACGGTGAAAAATCAGACCATCGTAGAAACCGTCTCGAACATACTGTTCAAAGTTCTTTGCGGTTTCCGGGGCTTTTTCGTAGTCCAGTTCCAGTTTGATATCACCGTGGTTGGTTTGCAGCAGAATCATCAGGTCGTCCTGTTAAAGGGGGTTGTGGGTCTGAAGGTTGCATTGTACTCAAGAGTTTCGTCCTGTGCATGAGTCCGGCAACGATTTGTGAGTATAATAGGCGGTTTAAGGGAGCCTGCACCATGCTCCCAGGATCCATTCCCTGTTGACAGAGATTGTATGAGCGCCGAGTCGAAGAAAGCCCACAATTTTATTCAGAGCCTGATCGAAGACGCCATCGCCAAGGGTGAGCACACCGGCAAGGTCGTTACCCGCTTTCCGCCGGAGCCCAACGGCTATTTGCATGTTGGTCACGCCAAGTCGATCTGTTTGAACTTTGGTATCGCGCAAACCTTTGCGGGCGAGTGCAACCTTCGGTTTGACGACACCAACCCGGAAAAGGAAAGCCAGGAATACATCGACGCCATCAAGCAGGATGTCGAGTGGTTGGGTTACGAGTGGGCGGACGACGTACGTTACGCCTCAGATTACTTTGACCAGCTGTACGCCTTTGCCGAGGAGTTGGTCGAAAAAGGCAAGGCCTATGTGTGTGCACTGAATGCTGAGCAGATGGCTGAATACCGTGGTTCCCTGAAGGAGCCCGGCAAGAACAGCCCATACCGGGACCGCCCGGTGGAAGAAAGCCTGCAGTTGTTCCGTGACATGCGCGACGGTAAGTTCCAGAACGGCGAGTTGGTGTTGCGGGCCAAGATCGATATGGCCTCCCCGAACATCAACCTGCGGGACCCGATTCTTTACCGCATTCGCTACTCCGACCATCACCAGACCGGAAGCAAGTGGTGCATCTACCCGATGTACGACTTCACCCACCCGATTTCTGATGCCTTGGAGGGGGTTACTCACTCCCTGTGTACGCTCGAATTCGAAGACCACCGGCCCCTGTATGACTGGGTGCTGGATAACATCACCGTTCCGTGCCATCCGCGCCAGATTGAGTTTGCGCGGCTGAACCTGAATTACACCATCACCAGCAAACGCAAGCTGAAGCGCCTGGTGGACGAGCATGTGGTAGACGGATGGAACGATCCGCGCATGCCGACCATTTCCGGCATGCGCCGCCGTGGTTACACACCGGAATCCATTCGCAGCTTCTGCGACATGATCGGTGTTAACAAAGCTGGTGGTACCGTGGATGTGGGCATGCTGGAGTATGCCATCCGGGAAGACCTGAACGACCGTGCACCCCGCGCCATGTGCGTCATGCGCCCGCTAAAAGTGACTCTCACCAACTACCCGGCTGATCAGACCGAAACCCTGACCTTGCCAGTGCACCCTCAGAAGCCGGAGATGGGCGAGCGGGACGTCACCTGGAGTCACACCCTGTACATCGACCGGGAAGACTTCGAGGTGGAGCCTCCGCGTAAGTGGAAACGGCTGGCGCCGGAGCAGGCGGTGCGTCTGCGCGGCGGTTACGTGATGACCTGTAAAGAGGTGGTGCGCGATGCCAGCGGTGAGATCGTGGAACTCAAATGCGAGTACGACCCGAACACCTTGGGTGTGAACCCGGAAGGTTACAAGCCCAACGGCGTGATTCACTGGGTATCGGCCAGTGACAGCGTCGAGACCGACATCAACCTGTATGACCGTCTGTTCAACCACGAGAATCCGGACAGCGACAAGGAAGGCGACTTCCTGGATCACCTGAACCCGGAGTCTCTGGTGGTGCTGAAGGGGGCGCGGGTTGAGAAAAGTCTGGCCGAGCCAAGGACCGATTTGCCGTATCAGTTCGAGCGCGAGGGCTATTTCTTCTGTGATCAGGAGCTGACTGCCAAGGCCGGCAAGCCGGTGTTCAACCGGACCGTTACACTTCGGGATTCCTGGGGCAAGGGAGGCAAGTAATGCGTATCTACAATACGCTGACGCAGCAGAAGGAAGCGTTCAAGACCATCGAGCCGGGCAAGGTACGCATGTACGTGTGTGGCATGACGGTCTACGATTACTGCCACCTGGGCCACGCTCGGGTCTTGGTGGCCTTCGATGTGGTTACCCGTTACCTGCGCCACCGTGGCTATGACGTGACTTATGTGCGCAATGTCACCGACATCGACGACAAGATCCTGCGCCGGGCGGATGAAAACGGCGAGGTCTACACCGACCTGACCGATCGCATGATTCACGCCATGCACGAAGATGAAGCACGCCTGGGCGTGCTGGCTCCGAGCGATGAGCCGCGGGCTACCGCCTACATTGATGACATCATTGCGATGATCCAGACGCTGATTGCGGGCAACCATGCCTACGCGGCTGATAACGGTGACGTGTATTTCGCGGTGGATTCCTTCCCGGACTACGGCAAGCTGAGCAAGAAAAAACTCGAAGACCTGGTTGCCGGTGCCCGGGTGGATGTGCAGGAAGCCAAGCGCAGCCCTGCGGATTTTGCCTTGTGGAAGGCCGCCAGGCCTGGCGAAGTCAGCTGGCAGTCTCCCTGGGGCGATGGCCGGCCGGGCTGGCACATCGAGTGCTCGGCCATGTCCACCAAGTGCCTGGGCGACACCTTCGACATTCACGGTGGTGGGCCGGACCTGCTGTTCCCGCACCACGAGAACGAAATTGCCCAGTCGGAATGTGCCACCGGCCACAAGTTTGTTCATACCTGGATGCACGCCGGCGCCATTCGGGTGAACAAAGAGAAGATGTCCAAGTCTCTGGGCAACTTCTTTACCATCCGGGAAATCCTGGAAAAGTATCCGGCGGAAGTGGTGCGCTACTTCCTGGTCTCCAGCCATTACCGTAGCCAGGTAGACTATTCCGAGGAAAGCCTTGCTGAGGCAGGGCGCACACTGACCAAGCTGTATCACGCCCTGCGTGGCATTACTCCGGCCAAGGATAGTGATGTGCCGGAAACCGACCACGATCGCCGGTTCGCCGAAGTGATGGACGACGATTTCAATACCGCCGGTGCAATCGCGGTTTTGCATGCCGTGGCCAACGACATCAATCATCACCGCCGTGAAGGCGATGACGAGCAGGCCAAACGCAGCGCAGCCATACTGGTTCGTCTGGGTGGCGTGCTGGGGCTGCTTCAGCAAGACCCGGAAGCTTTCTTTCAGGCCGATACCGGTAGTGAGCTGACGGCTGAAGATATTGAGGCCATGATTCAGGCCCGCGCCGATGCCCGCAAAGCGAAAGATTTTGCTGGGGCCGATCGTATCCGGGATGAGCTTCTCGAAAAGGGTATTATTCTGGACGACAGTCGCGAAGGCACCACCTGGCGCCGGGCCTGACTCGCACCATTACACCTAAAGCCGCATTGTGCTGTATGGGAATGACCTTGTAGGGAATTTCACGTACAATGCTGCGCTCAAATCAGAATGCCCCGCGCCCGTGGCGCTAGAAGGGGAGTCGGGAACTACAAACCCATTGAGGCAAGCAACGATGACAGAACGCGTTCAAGTTGGCGGCATCCAGATCGCCAAGAATCTGTACGATTTCGTAAATAACGAAGCGATCCCGGGCACCGGTGTTGACGCTGACAAATTCTGGGCCGAGTTTGACAAGATTGTGAACGAACTGGCTCCGCGCAACCGCGAATTGCTGGCCAAGCGTGATGCCCTTCAGGAAAAGATGGATGCCTGGAACCGTGACCACAAGGGCCAGAAGCTGGACATGGCCGAGTACAAGGCGTTCCTGAAAGAGATCGGTTACCTGGTCGATGAGCCCGCCGATTTCAAAATCTCTACTGCCAATGTAGATCCGGAAATCGCCACCATGGCCGGCCCGCAGCTGGTTGTGCCGGTGATGAATGCCCGTTTCGCCCTGAACGCTGCCAATGCGCGCTGGGGTAGCCTGTACGATGCCCTCTACGGCACCGATGCTATTTCTGAGGAAGATGGTGCTGAGAAAGGCCGCGGTTACAACCCGGTTCGTGGTGCCAAGGTTATCGAGTGGGCCCGTAATCTGCTGGATGGCTCTGCGCCCCTGGCGGCCGGCAGCCACAAGGATGCCGCCAAATACTACATCGACGGCGGCAAGCTGGCGGTGAAACTGCAGAATGGTGAAGTCACCGGCCTGAAAGACGAGTCCGGCTTTGTTGGTTACACCGGTGCTGCTGATGCCCCCACTGGCGTTCTGCTGGTGAAGAATGGCATGCACTTCGAAATCCAGATCGATGCCAGCCATCCGATCGGCAAAGACGACGGTGCCAACGTCAAAGACGTACTGATGGAATCGGCCCTGACCACCATCATGGACTGTGAAGACTCCGTTGCGGCGGTAGACGCAGACGACAAGGTAGTAGCCTACAAGAACTGGCTCGGCCTGATGAAAGGTGACCTGGAAGAGTCCTTCGAGAAGGGCGGCCAGATGATGACTCGCCGCATGAACGGCGACCGCACCTACACCGGTGCTGATGGCAGCGAGCTGACCCTGAAGGGCCGTAGCCTGCTGTTCGTTCGTAACGTTGGCCACCTGATGACCAACCCGGCCATCCTGCTGAAAGACGGCAGCGAAATTCCGGAAGGCCTGATGGACGGCCTGGTCACTTCCCTGATCGCCATTCACGATCTGAAGGCTGATGGCAAGTTCCAGAACAGCACCAAGGGCTCTGTTTACATTGTTAAGCCCAAGCAGCACGGTCCGGAAGAGGTGGCGTTCACCAACGAATTCTTCGGCCGCGTTGAAGATGCTCTCGGCCTGCCACGCTTTACCCTGAAAGTGGGCATCATGGACGAAGAGCGTCGCACTACGGTGAACCTGAAAGCCTGTATCCACGCTGCCAAAGATCGCACCGTGTTCATCAACACCGGCTTCCTGGACCGCACCGGCGACGAGATTCACACCTCCATGGAGCTGGGTCCGTTCATCCGTAAGGGCCCGATGAAGCTGGCTACCTGGATCAACGCCTACGAGCAGTGGAACGTCGACATTGGCCTGGAAGCAGGTCTGTCTGGTGTTGCCCAGATCGGTAAAGGCATGTGGGCCATGCCTGATCTGATGGCCGGCATGCTGGAAGCCAAGATCGGCCATCCGAAGTCTGGCGCCAACACCGCCTGGGTTCCGTCGCCGACGGCCGCTACCCTGCATGCTACCCACTATCACCAGGTGAACGTGTTTGATGTGCAGAAAGAGCTGGCCAACCGTCAGCGTGCATCTCTGGATGACATCCTGACGGTTCCGGTGATGGACGATCCGTCTTCACTGAGCGCCGAAGACATCCAGCAGGAACTGGACAACAATGCCCAGGGTATCCTTGGCTACGTTGTGCGCTGGATCGACCAAGGTGTGGGTTGCTCCAAGGTGCCGGATATCAACGACGTCGGCCTGATGGAAGACCGCGCGACCCTGCGTATCTCTTCCCAGCTGCTGTGCAACTGGCTGTACCACGGTATCTGCTCTGAAGAGCAGATCATGGAAACCATGAAGCGTATGGCTGCCGTAGTAGACAAGCAGAATGCCGGTGATGCCGCGTATCGCAACATGGCCCCGAACTTCGATGACAGCATCGCCTTCCAGGCAGCTGTGGATCTGGTTCTGAAAGGTCGTGAACAGCCGGCTGGTTACACTGAGCCGCTTCTGCACGCGTATCGCCAGAAGGCCAAGGCCAAGTACGGGCAGTAATCTGCTCCGTGTTCAAAAAAACCCGCTTCGGCGGGTTTTTTTTGGTCAGGGGTCTGTCTCCTGGGGTCTGTCCCCGAACGGGGACTGACCCATTTTGGACCCATGGGCTCGAGCTTCGGGGCGGGGACGGGCAAAGGTGGGTCAGTCCCCTTTGGGGACAGACCCTGGCCCATGGGTTCTAGCTTGAGGGCAAGGACGGGCAAAGGTGGGTCAGTCCCCGTTCGGGGACAGACCCTTACAGGCCCGACAGACAGCTAGCGGTGAAGCACATCCGCCGCGTAAAGGGTGTTCTCCAGCAGGGTTGCGATGGTCATGGGGCCTACGCCGCCGGGTACCGGGGTGATGTAAGCTGCGCGCTCGGCGGCTGCGGCGAAGTCTACGTCGCCGCAGAGTTTGCCGTCGTCCATGCGGTTGATGCCGACATCAATCACCGTGGCGCCGGGTTTTACCCACTCGCCTTTGATAATGCCGGGCTTGCCGACGGCGGCAATCAGGATATCCGCCTCGCCCACAAACTTCTCCAGATTGCCGGTGAACCGGTGGCATACAGTAGTGGTGGCGCCTTTCAGCAGCAGTTCCATGCTCATGGGGCGCCCCACGATGTTAGAGGCGCCTACAATCACCGCGTGCTGGCCTTTGTAGGGTGTGCCTATGGAGTCGAGCAGGGTGATCACGCCGGCCGGCGTACAAGGGCGCAGGCAGGGTTTGCGCTGCATCAGGCGGCCGATGTTGTAGGGGTGAAACCCGTCCACGTCTTTATCCGGGCGAATCTTTACCAGAATCGGGTCGGCGTCCAGGTGTGAGGGCAGGGGGAGCTGAACCAGGATGCCATCCACGGCGGGGTTTTCGTTCAACTCATCAATCAGTCCTTCCAGAGCTTCCTGAGAGGTGTCTTCCGGCAGGTCATAGGACAGCGACAGAATGCCCGCTTCATCACAGGCTTTGCGTTTATTGCCTACATACACGTGGGAGGCGGGATCGTTGCCCACCAGAACCACTGCCAGGCCGGGTGCTCGCAGCCCTTTGTCTTTCCGGGTCTGTACGCCTGCAGCAACCTGTTGTCGAACCTTGGCAGCGATCTCTTTTCCGTTAATCAGTTTGGCGCTCATGTTTCCGTCTTGTCGGTTGGGCATGAATAGTGAAGAAGTGAAGGGCGGGCATTGTCTCATGCTTCGGCATCTACGCCAATGCGCTGAACAGGGACTCAGGCAAAGCTCCTTGGGGAACTTTTTGTGCCCGCCCAGGTCTTCTTAGGCAACGTTATCTCTATGATTTTTGAAATCGTTGTTGACGTATGCCTCAGCCGCCGGTAATATGCGCGCCAACTTTGCTGAGGCACTTGTTGTTCAGTCGAAACGGGGTATAGCGCAGTCTGGTAGCGCGCCTGCTTTGGGAGCAGGATGTCGGGAGTTCGAATCTCTCTACCCCGACCATTTTCTGGATATTCAGGTGGGCGAACGGTCAAGCGCCCGTAGCTCAGCTGGATAGAGCATCCGCCTTCTAAGCGGATGGTCGCAGGTTCGAGTCCTGCCGGGCGCGCCATCAAGCCGTGAGTCCGGACCGGATCGCCAAACCAGCAAAGTTAAAGCAAGCAGTAGTGAGTGCCAAAGGCACCTCCCTGATGTGGTGGACGTAGCTCAGTTGGTAGAGCTCAGGATTGTGACTCCTGCGGTCGAGGGTTCGAACCCCTTCGTCCACCCCACTTTTCCCCTTGTTTGTTTTTCTGCCTGTCTGTACGGCGTTTGGTCGTTTCGGTACAGTGCCAGATACGCGAGAGTGGCGGAATTGGTAGACGCACTGGATTTAGGTTCCAGCGGGGCAACCCGTGAGAGTTCGAGTCTCTCCTCTCGCACCACCCTTTCTTTTTTCAGTAATGCCCCCACTTTTGTCTATGTCGGTTGTGGCGCTGGTCTCAAAGCGATATTCAGCCTTACCGGGTGATTCTCTCGGTGGGGTAAACCGTGATAAACTACCGGCTTTTAATTTTGCGTCCCTTTCGGGCTTGTCGCTTTGAACAGGGTTTTGTCTTAATTTTCATTCACCTACAGAATCTGTAATTTGAGGAACTTCCATGCAAGTGTCTGTTGAAACGACCTCTAACATCGAGCGTCGCATGACGATTGGTGTGCCCGCCCAGGAAATCGATCAGGCGGTTCAGAAACGCCTGCAGGAAACTGCCCGCTCCGTGCGCCTGAACGGTTTCCGTCCTGGCAAGGTGCCCATGAGCGTGGTCAAGCGTCGTTTCGGTGACAGCGTTCGCCAGGAAGTGGTTGGCGAGGCCATGCGCGACCATTACATCAAGGCACTGCAGGAGCAGGACATCAACCCGGCTGGCTGGCCGAAGTTTGAGCCGAAGACCATGGAAGAGGGCAAAGACCTCGAGTTCGTGGCCATCTTCGAAGTGCTGCCTGAAATCGAGCTGGGCGACCTGTCCAAGGTTGAGGTAGAGAAGCCGGTTGCTGAAGTGACCGACAAAGACATCGATACCATGATTGACAACCTGCGTCGTCAGCAGGCCACCATGAAAGAAGTCAAGCGCAAGTCCAAGAACAAAGATGTTCTGACCATCGACTTCAAAGGCTTCATCGACGGTGAAGAGTTTGAAGGCGGCGCCGCTGAAGGCCATCGTCTGACTCTGGGTTCTGGTCAGATGATCCCGGGCTTCGAAAAGGCCATTGTTGGTGGTAAGGCCGGTGAAGATCTGGAAATCGAAGTGGAGTTCCCCGAGGACTACCACAACGAAGACCTGGCTGGTAAGCCTGCCAAGTTCGAAATCAAGATCCATAAGGTAGAAGAGCCTCAGCTGCCGGAACTGGACCAGGAGTTCTTCAAGAAGTTCGGTATTGAAGCCGAAGACGAAGCGACCTTCCGCGAAGAAGTGAAGAAGAACATGGAGCGCGAGCTCAAGCAGGCGGTGTCCAACAAGGTCAAGAACGACGTTGTTGACGGTCTGCTGGAAACCACCGAACTGGAGATTCCGGCTGCCCTGGTGGATCAGGAAATTGATCGCCTGCGTCAGGATGCCGTTCAGCGTTTCGGCGGACAGGTTGACTTCCAGCAACTGCCCAAGGAAATCTTCGAAGAGCAGGCCAAGCGCCGCGTGAAGACGGGTCTGTTGTTCCAGGAAGTGGTCAAGAAGAACGACCTGAAGGCCGAGCCGGCCCAGGTAGATGAAAAGATCCAGGAGATCGCATCTACGTATGAACAGCCTGAAGAGGTTGTTGCGCACTTCACCAACAACCCGGACCAGAAAGCTCAGATCGAGTCGTCTGTACTGGAAGATGCCGTGGTCGACTATGTGCTTGGTCAGGCCAAGGTGAAAGAGAAGAAAATGAAGTACGAAGAAGCGGTTCAGGCCGGTCAGCCCCAGCGCTGATGGCCCCCGGGCCTGGCCCGGAGTCGCTTTCTGGAAACAGCCGGCGTGTCCGGCTGTTTTCATCTGGGCTCACTGGTGGCAGAGTATAAGGGTATCCTGACGATCACTTCCGGATATCCTGCCACAGGAGTCCATGCCCATTGTCCATAAGGAGTTCAGGCGCACATGACGCAGAAATCGTTTGATGGTCCTACAATGATAACCAACGCCGGTCTGGTGCCGATCGTAATTGAACAGACGGCACGCGGAGAGCGTTCCTTTGATATCTATTCCCGGCTGCTCAAGGAACGGGTGATTTTTCTGGTTGGCCCGGTCGAAGACCACATGGCAAACCTGGTCGTTGCTCAGCTGCTGTTCCTGGAATCCGAAAATCCGGACAAGGACATCCACCTTTATATCAACAGCCCAGGTGGCTCTGTGACTGCCGGTATGTCCATCTACGACACCATGCAGTTTGTAAAGCCGGATGTTGCCACCTTGTGTATCGGCCAGGCGGCCAGCATGGGCGCCTTCCTGCTGTCAGGGGGCGCCAAGGGTAAACGGGCGTGCCTGCCGAATTCCCGGGTGATGATTCATCAGCCGCTGGGTGGTTACCAGGGGCAGGCGACGGATATCGAGATTCATACTCGCGAAATCCTGAAGATTCGCCATACCCTCAACACCTTGCTGGCGGAACATACCGGCCAGGATCTGGAGACCATCGCGCGCGACACTGACCGCGACAATTTCATGGATCCGCAGCAGGCGAAAGAGTACGGGTTGATCGATACAGTACTTGATAAGCGCGTACCGAATAAATAATACTGAAAGTCATCGCATCATCCCTGGTCGGCGTATTGTTTGATTGCGCCGACCAACGAAGAACAGAGGTATTTCAATGGCAGATGAAAGAAACGGCAGAGGCGACGATAACGGCAAGTTGCTGTACTGCTCGTTTTGTGGAAAGAGCCAGCATGAAGTCCGTAAGCTCATTGCAGGGCCCTCGGTGTTCATCTGCGACGAGTGCGTTGACCTGTGCAACGACATTATTCGCGAAGAGATCCAGGAAAACGCCCAGGAAGAGGCCAGCGATCGTCTTCCCACGCCGGCGGAAATCCGTGAGACTCTGAACGAATATGTGATTGGCCAGGATCGCGCCAAAGTTGTGTTGTCTGTCGCGGTTTACAACCACTACAAGCGCCTGCGCTATGGCGAAGGCAAAAGCGACGTTGAGCTGGGCAAGAGTAACATCCTGCTGATCGGTCCGACCGGGAGTGGCAAGACCCTGCTGGCCGAGACGCTGGCCCGGATGCTCAATGTGCCGTTTACCATTGCAGACGCCACCACGCTCACCGAAGCCGGTTATGTGGGTGAAGATGTCGAGAACATCATCCAGAAGCTGCTGCAGAAGTGTGACTACGATGTAGAAAAGGCGCAGCGCGGCATTGTCTATATCGACGAAATCGACAAAATTTCCCGCAAATCCGATAACCCCTCCATCACCCGTGATGTGTCGGGTGAGGGTGTGCAGCAAGCGCTCCTGAAACTGATCGAGGGTACGGTCGCATCGGTGCCGCCCCAGGGTGGTCGCAAGCATCCGCAGCAGGAGTTTCTGCAGGTAGACACCACCAACATGCTGTTTATTTGCGGTGGCGCTTTTGCCGGCCTGGAGAAAGTGATCCAGGAGCGTTCGGAGCGCAGTTCCATAGGCTTTTCCGCAACGGTGAAGAGCCAGGACGACAGCAAGAATACCGGTGACATCATCCGTGATGTCGAAACCGAGGATCTTGTGAAATTTGGTCTGATTCCAGAGTTTGTTGGCCGTTTGCCGGTGGTTGCTACGCTGACAGAGCTGGATGAACAAGCCCTGGTGCAAATCCTCACCGAGCCCAAGAACGCGCTGACCAAGCAGTATCAGAAGCTGTTTGACATGGAAGGCGTGGAGCTGGACTTCCGGGAAGACGCATTGCGTGCCGTCGCGCGCAAGGCGATGGAGCGTAAAACCGGTGCTCGAGGCCTCCGTTCAATCATGGAAGCCACACTGCTGGATACCATGTACCAGATTCCATCTGAACATGACGTCTCCAAGGTGGTGATTGATGCCAGCGTCATCAGCGGTGACTCCGAGCCGTTCAAGATCTACGCAAGCAGCGACCATGCCAAAGCGGTACCCGAGGACTGACTCAGTTCTGTGGGTATTGGCAGTGCATTGAAAAGGGGCGGCTATCGCCCCTTTTTCATGACAGCTGAATGCTGTTCCTGCCCAGCGGTTCCTTTCGTAAAAAGATTGCAATTTTCGCCGCCGCCCCAATGATGGGTGATATGCTGAATAAAATGCTGTCAGAGGATTCCCTATGACCCGTATATCTGAAGAAACCGTGCAAGACTACCCACTGCTCCCGCTGCGGGACGTCGTGGTGTTTCCGCACATGGTGGTCCCGTTGTTTGTGGGCCGGGAGAAGTCCATCCAGGCACTGGAAGCCGCGATGGAGGGCAGCAAGGAAATCCTTCTGGTCGCCCAGAAAGACGCCTCAACCGATGAGCCTGGTGCTGTGGATGTGTTCTCGATGGGGACTCTGGCCACCGTACTGCAGATGCTTCGTCTGCCGGATGGTACCGTCAAGGTGCTGGTTGAGGGCAATGCCAGGGCCAACATTACCGATATTTCCGAGGGTGATTTCCTGTCAGGACAGGCCATTCTGATGGAAGAAGAGTCGTTGCCTGAGCGCGAAGAGGACGTGCTCACAAAGACTCTCATGGACGAATTCGAAAAGTATGTGAAGCTGTCCAAGAAGGTGCCGTCAGAGGTTTCCAATGCCTTGACCGGTATTCAGGAGCTTGAGCGCCTGGTGGATACCATGGCAGCCCATCTTGAAATGCGCATTCCCGAGAAGCAGGAATTGCTGGAGGCGCTGGACGTTCGCAAGCGTGTTGACCTGCTGCTGGGCAAACTGGACGGTGAGATCGACCTGATTGAGGTGGAAAAGCGCATCCGCGGCCGCGTCAAGAAACAGATGGAGCGCAGCCAGCGTGAGTATTACCTGAATGAGCAGATGAAGGCCATCCAGAAAGAGATGGGTAATCTGGGTGAGGGTAACAATGACTTTGAGGAACTCGAGCAGAAGCTTGAGGAAGCCGGCCTGCCGGAAGAAGCGCGCAAGAAAACCGAAACCGAATTGAACAAACTGAAGATGATGTCGCCCATGTCAGCGGAAGCCACCGTTGTTCGGGGATACATTGACTGGATGCTTGCGGTGCCCTGGAAAAAGCGCAGCCGTGTGCGGCACGACCTGGAGAAGGCCCGTGAGATCCTGGATAAGGACCATTACGGCCTGGATGAAGTCAAGAAGCGTATCCTTGAGTACCTGGCTGTTCAAAGTCGCGTCAAGAAGGTGAAGGGGCCTGTACTTTGTCTGGTTGGCCCCCCCGGGGTGGGTAAGACGTCGCTGGGGCAATCCATCGCCAAGGCGACCAATCGGAAGTATACCCGGATGGCCCTGGGTGGCGTCCGGGATGAAGCCGAAATTCGCGGGCATCGGAAAACCTATATTGGCGCCCTGCCGGGTAAGCTGCTGCAGAAGCTGTCCAAGGTTGGGGTAAAGAACCCGCTGTTCCTGTTCGATGAAATCGACAAGATGGGCATGGACCACCGGGGTGATCCGGCGTCTGCCTTGCTTGAAGTGCTCGACCCTGAACAGAATCACACCTTTAACGATCACTATCTTGAGGTGGATTACGATCTCTCGGACGTCATGTTCGTCTGTACCTCCAACTCGATGGATATACCTCCGGCCCTGCTGGATAGGATGGAGATCATCCGGATTCCTGGTTATACCGAGGAAGAAAAGGTCAATATCGCTCTGCGCTACCTGTTGCCCAAGCAGATCAAGGCAAACGGTTTGCGCAAGGATGAGCTGCAGATTCCGGAAGCGACGCTGCGCGACCTGATCCGCTACTACACACGAGAGGCGGGTGTACGGGGCCTGGAGCGGGAAATTGCCAAGATTTGCCGCAAGGTGGTCAGGGAACACGTAGAGGCCAACGACAAGGCCTCTGTGACCCTCTCGCCCGAGATGCTGGAGGACTACTCCGGCGTCAAGAAGTTCAAGTATGGTCTGGCGGAAGAGAAGAACGAGATCGGCCAGGTGACCGGGCTTGCCTGGACCCAGGTGGGCGGTGAGCTGTTGACCATCGAATGTGCGCTGACCCCGGGTAAAGGCCGTGTGGTCAAAACAGGTTCCCTGGGCGACGTCATGCAGGAGTCGATTCAGACGGCCCTGACGGTGGTTCGCAGTCGGGCCCCCGGCCTCGGCATTGCCGATGACTTCCATGAGAAACACGATCTCCATGTGCACGTTCCTGAAGGTGCAACACCAAAAGATGGCCCCAGTGCCGGTATTGGTATGTGCACCGCACTGGTTTCTGCGCTCACCAAAATTCCGGTCCGGGCGGATGTTGCCATGACCGGTGAGATCACGCTTCGGGGCAAGGTGTTGGCCATTGGCGGGCTCAAAGAAAAGCTTCTTGCAGCGCATCGGGGCGGTATTAAAACCGTCGTGATTCCTGATGAAAATGTCAGGGATCTCAAGGAGATACCGGACAATATAAAAGAGTCTCTGGAGATCCGCCCGGTGAAGTGGATCGATGAGGTTCTGGACATTGCGCTGGCTTACCAGCCGGAGCCACGTGCGGCGGATTCGACGAAAGAGGGCGCGTCCTCGAAAGCCGGAGACGACGCCAGCGATGCCGCAGAGCGCATAAATACACATTAAACACCCGATGAGTTGTTGACATGCCTGAGAGCCCGTTGGTATAACTGTTTCGCCGTGAAGCAGCCAATACCAAGGGCTCCCGCGCAGTAAGTGCCTATTCCGAACACCGGTGTACTACCGCAAGGAATAAGAAAACTGAAGAATGGAATTCTCCGACAGCTTATGCGATAGTCGGGAACGTCCTCGAAAAACAAACCGACCTATAACATCTTCAACCTGAAATCGAAGGGGTTTAGTGTGAACAAGTCCGAACTTATCGATGCAATTGCAGAGTCCGCAGACATCTCCAAAGCTGCAGCTGGCCGTGCGCTGGATGCCATGACCAACTCCATCACTGGAGCACTGAAGAAAGGCGACCAGGTTACCCTGATCGGCTTCGGTACCTTTTCTGTGAAAGAGCGCGCCGCCCGTACCGGCCGCAACCCGCAGACTGGCGCTGAAATCAAGATTCCGGCCTCTAAAGTGCCTGGATTCAAAGCAGGCAAGGCCCTGAAAGACGCTGTTAAGTAAAGGCTCTTTCTCTGGCAGCTTTCGCCCTGCGAAAGCTGCCGCAAGAATTCAAGGCGCATTCCGGACAGGGTGCGCCTTTTTACGTTAAAGTGCAGCCGCCTCACCAATAACACCAGCACGACCTTGAACAGGGATTCAGGAACAACATGCTTCAAGATATTCGGGATAACGCCCAGGGTACTATTGCAAAGGTTATTATCGGCCTTCTGATCATTTCTCTGTCAATCTGGGGGATGGACGCCATTGTTGGCGGTTTTTCGGGTGAGCCGGAAGTGGCCACAGTTAACGGAGACTCCATCACCGAACGGGATTTTTTGCGCACCGTGCAGTTGGAGACGCAGCAGCGGCTTATGCAGATGGACACCCCCGATCCCTCGATGCTGGATGAAGATCAGATTCGCCGGGATGTGCTGGAAGCCCTGATCCAGGAGAGGGTGCTGACCCTCGACGCGCAGGCTCAGGGTTTGGAGTTATCTGATGCAGACATCGATGCACTGATTACCCAGATGCCCCAGTTCCAGGTTGACGGCCAGTTTAACCGCGACCGTTTTGTAGCGACAGTACGCAACGTTGGCATGGGGGTCGGTGAATTCCGCGAAAACCTCCGGAAAAACTATGTGGTTAACCAGATTCGCGCTGCCATCGCGCAGACCGGCATCGTGGCCAGTGAAAACGCCAAACAGCTGTTGCGCATCCAGAATCAGACCCGCGATTTTCGTGTGCTGACCGTCAGCGCCGATTCCCTCTCTGAGCAGATTTCGGTTTCGGATGACGAGATTCAGGCGTTCTACGACGACAACGCCGATCAATTCCGTGAGCCCGAACAGGTTAATGCGGCTTACATTACACTGTCGCTGGGTGCCCTGGCGGAGGCAATGGAAGTTTCCGAGCAGGATCTGCGGGCCTTTTACAATGAGCGGGCCGAAGAGTACGCCCGTGAAGAGCGGCGCGCTGCCCACATCCTGATTGAAGATGGGAACGATGCTGAAGCTATCGTCGCGTCCATTCAGGAGCGCCTGGGAGCCGGTGAATCATTTGCTGATCTGGCCGAGGAGTTCTCTGCTGATACCGCGTCTGCACGAGACGGTGGCGATCTGGGTTACGCCGGCCGGGGTGTCTACGATGAGGCTTTCGAGAACGCGCTCTTCGCCCTGGAAGAAGGTGAAGTGTCCGGACCGGTTGAAACCAGTTTTGGTATTCATCTGATTCGACTGGAGAGCGTTCGCCGTTCCGATGTGCCGTCGTTTGAGTCTCTGCGGGGCGAACTGCGTGATGAACTGGCCCGTACCCGCGCCAGCGAGCGCTTTGCTGAAGTTCGCGCTCAGTTGGCCGACGCAGCCTACGCTGCTGACGATCTGGCCGGACCGGCAGCCGAGCTTGGTCTTGAAATTCGGGAAGTGGATGGCGTTACCCGAGGCGGTGGTGCTGCGCCTTTCGATCATGCCGGCCTTGTGCGCCAGCTGTTCTCTGACGATGTCCTGCAGGGCGGTTTCAACACTGAGCTGATTGATGTTGGTGACAACGTGTCTGTGGTGGCTCGGGTACGAGAGTATTTCGAGCCCCGCCAGCGCGAGCTTGCCGATGTTCGTGACGACATTGCCGGCTTGCTGGAAGCTCGCAAGACCCGTGAGGTGCTTGAGGCGCGCGTAGATGAGCTCATGGCTGCCCTGGCAGCGGGAGAAGAGCCTGAATCGCTGGGTGCCGGTGATTGGCAACGTTTCGAAAATCAGGGGCGCGATGGCGCTAACCTGAGTCGCTTTGTGGTGCAGCGTGCCTTTGCCATGCCGCGCCCTGAGGAAGGCAGTCCTTCCATGGCCAAGGCTGTTGGCCAGCGCGAGGCTGCCATTATTCTGGTCGATGCCGTGAACGAAGGTGCGGTGGATACAGATGGCGCTGAATACCAGCAGTTGCGTCAATTCCTTACCCAGCTTGAGGGCCAGCGTGAATATATGGCTTATCAGCAATACCTGAGAAACACCGCGGAGGTCGACAGGGATTGATTCCCGGGTGTGATGAAAAGCGATTAAAAAAGGGTGCCGATCAGGCACCCTTTTTTGTGCGTGTCAGGGCATCAGTTGGCTTTTTTGATGTACACCGTCGGAGTCTCGCCGGTTACGTCGAAATAGAAGCCGTACACCGCTGATTCCGGCGGCGTGAAACGGAAGTTCTCAAACACGGCTGAGCAGTTCGCTCGAACCGGCGTGTTGAGCGTTACCTCCTTGTCGTCTTTCTCGGACAGGTAACCGCAGTTGGTCCCATTGCTCCAGTTGGCATCGCCAAACTTGAATTCATAGGGTTGGCCGTCCGCCTTTAACTCGATTTCCGTTCGGTAGACGCCGGTGTCGACCTTTTTGACCTTGTATTCTGGCAGGGCATCCCACCAGGCAAACTGCCCGCGCAGATACAGTGACTGGCTGTAGTCACGCTCACCACCGGTGGTGGCACAACCGGTCATGGCAAGCACAGATATCAGAGCCAGATTGCCAAGTACTTTTTTCATGTTGTTCTCCTTGTTATCAATGGTCACAGCCGGCATGGCCGGCTGTGTTGAGGCCCGCCGGTCAGCGGGCAAATACCGCAACCGAGAGCCCGGGCACCAGGAACTCGCCAGTATCGGCCGCCGCAGACTGAGCCGGGGAGGTGTCGGCCCTGACAGAGAAATCCCCTTCCAGGGTGTGGTTCAGGGTCTGGGTGGTGTTGCTGGCGTTGATCACCACCACAATCTCGTTATTGGCAGGGTCCAGCTCCGGCAAACCGGCGGTACCGTCATCCAGCAGGCTGAACGCGATCAGCCCCGGAATCTGCTGCGAGCCGGTGTTGAGGAAGCTGAGGCGGTTCTTGATGTCCTCGGCGGTCTGCAGCCGGAACAGTGGGCTTTCCTTGCGCACCCTGAGTAGCTCCAGTACCTGGTCCCTGGTGTAGCTGATCGTCGCAGGCGTGGGGTTGGCGTGACTGCCAGCTGAGGTGATGACCTCGGTGATCAGGTCCCAGTTCGAGCCGTCCTTATCCTGGCGGGGCAGGCCGCGATTCCAGGCGGAGGCCTGGAAGCTGAAATCCACCTCGTTGTACCAGTCCCCGGAATCGTAGCTGTCCCGTTCCATGGATTTGGAACGCAGCAGTTCAGAGCCCATGTGCAGGAACGGGATACCCTGGCTGAGAATCGGCACGGCCAGGGCAACAACCTGCATCTGCGCCCGCTCCAGAGTGCTGGCGGCGTAGTCGGCTTTGTACTGGTTGTTGTCCCAGAGAGTCTGGTTGTCGTGCTTGGAAACGTAATTGATGATTTCCTGGGGATCTGCCGTGTAACCGGCGGCCTGTCCGTTGTAGTCGATTTCGGCAGCGGTTTTCAGCTCGTCTGTGGCGGTCTCAAACGGGTAGTCTGCCAGGCTGCCGGCGATGCCCACACGAATCCAGTCACTCACCTGCAGTAACCGGTTTCTTTCATCTTCGCCGCCCGTGTTCCGATCGTTGGGGTAGGTGAACAGGCCATTGGCAAATCCCTGGTTGGCCCGAATGGCATCACCTCCATCGAAGGGCCCGCCGCCACGTACGGCATCCCGCAGGCGATCGTTGAACGAGCCAATACCGGTTCCGGCCATGTTGGTCTGGATGGCGTTTACGCCTCTGGCGTTGTTGGCCACCTCGCCGAAGTTCCAGGCTTCACCATAAAAATAGGTGTCCGGATCGACAGCCTGCACCGCGGCCAGGGCCTTCTCCATATTGCTCAGCATGTGGTGGCCCATCAGATCAAACCGGAACCCGGATACTTTGTAATGCCGGGCCCAGGTGACCAGGGAGTCGACCATCAGCTTTTCCATCATGGCGTGCTCAGAGGCGGTATTCTCACAGCAGGTGGACTGCTCGACGGCTCCGGTTTCCGGGTTCAGGCGGTGGTAATAGCCGGGTACCAGCTTGTCCAGAACCGAGTTGTCGGCAAGACCGGACGAATTGGTGTGGTTGTAGACCACGTCCAGAACCACGTTCAGGCCCAATTCGGAGGCCGCCGTCACCAGTTCCCGGAACTCGGTAATGCGCTGAGGGCCCTGGGCGTCTGTGGCATAGCTGCCTTCCGGCACAGTGAAGTGAACCGGGTCATAGCCCCAGTTGAAGCTGTCCAGGTCGCGGAACGTGTTATACAGCGCCTGGGCGTCACCGGTGAGCGGGTCAAACCCTTCCAGAACCTGGCGAATCGTTTGCCCGCTTGTGCAGTATTCAGAGAACTCGCTGGCGGCTGCTTCAGAAAGCTCGCACAGCCGGTTGAAATCGTCCTGAATATCGACCAACTGATTCGGGTTTTCATTCACGGTGGCGATATCAAAGGCAGGCAACAGGTGCAGGTGAGTTACGCCTGCCTCGGCCAGGTTCCTCAGGTGTGCGACGCTATCGACACTGCCATCAGAAGGGGCTGTAAAGGCTTTGTATTTGCCGCGATGGGACGGCTCAACGGTTTCGTCTGTGGCGCTGAAATCGCGAACGTGTACCTCATACACCACGACATCCTCCGGCGCTGGCCTCGCTGGAATCGTAAGGCTGTCCCATCCGGATGGCTTGTAGTCTGCGCCAAGGTCCACCACCTGGGCATACTGGCCATTCGCAGAAAGGCTTAGGGCGTAGGGGTCGGATACCAGGGTGGTTTCGATGGCACCGGTTCTGGGGTGGTAAACGGAGACTTCGTACTGATAGTACATCTCCAGCAGGTCGCTGCGGCTTCCTGAATGGCTCCACACCCCGTTGGATTCGATCATCTCGGCCGGATACCCGGGCAGGAGATTTCCGGCTTCATCGAACACATGAAGCTTCAGGTTCTGTGCGGTTGGTGCCCAGACCGAAAAAGTAACGGAGCTTGCATCGACAATGGCGCCCAGCTCTCCGCCAAAAGTAAACAGATCATCCAGTACCCCCGGGATCTGCACGCCAGTGGCGATTACCAGGTCGTCGTTACTGTTATAGGCTGCGGCGACCAGTTGGCCTTTTAACGCGGATTGGATGGTTTCGCTGTCAGCGATGATCTCGTAGGCTGGCCAATCTGCCAGGTGGGGGAACTTGTCTGCACTGGCTTCAGGTAACGTGGTGGGCGTCAGTTCCAGTATGTTGCCACCACTCAGGGTGTCGGAGTCGCTGACGCCAATACCGGCATTGTGGTCATAGCGAAGTTCAACCCGTGGCAGATTTCCGGTGTCCCGGAAGATCAGGGTGTTGCGATCAACCCAATGGGCACTGGCGCCGGCAATGGCAATACCGTCGGTCTCGATCGGTGTACTGGATAGCAGCTGGCTGCCGCTGACGGTGAAAATGCGGTTGCCGAGCGCACCAAAGTGCCAGCGGTGGTCCTGGCCGCCAAGGTCTTTCTCATCACCCTTGTGGACAATGAAGTTGAGGCAGTCCCCGGCCTCGCGCATGGGTATCCGGTAATAGGCGCCGTAGGTGTCGCTGATGCCGTCGGCCAGTCTTGGGTTGTCCCAGTCGGTGGGCACACCATCGGCCAGTCCGTTACAGCCAGCGCCGGCGTCGTTCCAAAGGTGCAGGCCCCAGCCGTCATAGCTGGCATCTGGTCGCTTGTAATAGAGCAGGGCCTCGTTGGCCCCGGGTTCGAGCAGGCCGTCAGCACCAGTGTTTCCGCCGTTGGCCGGTGAGTCGCTGCTACTGCCGGAGTTGCAGCCGGTCAGAGCCAGCGCAAGGGTCAGCACTATGCCACCCGTGAGCCGTTTATGGTCAGGCATTGTCAACATCCTCTTTCCAATTGTTTTTGTTGGTGGAAGATCCGCTCCGGATCTCCCTCATGGTTGCGCGAAGCATGCACGAGAACATCCCTCCGGGACCGGATTTTCGGGGCGTAGCCGTAGGTGGCAGCGGGGCGTAGATGTCATTGGGTGAGGGGCAAAAAAAGGGCCGGCATACGCCGGCCCTGAAGGAGGTCCAAGTAGAGTGTGTGGAGTTTAGAGCCTTACCACCAGGCTTCGATCTGGGCGCCAATCTGGATGTCGCCATCAATTCCTTCGCCACCGCGTGCGGCCTCGGCTTCATCTCCGAAGAAGGTAGCAGCGTAAGCGCGGATAACGGGGCGCGCCCAGTAGCCAGGGCCGGCCTGCCATTGCTGGGCGATGGCCACTTTCCCGAGATCCTGGGATTCGGTGAACCAGGGGCGGTCGGTATCGCTGTAGCCGATCTCAATCGCGGTACTCATGACGGTTGACCAGTTGTAGATTGGTCGGGCGATGATGCTCAGGCGCTCTCCATCACGGGCGCCGGCATCATGGGGTTTGGCTTTCTCATAGACAACGGAGTGGCCCAGATCCCAGTTATTGCCCAGTTTGATCACGCCGTGGTTGAGCACTCGCCAGCTGGGCTCGAAGTAACCCGCAACGTTGCCGTTATCAACTCGCCCGCCACTGCTGCCTTCGGCATTGGCGAAGCCCATGGAGTCGGCTCCATACTGCACGGCGAACTTGTTGAAGCCACCCATGACACCTGATGACAGCTCGGCGGTGAGAAAATAGCCGTTCTCGTCTTCAATGCCGGCGTCTTTCTGCTGGTCAGTCAGATCGGCCATGGCGTAGATACCGATCAGTTCAAGCGTGTGGCCGCCGGCAACGGGGAAGGCGTAGCGAACGTCAAGTTTGTTGTTCTGAACCAGGCCTTCACCGTCGCTGGTGTCGGCATTGGTATAGGCAACGGACAGGTGGCCAGCACCTGCCTTGATGTTCTCGATACCCGCGCCGTAGCCGGAGTTGTTGACGTAGAAGAGATCCATCTGGTGGATGTCTTTACGCTGATAGAAGCGTTTGCCGGCCCAGAGGGTGGCGCCGGGTAACGACTCGACGACGTTCCTGGCAGACACATAAAGCTGTCTCAGGGCAATCTCACCGCCGCCGAAGGGGTCTGCGTTGTTGCGAGTGACTTCTTCGTTGGCGAAGTCGATACCGCTGATGTTGTTGCCACCATTCAGTGCCTGGTAATCGTTGCCCTGGGGCTCAGCACTGTAGGCAAGCATGGAATCAATGCGGAAGGTTTTGCCGTCCTGGCTGAACAGCTCGTCGCCCAGTGACAGCTCGGCATAGGTGTCGCATTCGTCAGCCAGGCGGCCTACATAGTGACCGCTGGCGCCATTGCCGAAACAGGTTTGTTCGCCGCCGCTGCCGATATTGGTGGAGGCTCCGGCCCGGGCGTAGCCGTGGAAGTCCACCGCGATGGCCGGTGTTGCCATAACCGCTGCAGTGATGGCAGCCGCCAGGGGAAGCTTGCTAGCGAAGAGAGGCTTTTTATTGTGCATCGTTTGAGTCCTGTGTTTTTGTCATTCTTGCATGTCGGGGAAACGGAATTTCCGGTTCCTAGGTCCCGGTCAGGCTTCCGGTTCCCTTGATTGCAGCTTCTGCCAATCAGACATTGGGAAACCGGATTTCATGGTTCCTCAAGGCGTGTCTTTGTACATCCTCCGAGTCAGAGAATTTGGGGGGTGAGTTTCAGGGGGGAGGAGGGGCGTAGATGGCTGCGCCCCTTCCGGAGGATGTCTGCGTGGTGCAGGCGAGTACTATGGGGAATTATTCCAGTGGATAGCGGGTAGCCTTGAGGCTTTCCTTTATCTTCTTGAGATGGCTCAGGAAATCCTTTCCGCGCTTGAGTGTCACGCCGGTTGCCAGAATGTCGATCACGGTCAGGTGGATAATACGTGACGACATGGGCATATAGACTTCAGTATCCTCCGGAGCAGTTACGCCAAGCACCGCCGTGCAGCACTCAGCCAGCGGAGATTCCGGATTTGTGATACCAATCACGGTGGCGCCATTGGAGCGGGCCACCTTGGCAATTTCAACGGCCTCTTTGGTTCTTCCGGTGTAGGAGATCAATACGATGACATCTCCCACCTGGGCGCCCGCGGCGACCATCCGTTGCATCAGGGCGTCGTCGTAAGAGGTGACCGGAATGTTGAAGCGAAAGAATTTGTGTTGGGCATCCAGGGCAACGGACGCCGAACCACCCATGCCGAAGAAGTTGATCTGTTTGGCCTGAATCAGGTAGTCAATGACGGTGCCCAGGGCTTTTGGGTCCAGAGACTGACGGGCTTTGTCCAGGCTGGCGATGGTGCTGAGCATGATCTTGTCTGCGAACTCCGCCACGGTATCGTCGGGCTCGACATTCTGGCCCACGTAGGGTGTGCCGGTGGCGATGCTCTGAGCAAGGCGAATTTTGAAGTCGGGGAACCCGGTGGCCGAGAATCCCCGGCAAAAACGATTCACCGTGGGTTCACTGACATCGGCAGCGCGGGCTAGGGCAGCTATGCTGTAACGAGTGGCTGCGCTGGGGTCACGAAGGATAGCTTCCGCGACCTTGCGTTCCGATTTGTTCAGGCTGTCAAGCCGGGACTGAATGTCTTCCAGCAGGTTGTCGTCACGGTGCGCATGGTTTGCGGCCATGTTTGGGTACTCCCTGAGGGTGTGCAATCGTTATTGGAAATTGTAGTGATTATACCGTGTTTATGAACTTTTTGGTGTAGTAAAAATATCAATTAATGAAAAATACCCTTGGAAAATGCCCGATGAGCTGTCATTATTTTTATAAAATTACTACATTATCCGTTTCAGGCGACGGTCGTCGCTGCAAACTGAGAGAAGGAACCGATGGTCAACCGTACCGTTACCCGTTGTGACCTAATGCTATTCGGGGCGCTGGGGGATCTCGCCCAGCGCAAACTCTTCCCGGCCCTTTATCAGCTTGAACGGGCGGGCTTGCTGGCGCCTGGGAGCCGAATGCTGGCCATTGCCCGGACAGAGGCTGATACCGAAAAGGTGAAAGAGCAGCTGCTGGAGAAACTGAAAAAACACGTGAAACCCGATGAGTTTGATCCGGATATCGCAAGGGACTTTCTCCAGCGAGTGGAATATCAGCGTCTTGATTTCAACGACCCAGAGGGCTTTCAGGCGTTGCGCGACTGGCGTGACAAACCGGACAACCAGCTAATCGTTTACATGGCAACCCCGCCGTCAATGTATGGGGTGATAGCTCGCAATCTGGAGGCAACTCGTTGCTGCAATGAGCGGACGAGGGTTGTGGTTGAAAAGCCTATTGGGCACGACCTGGAAACCTCCAGGGTGATCAACGATGAGCTGGGGCAGGTGTACAACGAGAATCAGATCTTCCGGATTGATCATTATCTGGGCAAGGAAACCGTGCAGAACCTGATTGCCCTGCGCTTTGCCAACAACCTCTTTGCTTCCCAGTGGGATCAGAACCACATCTCTCACGTGGAAATTACGGTTGCGGAAAGCGTGGGTATCGAGGGGCGTTGGGGCTATTTTGACAAGGCCGGCCAGATTCGGGACATGATCCAGAATCACCTGCTGCAGTTGCTCTGCCTGATTGCGATGGATCCGCCGGCAGATCTGTCTGCGGACAGTATTCGCGACGAGAAAGTGAAGGTGCTCAAGGCGCTCAAACAGATTACCCCGGAGTTGATGGGCAGCCATGTGGTTCGTGGCCAGTACACCGCAGGCACCAGTGGCGGTCAGCCGGTACCGGGGTACCTGGAAGAAGAGGGGGCGAACAAGGGCAGCGAGACAGAAACCTTTGTGGCCCTGAAAGCGGAGATCGACAACTGGCGCTGGTCTGGCGTGCCTTTCTATATCCGTACCGGCAAGCGGCTTCCGGAAAAGTTGTCCCAGATTATTATCCATTTCAAGCCGGCGCCTCATTACATCTTTGATCCAGACCAGAAGCATCTGGCCAATAACAAACTCATTATCCGCCTGCAGCCCGATGAAGGCATGTCCCTGAAGATTCTCACCAAGGACCAGGGGCTGGATAAAGGTATGCGCCTTCGCCAGGGGCCGTTGGAGCTGACGTTCTCGGAGACATTCGAAACCGACCGAATTCCCGATGCCTACGAGCGTTTGCTGTGGGAAGTAATGAAGGGGAATCAGTACCTGTTTGTGCGTCGTGATGAAGTTGAGTACGCCTGGCGCTGGGTGGATCAGGTTATTGCAAACTGGCATGACAGCGGCGAACCACCAAAGCGCTATGCCGCAGGAACTTGGGGGCCGGTGGCATCCATTGCCATGATTACCCGGGACGGGAGGAGCTGGTATGAAGATGCCTGATATTCCCCTGCCGGATGGTGTGACTCTGGAGTCGGGGGAAGACCCGCAGGAGGTGGCCGAAGCCCTCGCCGCTGATGTCGCCCGTTTTCTGATGCAGCGTCTGGAGAGAGCTGACAGGGCAAGTCTGGTGGTTTCCGGTGGATCCACGCCGTTGCCGTTTTTTCGGGCGCTTTCGCAGGTGGATCTGGATTGGTCACGGGTGGATGTGCTCCTGGCCGATGAGCGTTGGGTACCCGAGGGAGATCCGGCCAGCAATACCACCCTGGTGCGTGAGAATCTGCTGCAGAACAAGGCTGCTGATGCCAGCTTTCTCTCTCTGAAGCAGGTTGGTTCAACGCCTGAGGAGGGCCTGCCACGGGTTCGCTCTGCACTTGCCGGGCTGAAACTGCCGCTGGACGTGTTGATCCTGGGTATGGGGAATGATGGTCATACCGCGTCTCTGTTTCCGGATGCACCGGAGCTGCCAGAGGCTATGGACCTGGAGTCCGGGGATCTGGTCCTGGCGATGAATCCGCCGTCCCAGGCACAGCAGCGCATTACCTTGACGCGTCCGGTGCTGGCTGCTGCCAGGTATACCGCCCTGCACCTGAAGGGGAATGACAAGCTGGATACCCTGGCCGCAGCGATGGCAAGGCCCGAGGCCATTATGGCTATGCCGGTCAGGGCCTTTCTCAAGCCCGGGCTGAAGGTGTTCTGGAGTCCGTGATGACGAGACAGTACGAAACAATGCGGTCAGTAACTGCATTCAGGAGACGTAGATGACACAACTTTCCGATTATCACAGAGACCGTATTCAGGCTGTACTCAGTGCCTCGCCACTGGTGCCGGTTATTGCCATCAATGAACCGGAAGATGCCATTCCCTTGTGTCGTGCGCTGGTGGATGGTGGTATCAAGGTGCTGGAAATTACTCTTAGAACCGAACATGGGGTGCGGGCTATTGAACAGGTTCGAAAAGCCATTCCCGAGGCATGGGTTGGTGCGGGTACAGTAACCAGTATCGCCCAGTACCGGCAGGTGGAGGCTGCCGGTGCCCAGTTCGTGATTACGCCGGGTGTTACCGAGGCGATTCTGGAGTTTGCGCTAACCTCTGAGGCACCATTATTGCCAGGTGTTGCCACGGTCTCTGAGCTCATGTTGGGCTACTCGTTGGGTTACCGTGAATTCAAGTTCTTTCCGGCTGAAGTGTCAGGCGGTATGCCGGCGTTGAAGGCATTTCGTGGCCCGTTCCCGGACGTGACCTTCTGCCCGACTGGCGGGATTAACCAGAAGACCGCGCGGGACTACCTGGCCTTGCCTAATGTGGCCGCCGTGGGTGGCTCCTGGTTGACGCCGGCGGAGGCGATCCAGCGCCGGGAGTGGGAGGTGATCACCGAGGTGGCGCGGGCCAGTCTTGATCGGCTCAGGTGACGTTGCTTGCCCTCAGGCATGAAAAAGCCCACTTCCAGGAGTGGGCTTTTTGCTATCAGGCCGCGTTGCTCAGGTCCGCGTTAGCGTATGTCGGCTCCAACGCGGACAATCTTCATGGTGTTGGTGCCTCCCTGGGCGTTGACGTAATCGCCCTTGGTAATCACCACCAGATCGTCTTCCTTCACCACGCCCCTGCGTTTGAGTTCGGCAACGGCATTGGCGTTGGTTTGCTCGTTGGCAATCTTGGCGGAATCAAAGGGTACGGTTTGTACTCCTCGGAACAGGGCAACCCGGTGTTGTGTGGAGTGGTGCCGCGAGAAAGCAAATATCGGCAGGCTGGACTTTATGCGGGACATCAGTCTGGGAGTGGCGCCAGTTTCGGTCATGCAGATGATAGCGCGAACGCCCTCCAGGTGGTTGGCGGCATACATGGCCGAGAGGGCGATGGCCTCATCAACCCGCTCCATGCTTTCGTGGATTCGGTGCTTGGACTGATGCATGGAAGGGTGGCGTTCCGCCCCAAGGCAGATGCGCACCATGGCTTCAACGGCCTCCGTGGGGTAGTCGCCCACGGCCGTTTCCGCCGACAGCATCACTGCATCGGTGTAATCCATCACGGCGTTTGCCACATCCGACACTTCTGCCCGGGTTGGCATGGGGTTGGTGATCATTGATTCCATCATCTGGGTGGCGGTGATCACCGCCCGGTTCAATACCCGCGCCCGGGAGATGATGTGTTTCTGAACGCCAACCAGTTCGGCATCGCCGATTTCCACCGCCAGATCACCTCGGGCAACCATGACGGCGTCGGACGCCAGAATAACGGCGTCCAGTGCCGCTTCGTCATGGGCCAGTTCGGCCCGTTCGATCTTGGCCACTAGCCCGGCATCCGAGCCGGCCTCTTGCAACAACTTGCGAGCAACATGCATGTCGTCAGCCGTGCGCACAAAAGAAACCGCCACATAGTCCGCGCCCAAGCGGGCCGCGGTGACGATATCCTGTTTGTCCTTGTCGGTGAGGGCTTCGGCCGACAGGCCGCCTCCCCGTTTGTTCAGGCCCTTGTTGTTGGAAAGCGGGCCGCCAATCAGAACCCGGGATGTAATGCTGCGGCCATCCACGCTCTGGACTTCCATTTCGATGCGGCCATCATCCAGAACCAGAATGTCTCCCGGTTCTACATCCTCGATCAGTTGCTCGTAATCGATGCCGACCCGCTCATTGGTGCCGGCCTCTTTATCCATGGCGGCGTCCAGAACGAAGGTCTGGCCCGCCACCAGAATAACTTTGTTCTCGGCAAATCTTGCTATTCGCAGTTTCGGGCCCTGCAAGTCGGCCAGCAAGGCAACAAAGCGCCCTTGGGCTGCAGCTGTTTCTCTTACCCGTCGGGCCCGGGCAATATGCTCATCAGCACTGCCATGAGAAAAGTTAAGCCGGGTGGCGTCTACCCCGGCTGCAATAATGGCGGCCAGGGCTTCCGGAGTATCGGTAGCGGGGCCGAGTGTGGCGACTATTTTGGTGCGCCTGAGCATGATGCGGATCCTTTATTGGGTGTTACTGAGCGGCTTTCATAAGCTCGATGGCGTTGTCGAGCATGCGGTTTGAAAAGCCCCATTCATTGTCATACCAGGCCATGACTTTTACATGACGGCCGATAACCCGGGTATGATTTGCGTCAAACACGCTGGACAGGGCGTTGTGATTGAAGTCGATGCTGACCAGCTTTTCGGTATTGTAGCCGAGTATCGGGCTGCGCTGCGCGGCGTCGCGGACGGCTGCGTTGATCTCCGCTACGCTGGTGTTACGGTTGGCAATAAATCCAAAATCCACCAGCGACACGTTGATGGTTGGAACCCGGACGGCCAGGCCGTCGAGTTTTCCGTCCAGGTCCGGGATCACTTTGCCGATGGCAGCGGCAGCGCCGGTCTTTGTGGGAATCATTGATTGGGTGGCTGACCGGGCCCGGTACAGGTCAGAGTGGTAAACGTCACTCAGTTTCTGGTCGTTGGTGTAGGAGTGGATGGTGGTCATCAGGCCACTCTCAATGCCCACGGTCTCGTGCAGGGCGGCGACCACCGGTGCCAGGCAGTTGGTGGTGCAGGAGGCGTTGGAAATGATCTGGTGCCTGGCAGTCAGTTCCTGATGATTGACGCCATAGACAACGGTGGCATCTGCGTCTGCGGATGGGGCGGAGATAATCACCTTCCGGGCGCCGGCGTTGAGGTGTGCGGCGGCTTTGTCCCGGTTGGTAAACAGCCCGGTACACTCGAACACCACATCCACGTGGTAGTCTTTCCAGGGCAGGTCTTCCGGGTTGCGGATGGCGGTAATGGCGATTCGATCGCCGTTGACGGTCAGCGATTCTGCGTCGTGACTGACCACGCCGGCAAATCGGCCATGTACACTGTCGTATTTGAATAGGTGAGCGTTGGTTTCGGCGTCGCCAAGATCGTTAATGGCGACTACCTGTAGTTGATTTCGGTAGTTATTTTCGTAAACGGCCCTCAGGATGTTGCGGCCAATACGCCCAAATCCGTTGATGGCGATGCGGATAGTCATGACCAGACTCCTTGTTGTCGGTTTTTTGTTCAGTCTTCAGGTTGATGTAGTAAATATAACAACAAAAAATTCATAAATGAACGTCGATTGGCTGTAATGATGAAAAAAAGTAAGTAAACTTACGTCATATAGCAAAACATAAGTGAAATCACGGAGTCTGCCATGCACCCCATCATTACCAAGGTCACGAACCGGATCATTGAGCGCAGTCGGCCTACCCGGCAGGACTATCTGTCGCGAATGGCCACATTGAAGGAGCAATCTCCGCATCGCAGCACCTTGTCCTGCGGCAATCTGGCTCACGGCTTTGCGGCCTGCAGTCAGCAGGACAAAGACACCCTGAAGTTTATGAACAAGGCGAATGTGGCGATCGTTTCGGCCTATAACGATATGCTTTCTGCCCACCAGCCCTATCAGACATTCCCGGACGTTATCCGTGAGGCGGCTCGCGGTATGGGCTCAGTGGCCCAGTTCGCCGGTGGCACGCCCGCCATGTGCGACGGCGTTACCCAGGGCCAGCCGGGCATGGAGCTGAGCCTGTTTTCCCGTGACACCATTGCCATGAGCACGGCGGTGGCACTGAGCCACAATATGTTTGATGCCACCCTGTTACTGGGAATCTGTGACAAGATCGTGCCGGGGCTGTTGATTGGCTCCCTGAGCTTCGGTCACCTGCCCACCATTCTGGTTCCCGCCGGCCCCATGCCGTCCGGGCTGCCGAATAAAGAGAAGCAGCGCATCCGCCAGCTATATGCAGAGGGTAAAATTGGCCGGGATGAGCTTCTCGAAGCGGAAAGCAAGTCCTACCACAGCCCGGGTACCTGCACCTTCTATGGCACGGCCAACAGTAATCAGTTACTGGTGGAGGTGATGGGGCTGCACCTGCCGGGTTCGGCATTCGTCAACCCGGGCACGCCGCTGAGGGATTCGCTGACCCGGGCCGCCACCGAACAGGTGATCAAGCTGTCCAGGCCCCATGGCGGTAACCTGGGGCTGGCCGACATGGTGGATGAGAAGGCTATCGTCAACGCGCTGGTGGCCTTGCTGGTGACCGGTGGCTCCACCAATCACACCATTCACTGGATTGCGATTGCCCGCGCCGCCGGCATTATCATTGACTGGAACGACTACTCGGAGCTGTCGTCGGTGGTGCCGTCCATGACCCGCATCTATCCGAACGGGCAGGAAGATATCAACGCCTTCCATGAAGCCGGCGGCACGCCGTTCCTGATTAGGGAACTGCTCGAGAGCGGCTATCTGCATAACGATGTGCAGACCGTCGTGGGGCAGGGACTGGAGCGCTACACTCAGATGCCTGAGATGGAAGATGAGCGCCTGGTGTGGAAGCCCGCCGTTGAGAAAAGCCTGGCTCCGGATGTGCTGAGCAGCGCGGATGAGCCCTTCGCCCCTGACGGTGGCCTGAAAGTGTTGGACGGTAACCTTGGTCGGGGGGTGATCAAAGTATCTGCGGTTGCCCCGGAGCATCATGTGATTGAGGCGCCCGCCGTTGTGTTTAATGAGCAGAACGAACTGAAGGCTGCGTTTGAGGCCGGTGATCTGGATAAAGACTGTGTGGTTGTGGTTCGCTTCCAGGGTCCGAAAGCCAATGGCATGCCGGAATTGCACAAGCTGACGCCTTACCTCGGAGTGCTCCAGGATCGCGGCTTCAAAGTGGCCCTGGTGACCGACGGGCGGATGTCCGGGGCTTCCGGTAAAGTGCCGGCGGCGATTCATGTGTACCCTGAGGCTCTGGACGACGGCCCGCTGGCGCGGGTGCACAACGGTGATCTCATCCGCCTGGATGCCGTCAAAGGCACCTTGAGTATTGAACTCACTGACCAGGCGCTTGCCGCCCGCGAGCCTGAAAAAGCGGACATTAGCAGCTATCATCACGGGTTTGGCCGGGAGCTGTTCGGTTGGCTGCGTCGGTCGGCCAGCAATCCGGAACAGGGGGCGAGCTTTTTCTGGAATCACGAGTCATGACAGACAAGCTGTATTCACTGGTCGGTGATATTGGAGGCACCAACGCGCGCTTTGCTCTGGTGGCGCAGGGCGACGTGCGGCCCCGGGAAATCGAGGTGCTTGCCTGTCGTGACTACGACAACCTGGACTGTGCCGTGGTGGATTACCTCCAGCGCGTCGGGGTCAAGGAAGTTGGTCAGGCGTGCCTGGCGGTTGCATCGCCGGTCCGTGGTACCCAGGTTCGAATGACCAACAACCACTGGCGCTTTGATACCGAAGAGGTTCGCCGGCAGTTTGACTGGTCGGCCTTCAAGGTCATTAACGACTTTACCGCCATGGCCCTGGGCGTGCCCCATGTGCCGGAAGCCAATCTGGTACACGTCTGCGGTGGCCCGGGGGATCCACGCCGGCCCCGGTTGGTGATGGGGCCAGGAACGGGTTTGGGCGTGTCGGGGCTGGTGCCCATCAACAATGGCTGGGTGCCCCTGATGACGGAAGGCGGACACGTGGACTACGCACCGACAGATGACCTGGAAATGGGTGTGTTGCGGATTCTCCGTGCCCGGTTCGGCCGGGTGTCTGTGGAGCGCATTCTGTGCGGTCAGGGTTTGCTGAATCTCTATCAGGCCCATGCGGAAATCCGTAGTGTGCCTGCCCCCCTGGATTCCCCGGAGAAGATCACCGCGGCGGCCCTGGCCAACGAAGATGTGCTGGCACGGGAAAGCCTGCGTCATTTCTGTGAAATTCTGGGCCGGGTGGCTGGCAATGGTGTGCTGACGCTGGGCAGTCTGGGCGGTGTTTACCTGTGCGGGGGCATTCTCCCGCGTATCCTCGAGTTCTTTCTGGAAAGCCCGTTCCGGAACGGGTTCGAGGACAAGGGCAGAATGCGACCCCTTCTTGAATCCACGCCCGTTTATGTCGTGACAGAGCCTTATACCGGACTGCTTGGCGCCGCCGAGGCCCTGGCGAATCCGGAGGTTTGACGGCCAGAAATGGCGAAGGGCAGGCACACGGAGAGCCAAAGTATGTCAGGCAATCTGGACCATCTTTCCTTTTCCGAACTGGTTGCCCGTGTGCGTGCCTGCACGCTGTGCGCCGAGGTACTGCCGGAGGGGCCGCGCCCTGTGGTGCAGTTAAGTGAAACGGCTCGGATCCTGGTGGTCGGCCAGGCGCCCGGGCGCAAGGTTCACCAAACGGGCCTGCCTTTCAATGATCCCAGCGGTGATCGGCTCCGGGGCTGGATGGGCATCGACCGGTGTACCTTCTATAACGAGAAGGAGCTGGCCATTCTTCCGATGGGGTTCTGCTACCCGGGCACCGGCAAATCCGGTGATCTGCCTCCGCGCCCGGAATGCGCGGAGACCTGGCGGGAGGCCCTTATGGCCCGCCTCCCCAATATCGAATTGACCTTGTTGATCGGCCAGTACGCCCAGGCCTGGCATCTGCCCGACGGCAGTAAAAAGGTGACCGCCAATGTGGAGCAGTGGCGCGATTACTGGCCTCAGCAGCTACCGATGCCGCACCCCAGTCCCCGAAACAATCTTTGGCTGCGGCGTAACCCCTGGTTTGAAAAGGAGGTGATTCCGGCGCTTCGGGGACGTGTCAGGGGATTGCTTTCGACTGCCTGACTCAGGGTACCGGGTTCCCCTGCACCGCTTCGAGCAAGGCATACCAGAGCCCCCGGGGCAGATCAGCCTGCGCGCCCCGCGATGCGGCTTGAAGCCGATCTGACCGAAGCGAGCCAATCACCGGAATCGGCGCGCCGGGCAGTTGCCGAATCCATGCGATGGCCAGCCCCGTCTCACAGAGCCCGGTTTCCCGTTGGGCGTCGGTAAGCAGTTGCCCTGGAATGCGCTCCGGCAACTTGCCGCCGGCCAGCGGTGACCAGGCAAGCCAGCGTAGTCCATCAGACAGCATGGCTTCCAGGCCACCATCGAAGAGTGGTTGCGGGTGGCCAAGAGACAGTTCGGACTGGTTGCAGACCAGTGGCAGATGGGTGTTTTGTTGTAACCATCGCCATTGCTCCGGCAAAAAGTTGGACACACCGATATGCCTGACCTTGCCCGATTCGACGGCTTGCTCAAGCTCCCTGGCCAGGGCTGGCGCTTCCAGCAACGGGTCGGGCCGGTGGATCAGGAAGGTGTGTAGCTGGTCTACCTGCAAGCGTTGAAGCGAGGCGTCAATGGCGGCGCTGATATAACCTGCCTCCGCCCGGTAGTGCTTGCTCCGCCAGGGGCTTGTGTCCTGATGTTTCAGCACGATACCGGCCTTGCTTATGAGTTTTACCTTGTGCTTCAGGTGGGGAGCTGCCCGCAGGGCCTGGCCAAACAGGCGTTCGCATTCACCGTCACCGTAGATATCGGCATGGTCAAACACCTCAAGACCATCGTCCAGACACTGCGTGATCCAGGCTGCCAGGGCCCCCGGGGAGTGCAGCTCCCGATGTTCCAGAAGGCGCATCAATCCGACAACCAGAGGCGTTTTTTCGAGATATTCGGGCCCGGCTGTTTGCATCAATTCCCGCTCCCGAACGCGATGACCACCGTGTCATTCCCGTGCTTTCGTGAGAACACATACGGTTGCTGGCTGATCAGCGTATGCGCCCCGGCGCCGATGGCAGGATGGCGTTGGCGGAACTGACCCAGGGTGCGCCAGTGGTTCAGGATGTCGGAAACCTCGCCGGCCTCTATGGCTTGCCAGTTCATGGCAGAGCGGGTGCCCTGATGAGGGTCAGAGCCGGTGGGGCCAAAGGCACGGCCGGACTCGTCACCGTAGAACAGCTGGACTGCCCCTGGCGTGAACAACAGGGCAGCGGCCGCGCGTTTTTTCAGCGTATTGTCATCACCGGCAATCTGGGCGAACAGTTTGGTGTCGTGGGAGGAAATGTAACTCAGCACGTTGAACGGGTCATCGCCGTGCAGCTTATCGGCGTATTCGCGGTAGACTGGCTCCATGGCCTGCAGGCATCGGGCGCCTGCTTTGGCCTCTGCCTGCAGATCAAAGTTGATGACAGCATCAAAGCCGGCGTCAAAGTAGCCGGTCTTGCGAACCGAGTGCGGAAACACTTCGGCAACCATCCAGAATTCTTCGGAGGGCAGGGCAGTGTCCGGGTGTCTCTCGCGGTAATCGTCCAGGGCCTCCTGCGCCCGCGCTTTCAGTTCACGCCAGGCGTCGGGTTCTACATGCTTGGCCGTGTCTACCCGAAAACCGTCAACACCGAACTCCCTTACCCAATCCGTGAGCCAGGTAATCAGGTACTCGCGAACAGTGGCGTTGTCCAGGTGTTCCGCCCGGCTGCTCTCTTTATTTCGCAGGAAGACTGGCAGCTCCACGGGCTTGGTCGATTCGGTCTTGAAGTCCGGCAGAAAGGCGAGGGACCCACGTACCGGGTCGACGGATGCACTGGGTGGCGTGTCGTAATCGGCGATACCGGCCCGCACCCAGTCTTTGCCCCACCAGTTACGCCAGTCCGCGTGATCGTAATCGATGAAGGCGTGATAGGCATGATGGTTTTCCCAGGACTCCGGGCGCCAGTCACCCCAGTGCTCCGGCAGGTGTTTTTCGAAACCCGAGTGCAGGGCACCAAAGTCAAAGGTCTGCATATCCTGAAGGGAGCTGTAGCCGGGGTGGTTCATCACCACATCCATGACCACCCGGATACCCCGCTGATGGGCCTGTCGCACCAGGGCCCGGAATTCCTCCCGGGTGCCAAAGTTGGCATCTGGCACCGTGAAGTCCAGGGCGTAGTAGCCATGGTAGCCATAGTGCCGGAAATCTCCACGGTCACCGCCGCCAACCCATCCGTGCATCTGCTCGAAGGGTGGGGTAATCCACAGGGCGTCGACGCCCATATCGGCCAGGTAATCCAGTTTCTGGGTCAGGCCGGCGAAATCGCCGCCATGGAAGGTGCCAATCTCATCTTTACCGTCTTTTTGCCGGCCGTAGTTGATGTCGTTATCGGTGCGGCCGTTGGCAAACCTGTCGGTCACCGCAAAGTAGACGGTGGCGCCGGCCCAGGTAAAGGCGTGTGCGGTCTCGTCTACCGGCTCCAGCAATATCAGGCCCTCGGCGTTATCGTCCGGAGTCATCGTGACCTGGCCATCGCGAACGCGGGCGGTGTTGCCAGTGTAGAAGTCCCTCACCAGATTGCCCTCGGCAAAGGCCCCGCCAACCGGAATTACCAACTCAGTTCGGGAAGCCTCGCAGAAAACGTTGCTATCATTGAGCGCCGGAGGGCCGGAAATGGCCTGAGTGGGCCCGTCGACAGTGGTGGCACAACCAGCAAGCCCGAGAAAGGCAGACAGCAGAAGCCGGCGTTTGAACGGCAAAGTAATGTGAACCATGGCAATGACTCCAGGTCGGATTGTCGTTGTTGTTGGGCACATAAAACCAGAGTCATGGGGTAACGGGTAGAAGGAATTTTCTACTCCCTACTACTCCCCCGTTCTACGCCTCGGGGAATGATATAAGGGGTGATGCTTATTCCCCGGATTTGCAACACAGTTTGAATACTCGCAAAAGAAGGTTTTGCGGCAAGCCCGGCCAGGCGACCTCTTGGCAGGCCGGACAAGAACAAAAAGGCAGGAACACACAGAGGAAAGACCTGATGAATCGTCGAACTTTTATTCGCAGCACGCTCGCCGCTTCGGTAATGGCCGCCACCCTGGGCGCCGGATCACCCGCTTTCGCTGGTATTGAAGAAGGCAAACTGCTGGTCTGGATTAACGGTGACAAAGGCTACAACGGCCTGCAGGAGGTGGGTGACTGGTTCACTGAAGAGACCGGCATTCCGGTGGAGGTGGCTCATCCGGACAGCGCCACCGATAAGTTCCAGCAATCGGCGGCGACCGGGAACGGCCCGGACATTTTCATCTGGGCCCACGACCGTTTCGGAGAATGGGCGCAGAGCGGCATTATTTCTGAAATCCAGCCCTCCCGGAGAGTCATTGATGCCAACTACGACTTTACCTGGGAAGCCGTTACCGTGGACGGCAAGATGTACGGCTATCCGATGGCAGTTGAGTCCATCGGCCTGATCTACAACCGGGATTTGCTTCCCGAGCCGCCGGAGTCTTTTGACGAGATTCCCGCAATCCACAGGAAGCTGGCTGAGGATGGCAAGCGGGCGATACTGTGGGACTACAACAACACCTATTTCACCTGGCCGATGCTGGCCGCCGCTGGCGGTTATATCTTTGGCGAGAATGGCGACGGTAGCGTTAATGTAAAGGATACCGGCGTTAACAACGACGGCGCCATGAAAGGTGCCAAGGCGCTGGCGATGCTGATTGAAGAGGGCGTCATGCCCCGTGGAGCGGATTACAGTGCCATGGAATCCTCGTTTAACAAAGGCGAGACGGCGATGATGATCAATGGCCCCTGGGCCTGGGCCAACCTTCGCAAGAGCGGTATCAATTTTGGGGTGGCCACCATTCCGGCGATTGACGGCAAACCTGGCAAGCCCATGGTTGGTGTAATGGCTGCCACCCTGAATTCTGCAAGCCCCAATAAGGACCTGGCCGTTGAGTTTCTGGAAAATTACGCTCTGTCGGTTAGAGGCCTGAAGATGGTGAACGACGATGTGCCCCTGGGCGCTGTGGCCAACAGGGAATTCATGGAGGAACTGTCCTCCGATGACAACATCAAGGCCACCTTCGAGAACGCCCGTTTGGGTGAGCCCATGCCTAACGTACCGGCCATGGGTGCGTTCTGGTCTTCCATGGGGCCGGCACTTCAGAACATTACCTCTGGACGCCAGTCCGTGGAAGACGCCCTCAACTCGGCGGCCCAGCGCATTACCCGCTGATCGCCTGTGATTGCGCCGTGGCAGGGTGACGCCTGCCCGGCCTGTCATGCCGGACCCTGAGTGATGAAGCCGTTGCCCCGAGGCGACGGCAACCTACAGGCTGACTACAATGATAACGGAAACCCTGTCTCCCTCCGCGACTGATAGCAGACACTCCATGACACGAGTATTCCTGAAGTGGGGCACGTTGGCGGCATTGCTGATAGCGGCGCTCTACCTGATCCTGGCGTTGTACGCCCAGCGCGAATTTGTGTTCGCCATGTTGTTTCTGGTGCTGACCGCCTCTGCCGTGGCAGTGTTTGTCAGCCGGAAACTCTATGCGCATCGTTACATATTTCCGGCGGTCGCCGGTATGGGCGTCTTTGTGATCTTCCCGCTGATGTACACAGTGGGCATCGGTTTCACCAATTACAGCGCCAGCAATCTTCTGAGCTTTGACCAGGTGAAAGAAAACCTGCTTGGCCGGACCTACCAATCCGAGTCGGTTCGCTATGACTACCAGCTGTTTCAGACGGATCAAGGCTATGTCCTGTACCTGGACGGCGTCCATCAGGACCTGGTGTCGCCCCCCATTGAACTGGGAACGGAAGAGTCCCGTTTCCCGGTATTGCCATCCGCGGACCTCCCGGAGGGCGAGCCTCTGGCTATCCGTGACATCATCCAGCTGCGGAGCGACCTGTCGAAGCTGAAGCTGGTCACCGAAGATGGCCGGGAGCTGAGCCTGGCGAGCCTGCGCTCCTTCGCGGCGATACACAGCCGGTTTACGCTGCACGACAACGAAACCCTGACCAATAACGAAACCGGCGTGACCTACTTTCCGGACCACGAGACGGGGTTCTATCGTGACGCCGATGGCAATGCCATTTCCCCGGGCTGGACAGTCAATATTGGCTGGGATAACTACATGAAAGTGGTGAGCGACCCGAGTATTCGCGGGCCCTTTTTGCAGATCTTTGTCTGGACGTTGTCGTTTGCCCTGGCAACGGTTGTGTTTACCCTGGCCCTCGGGCTGGTGCTGGCCAATCTGCTGCAGTGGGATCAGATTCGAGGCAAGGGTTTTTACCGCACCATGCTGATATTGCCTTATGCGGTGCCCGCCTTCATCTCGATTCTGGTATTCAAAGGTCTGTTCAACCAGAACTTCGGGGAGATCAACCTGGTTCTGGAGGGGTTGTTTGGCGTCCGCCCGGACTGGTTCAGTGATCCGGCCCTGGCCCGTTCGATGATTCTTATCGTCAACACCTGGCTGGGTTATCCCTACATGATGCTGTTGTGCATGGGGCTGTTGCAGGCCATCCCCCGGGACCTCTATGAGGCCTCGGCAATGGACGGAGCCGGGCCCATCAGCAATCTGTTCAACATCACTCTGCCGCTGATCATCAAACCGCTCACGCCGTTGCTGATTGCCAGTTTTGCATTCAACTTCAACAACTTTGTTCTGATTGCCCTGTTGACCGGTGGCGCACCGGATATTATCGGAGCCAGCACGCCCGCTGGCACAACCGATTTGCTGGTGAGTTACACCTATCGCATTGCATTCCAGGATTCCGGGCAGAATTTCGGGCTGGCGGCTGCCATCGCCACAGCGATCTTCCTGGTGGTTGGCGCGTTGTCGCTGATCAACCTGAAACTGTCCAAGGTCAAGGTATAAGGAGCTTCCCATGGCGATGGTTCAACCGCGCTCCACGAAATACCGTGTGTTGGCATCCCATCTGGGCATGCTGGCATTTATCGCGGTGATTCTGTTCCCGCTGCTGATGGTGATTTCCATCTCCTTCCGCAGCGGTAACTTTGCCTCCGGTAGCCTGTTGCCGGAGAATCCCTCGCTGGAACACTGGTATCTGGCGCTGGGTATTCCCTACACAGACGACGCCGGCATTACTACCCAGCCGCCGTTTCCTGTGCTGCTCTGGCTCTGGAATTCAATCAAGGTGGCGGTGGTTTCGTCCATTCTGATTCTGGCATTGTCCACCACCAGTGCCTATGCCTTCGCCCGCATGCGGTTTGCGGGCAAAGGCGCAGTGCTCAAATCCATGCTGATCTTTCAGATGTTCCCGCCGGTGCTGTCCCTGGTGGCGCTGTATGCGCTGTTCGACCAGATCGGCAATCATGTCAGCTGGCTGGGTTTGAATACCCATGGTGCCGTCATCGTGGCCTCTCTGGGCGGCATGGCGCTGCACATCTGGACCATTAAAGGCTACTTCGATTCCATCGATCGGTCACTGGAGGAAGCTGCCATCGTTGACGGTGCCACCACCTGGCAGGCATTCCGCTACATCCTGCTGCCGTTGTCGGTGCCCATTCTGGTGGTGGTGTTCATCCTGGCGTTCATCATGACCATCATGGAATACCCGATGGCCTCGGTGCTGCTGGTGGATACCAACAAGCTGACCCTGGCGGTGGGTGCTCAGCAGTACCTGTACGAGCAGAACTACCTGTGGGGCGACTTTGCCGCGGCGGCGGTGTTGTCTGGTCTGCCGATCACCGTGATTTTCCTGTATTGCCAGAAGTGGATTGTTGGCGGGCTGACCGCCGGTGGTGTCAAAGGCTAGCTTTGTTGTTGCTCTCAGGGCCCGCAAGGGCCCGCTCTCCCAGGCCGTAGCGGAAGATCCCGCACGGCTTCCTTACGCGACCTGCGTCTTCCCGCGTTATCTTTCGCGACCCGGTCAGAGTTATCCCCCCCTGCTGACCGGGCTTTTTTTGTGGATTCAACAGGGTGGTGCACAGCCCCTTGGTTCCGGTTGCCTATCGCCTGATGTAGCGCGCCCGTGTGGGAGGCCCATTCCAAAACCGTGCGGAGCCAGGGATGGCGGAGCCGAGCGTACAGGGATGTATTCACAGCGTGTTTTGGAATGGGCCTCCCACATGGGCGTGCGGCCGGCTGTCACCAGTGAGGTCAAGGTAGGGGTCACAAAAAAGCCGGTAACGAATACCGGCCAAGGAGAGTGTGCTGCAGATCAAATCAGCGGGGGCAGGGCCCTAGAAGTCGATGCACGGTTCCCGGTAGAGGCGGGGGCAGGCGGCGCCGTCTTCCCGGAACAGATGGCACTTGTTGGCATTCAGCCCCAATGTCATGGGTGCGCCTTCCTGAACGGGGTTACCGCCATCGGTGCGCATGGTCAGCACGCCCTCCACGTTGTTAACGTCCAGGTGCACCAGGGTCTGATAACCCAGACGCTCAACAACGTGAACCTCACCTTGCAGGTACATGTCGGCCTCCTGGTCTTCGGTCAGGTGTTCCGGGCGTATACCCAGAGTGACGTTTTCGCCCTCAAGCAGGTTATGACCATTCACCGGCAATTCCAGCTGATGGTCACCCGGCAGGCTCACGGTGACCGACTGGTTACTGGCAGAAGCCACCTGGCAGTCAATGAAGTTCATCTTCGGTGAGCCGATAAAGCCTGCTACAAAGCGGGTGGCCGGATAGTGGTAGAGTTCCATGGGCTTGCCCACCTGGGCAATGCAGCCGTTATCCAGCGCCACTATCTTGTCAGCCATGGTCATCGCTTCCACCTGATCGTGGGTGACATAGATCATGGTTGCATCGAGGCGCTTGTGGAGTCTGGAGATCTCGATACGCATCTGTACCCGCAGTGAAGCGTCCAGATTGGACAGCGGCTCGTCAAACAGGAACACTGCCGGCTCCCGAACGATGGTGCGGCCGATGGCGACCCGCTGGCGTTGTCCGCCAGACAGGTCTTTGGGTTTGCGCTCAAGCAGCTTGTCCAACTGCAACAAGGTGGCGGCGTCCTGAACCCTCCGGTTTATTTCGTCCTTGTGGGTTTTTGCGAGCTTCAGGCCGAAGGCCATGTTTTCGGCCACATCCATGTGGGGGTAGAGCGCATAGGACTGGAAGACCATGCCCACTTCCCGTTCCTTGGGGGGCAGGTCATTCACCCGGTCATTGCCGATGTACAGGTCGCCGGAGGTGATGTCCTCCAGCCCGGCAATCATCCGCAGCAGTGTCGACTTGCCGCAGCCGGAGGGGCCGACGAACACCACAAACTCGCCGTCATCGATGTCCAGATTAACGTTCTTGGTTACCTGGGCGTCGTCATAGCTTTTACAGATATTTCTCAGGGTTACACTGGCCATAGCGTTTATCTTCTTGTTCGATGGTCACCCGTCAGAGCCTGGCGATTTCAATACCCCAGGGCCCCAGTTTCAGTTGTTTGCCGCGCCATTGCCCGCCGATGAAATCGGGGGCTCCGGAAATGGGAGAGCCTTGCGTCGGCAGGGTCACGGTATTTCCGGTCTCGCTCAGGTTCAGAGCGATGATCAAGCGTTCCTCGCCAAGACTTCTGACGAACACCAGTGTGTCTTTCGGGCTCTTGAGGAATTCGATGTCTCCTTCCAGCAGGACAGCCTGCTCCCGGCGCCAGCCCAGAAAACTCCGGTAGGCGGTGAGCACGGAATTCTCTTCGGCGTGCTGCAGGGCAACGGCGGCGTTGTAATGATCATCATACACGGGCAGCCAGGGGCTGGTGCTGGAAAAGCCGCCGTGGGTTTCTTCGTGGTGCCAGACCATGGGCGTCCTGCAGCCGTCCCGGCCTTTGTACTCTGGCCAGAAGTTGATGCCGTAGGGGTCCACCAGGTCTTCGTACTGGAGCTCGGCTTCGGTCAGACCAAGCTCTTCACCCTGGTAGATGCACACGCTGCCCCGCAGTGTCAGCAGCATGGCCATGTAGGCTTTAAGTTGTTGTTCCGAGCGGGCCTGCCAGCGCGTGGCCACCCGTGCCACATCGTGGTTGCCAATAGCCCAGCACGGCCAGCCATCGGTGAGTTTCTGTTCAATGGTGTCCACGGTCTTGCGGAAAAAATCGGCACCATGTTGCTCGGTCAGCAGGTCAAACGAGTAGGCCATGTGCAGCTTGTCACCGCCACTGGTGTAGTCTGCCATGGTCTGTAACGAATCATCATCGCCTATCTCGCCCACGGTCGTGGTGCCCGGATACTGGTCCAGCAGCTCGCGGAGCCGTTGCAGGAACGTCAGGTTCTCCGGCTGGGTCTTGTCATGTTTGTGATGCTGGTAGGCGTAGGGGTTTTCCTTGCGAACACCGATGGAGCCTTCCTGCAATGCCTTGCTTGGCGGGTTGTCCCGCAGCTTGCGGTCATGGAAGCAGAAGTTGATGGCGTCCAGGCGGAACCCGTCAACTCCCCGGTCCAGCCAGAATTTTACATCGGACAGCACCTGTTCCTGAACCTCCGGGTTGTGGAAGTTCAGGTCTGGCTGACTGGCCAGGAAGTTGTGCAGGTAGTACTGCTTGCGTCGACTGTCCCAGGCCCAGGAGGAACCGCCAAACACTGACAGCCAGTTGTTGGGCGGAGAGCCGTCTGGCTTGGGGTCGGCCCACACATACCAGTCGGCTTTTGGATTGTCACGAGACTGGCGACTTCCCACAAACCAGGGGTGTTGGTCGGAAGAGTGGCTCAGCACCTGGTCGATCATGATCTTCAGGCCCCGCTTGTGGGCTTCGGCGATCAGTTCATCGAAATCTTTCAGGGTTCCGAATATCGGGTCGACATTGCGGTAATCAGAGACGTCGTATCCAAAGTCTTTCATCGGCGAGGTGAAAAACGGGGACAGCCAGATGGCGTCCACATTCAGGCTGGCGATGTAGTCCAGCTTGGCGGTCACCCCGGGCAGGTCGCCTACACCGTCGCCGTTGGAGTCATAGAAACTGCGTGGATACACTTGATAGATAACGGCGCCACGCCACCAGTCCGGATTTCTGCTCATCTTGCCTCACTTACACCCTGGTGGTGAAAAGTTCTTGTTGTGCGATGGAGGCGAATCCCCACCGATCAATACACCTGCCATGGTGCGATGTTGCCTTGGGTGGTTCATCCTCCTGCCCGTGTTTTTGTCGGCGTAGCCGGGGGGAGGAGGGGGGCGTAGCGGGGCGTATGGGGTAGTAGTGGGCGTGAAGGGTGGAGGAGCCGAGACCGGCTCACTCCCCCTGGATTTTGCTCAGCAGGTCCTTGGCCAGTTCAATCGCTTCGGAGCGGTGGCTGATGTTCTGCTTCTGGTACAGGCTGCGGATGTGGGTTTTCACCGTGGTGGAAGCCACTTTAAGATGCTCGGCAATCTGGTCGTTGGACAGGCCGGCATGAATCAGGCTCAGTATCTGCCACTCTCGTCGGGTCAGGGGTGAGGTGCGAATCAGTTCCGGCACATCCGGCCGGTCGATGATGTCCTGGATGATGGCTTCGTCCAGGGATATCCGGATTGCCCGGCTGAAATCCCGCTGCTGCTGGGCAAGCTGAATCAGGCGTTCGGCCCGCTGTTGTTCCATGCCCTCAATCAGGCCGTCATTGATCAGCGCTTTGAGAATGACGATCAGAACCTTGCCCAGGCGCAGAAAACTTCCCACTGCGCCGGTGGTGCTGGCCAGTTCCAGGGCCAGGCGCATGTGTTCCAGAGCCTTTTCGCGATTTTCGATCTGCCAGAACAGATAGGCCTGCGCAATATGGTTCCTGTTCAGGTCGGTTTTCAGGCCAATCTGGCCGGCAACGCTGGTCAGTGCCTCCAGGATTGGCCGGGCCTCCTGATATTGGCCCAGACTCATCAGGGCACGGGCCCGGTTTCGACCGTTGCACTGATAGAAATGGTTGGTCGCTGCCTCCGGTTTACACGGTGGTGCAATGGTCAGCCAACGCTGAATGGCATCCTGGTCCCGCACGGCGTCCCAGTACGTGAGCATGGTGGCATGGGCGTTGGCAACCCAATCCAGGTGGTAGTCGCCAGCGGCGAGCATCTTCTGGACCTTGGCTATGTAGTCTGCACACAGGCTCTGGCGGCCGCGGGCCTGTGCAACCTTCGCCAGGGTGGTGTAGCTCTGGACATACCAGCGTTCGCCCTGGGCTTCCAGAATCTCTATGCCCTGGAGTGCGCAACGTTCTGCGCTCTCCAGGTGATGCCATTCCCACATCACCTGACTGCGGATCCGGAACAGGAACTCGAGAATGGGTAGGTGGTTCAGCTGGTTTTCTTCGGCATATTGAAATGCCCGCTCCTGAATGTTGTAGGCCTTTTGCAAAAGCCCCATGGCCACGCTGATCTCGCTTTGCTGGCACAGGGCCCAGATCACATTCTGGTGCGCCTGATGGGCCCGGGCCATATGTTCGGTTTCTTGCATCCGGGTCAAGGCTTCCTGCAGCTCGCCCCGGACAAACAGGGCTTCACCCAGAACCGAAGCAGCTGCAACCCGTGAGGTGGGCAGGTAGGCGGCTTCTTGCGCTATCGCCTCTCGTGCCAATGCCAGGGCGCGGTCGCTGTCGCCATAGTTCATCGCCACCTGGGCTCTGATGGCGCTGAATTCGCCATGAACCGCCCGCTGGGACTCCTCGCTCATCACGGCTTTCAGTTGGGTCTCAGCGGCGGATAGCCAGTTTTCCACCTCGTCGAACTTGTATTGTCCCTGGGCTACCCAGGCCCGAAGCAAAGTCAGTGTTGGATCTTCTGCGATAATTTTTTGGGGCAGGGCGTCCAGGCATCGTTGCAGCAGCGTGAACTGGCCTTCGGTAAAGAACTTGCGGCCATGCTGATTCAGAACCCGGGTAATGCGCTCCGGGTCTTCTGCGGCGACTGCATGCCGGGCGGCTTCCTCTGCGTGGTCCAGCTCCAGCCAGGCATCGGTGGCGCGCTGGTGCAGTGCTTTCTGGTTTTCGTGGGTGGTACTGGCAAGCAAGTGCCTGAGGTAGACAGAGAACAGCTGATGGTAACGAAACCAGAGCGCGCTGTTATCAACCGGCGTGATAAACAACCCCATGGCCAGGAGGCTGCCGAGCAGTGCCTGGCCATCGGAATCGTTCATCACCCGCATGACCATGCCCGCGTTGAAACGGTCAAGGATGCTGGTACGCAAGAGGAAGGAGCGTTGTTGTTCGCTCAGGTCCTGCCCGACCAGTTCGTCAAAGTAGTCAAAAATGTGCTGGTTACCTTGGTCGAGCTGGTCGACAAAATGGCTGAACTCGATGCTGGTGCGGGCGGAGGCAGACAACAGTTGCAGTGCCGAAACCCAGCCTTCTACCCGTCGAACCGCCCGCTCGATGTTTTCCCGGGAAACCTCAAATGGCAGCCGTTGCTCGAAGTAGCTTTGCGCCTCATCGGCATCAAAGGCGAGATCCCGGCTGGTCATCTCAATCATCTGGCCCTTCATTCTTAGTTGGGCAACTCCGAGGGGCGGGAGCGTGCGGGAGATGACAACAAGAGTTAGGTAGGACGGCAGATGCCGCAGCAGGAACCTGATTCCTTGATGAATCTCCGGGTTGCTGATGACCTGGTAGTCATCAAGAACCAGGTAACTGGGATCTTCAGAGGGTGGCATCCCGGCAAGAAGTGCTGTGAGAAACGATTCGAGACTGCGATCCTGTTGGTGCCCTGTTGGATCGAACGCAGGCATTTCCGGCGTATCGACAATCTGGCCAAGGGCATGGGCCAGGTACCCGGCAAACCGGACGGGGTCGTTGTCGGTATTTTCCAGGCGGTACCATGCGGCCTTTGCCCCCAGCTCGTCCAGGCGTTCGGCCAGGGTGGTGGTTTTGCCATAGCCTGCCGGAGCATGAACCAGCAACAGGGAAACCGGCTCCCGGGGTTGCAGCAGATCGTTGAATTTTTCCCGGTGTAATAAGCCCGCCGGCGGCAAAGGGACGCTGGTTTTAGCGGCAATAAAGGTCAGGTTTGCTGGCGCCGGTGTAGTTGGCATGAACTGTTTCTCAGGCATCTTATTATTGTCCTCTGGCCGAGCCAGGGTTAAACGTATTCGTTAATCACGGTGGTCAGGAAGAACACTCTAGCATTTCCGGGCAGGATTGGGACTGCAGGTAGTTTTTTAGCTTCTGGAGTTCCGCCTGGTTGATGTAGAGCCCCTGTTTGGTTCTTCGCCAAAGGACGTCTTCCGGGGTAACCGCCCATTCCCGTGTCACCAGGTAATCGACTTCCCGTTGGCTGAGGGTGTCGGTATACCAGTGCCCAAGGTCATCCCTCGATTTACAGCCGGCCAGGATCTGATGGCTGTCGGTACCGTAACAGCGCACGAACCTTCGGATACTGTCGGTGCCCAGCCACGGGTAGTTAATCTCAAGCTCCGCCGCCAGTTGTTGCTGGTTACCAAAGTCTCCGCCCGGCAGAATGGCTTGCCTGGTCCAGGATTTACCGGCGCCTGGGAAGTACTCGCATACTTTGTCGGTCACCGCCTCGGCCAGCTTCCGGAAAGTGGTTATCTTGCCGCCGAACACGGAGATCAGGGGCGGCTGGCCGTCCTCTTCGTCTACCTCAAAGGAGTAGTCCCTGGAGGCGGTCTGGGCGGTTCCCTGTTCATCATCCATCAGTGGCCGGACACCAGAGTAGCTCCACACCACATCTTCCGCCGAAAGCTGGCGGCGGAAATACTGGTTGACGATGGTCAGCAGGTAATCGGTTTCTTCCGGTGATATCCGGGCCTCGGACGGGTTGCCTTCGTAATCCACATCGGTGGTGCCAATGAGGGAGAAGTGTTCTTCGTAAGGGATGACGAAGACGATGCGCTCGTCCTGATTCTGCAGGATGTAGGCCTCGGTGTCGGCGTTCAGGCGGGGCACCACAATGTGGCTGCCTTTGACCATCCGTATCTGTTTCGGGGCCTGCATGCCGAAGCTATCGCCAAACAGCTGGCTGACCCAGGGGCCTGTGGCGTTGATGATCACCTTGGCGTGAACGGTGTGTTGGCGATCTCTTCGGGTATCTTCCAGTACCGCTTTCCAGCGTGGCCCCTGGCGGCTTGCCTGAATGCAGCGAGTTTGTGTCAGTATGGTGGCGCCTTTCTGCTGCGCCTTGCGGGCGGAAAGCACCACCAGCCGGGCATCATCCACCCAGCCATCTGAGTACTCGAAGCCTTTGGTAATGTCGGGTTTCAGGGGAGAGTTCTGGTCAAAGCTGATGGCCCTTGAGCCAGGCAGCATTTCCCGCTTTGCCAGGTGGTCGTACAGAAACAGCCCGGTGCGAATCATCCAGGCCGGGCGCAGGTGGGGCTGGTGAGGCAGACGAAAGCGCATGGGCCACATGATGTGGGGCGCATTGCGTAACAGCGCCTCCCGCTCGGCCAGAGCCTCTCGGACCAGCCGGAATTCATAATGCTCCAGGTACCGAAGCCCGCCGTGGATCAGCTTGCTGCTGCTTGATGAGGTGGCGGATGCCAGATCGTTCATCTCGCATAGAATGACGCTCAGGCCACGCCCGGCAGCGTCCATGGCAATTCCGGTTCCGTTAACACCACCGCCAATAACCAGCAGATCACACTGGTCAGGAACGCCTGACGGTCCGTTTGCTTCCATTCGTTGACTGCTTTGCCCTGTTAACACGCGTGCTTGCCCCTGACCATCCATTGAGTGAACGTTGATTATCAGAGAATGAGCGCAGGGGGTAAAGCGACGGCGTCACTGAATAGAGGCCCCGAGGGCAGGGTGCCCCGGGGCGGTTCGGGTCAGAGTGAAAGCGGTTTGCCGGCTTCGCGGCGGCGAGTTTCCCACTCTTCCTTGGTCTGGGCGGCTTCGTCGCCTGGCATGGAGTCGATAATTTCGAAGTAATCCGAGCTGAACTGATCTGCCATGATTTTCTCCCGAGGCTTTACCTTCACCACGTAGACGGTCTGCACGTTCTGGTGATCAAACGCCCGCCAATACTGCTCATCTTTCAGGAAGCTATAGCGATGCCCCTCAAGCTGGCGGATGACCGCTTGGGTATTGGTGGTGCCGGCGCGTTCGACGGCCGCTTTGTACTGATAAACAATGCTGTACGCTGATGCGGCAGACGAGGAGGGGCGCATTTCATAGCGGCTGGAGAAGGCTTCAACAAAGTCTTTTCCGCGTTGATAGTTGTGTTCATAGGGTAGGGTCCATACCCAGGGGGCGGCGCCCACCACGCCTTCCATGATGGTCGGCCCGACCTGGCGGGCCATACCCAGGGTGAGGTTTGGCACCACAACCTGCATTCGTTTGGTCAGGCCCATTTCATAGGCGGTGTTAAGGGCTCGCACCATGTCGTCGCCAAACAGCACCAGCATCAGTACCTCGGCGTCACTCTCGGCGGCTTGCTCCAGGGCGGTACGGAAATCCGTGATCAGGGCCCGGGGGAAGGGGGTTTTCACGCCTTTATGCTGTTCTGTGTCTTCGGTGTTGGAAAACTTGCGCACAGATTCTTCAACTGACCAGCCCCAGGTGTAATCGGCAGTAATGTAGAAGTAGTTCTGGTCCGCATGGTGGCGATTGAGGTATTGGCTCAACGCCTTGGCGGTCATCCAGGCATTGTAGGGTTCCCGGAACATATGGCTGTGGCCTTCACTGCCGGTGGTGGCATTGGAATAGGTAAGGGTGCCGAAATAGAGTCGATTGCGATCCCTGGCTGCCTTTCCTGAGGAGATGGCAACGGCACTGGATACCCCGCCAAAGACCATCTGTGCACCCTCACGGTCGATCAGTTCGGCGGTGTTTTGTGCACCCTGATCAGGTTCCCCCCGGGAGTTGCGGATAACCAGCTCCAGGGGCTGCCCCAGGACACCACCGGCTCGGTTTATCTCATCAACCGCCAGGTATGCGCCCAGCCGTTGCTGCAGGCCCTGGTCTTTGTACCGGCCAGTCTGGGGGTAGTTGAGTCCTATCTTGAGTGTTTCTGCATAAACGACCGAGCTGCCCAGCAGCAGTAGGCATGCCGTGAGCAGGAAGTTTCTGAAAGTCATTGTGGTTGGCCTCCAACGGTTTGGACCCCGAATGCGGGTTATTTTTGTTGTTGGGTTAAAGCGGGATTAGTGTCTGCCCTCGTTGGTAGCTCAACAATGGGACTAAAGTGGAATTTGGCGTAACAATTTGTAGGGTCTTGATATAAATCAGATTGCACGGAATTAGTGCATAATTTGGCGTCACATTCTTTGCGCGCACCAATCTGATGCGCTGCAATCTGTAGGTTCCAGGGCGATTGGTGTGAATTAGCTCACGTTTGGGCTGTCGGGCGCGGGCAGGCCCGATCTTTGCTGATGTCTCAGGGTTCCGAGGGAGCGAATAACTCTGTTCTGCTCCGATGTACGGTCTGGAGAATCCTGAAATGACTTTGAAAAGCTACACCATGCACTTGTCTGCCAGTGAGCGGTCCTGGCTGCCTGTCTGGGGGCGTTCCGGAAAGCTGGCCATGCGCTGGTCCAGTTTCCTGAATCGAAACATGTACGAGACCAATGAGCAGATTTTCGAGAACCTGGCCAGAACCAGGCGCGATGCCCTGATTGGATGGGCTGAACACAAATGGTCGTTTCTGGAATCCGTGGCCGGTCGAATGTATGACAGAGAGCCTGCGGCTTTGAGGGACGTCCTTGACCTGGCTTCCACCAGGTTAAGGGAGATATCCGAATTGTTTGTGGTGACCGAGGATGGCCTGGTATTGGCGTCCAGTGTGCCCGCCCGCAAAGGCAAGCGTGACCTGGCGCCGGCGGCAGTCCGGAGGGGAGTTGGTGAGCGATTCCTGCATGGACCCTACCGAGACCCCATAACCGCGGCGTTGGGCAAGACCACCAGTCGATTTCACGATGCGGTAACGCTGATGTTCTATCAGCCCATAGAACTGGCTGGAGGCCAGCGTGCGGCCGTGTGTGCACGAATTCCCAACGATGTGATGAGTGACCTGATTCAGCGAGAGGCTGGGCATGTCTTCGAGGAATCCGGCGACAACTACCTGTTCATGATTGACAGTCGCTTCGATGGTTCTATCTCTCCGGGAACTGCGCTGTCCCGGTCCCGCTTTGAGGATGCCACCTTCAGTCATGGCGACAATCTGAAGGACGGCATAGAAACCGGCTTCGGTGTGGTGCGTATCCGGGAGCACACGGAGTTCGAGATCCGTTTTACCGATCCGGCAACTGGCCACTTGCACCCGGGTGTCAGGGAGACGATTGCCAATGGTGAGAACCTGTACGTGCTATACCCGGGCTATTCCGACTATCGACACATCCCGGTCATCGGCAAAGGCATCACCTTCCAGATGCCAGGCTCGCCCGATACCTGGGGCATGATGTGTGAAGGTGATCTGGAAGAAGTGTACCGCCGGCGTTCTATCAGTTGGCGGTTATCCAGTCGTTTGGGCTTGCTGGCGACGGCGTTGTGGCTGGTGAATCTTGCGCTGTCCATGTTGGGGGTGTCGGTATGGCTCGAAAGCGGGATCAATGCCCTGGCCATTTTCGCCATGGTGATGGTCTTCCGGTCCACTTCCGTCAAACCGGTGTCGGAGCAGTTGTCGGCCATGGGGGATATCATCCGGGACATTGCCGAAGGCGGTGGCAACCTGCGGCAGAGGATTGACCTGGGCCAGACACGCCGGGACGAGAGTGGAGACCTGGCTCGCTGGACCAACAGCTTTATTGACAGCCTGGATGGCATGGTGGGGCAAGTGTTGACGCTGGCGGCAGACTCCCGGCAGGCTAGTGAACAGATGGTGAGCCATAATCGCAGTGCCTATGAGCGGGTTCAGTCTGTGCTGGCTCATATCGAAGACATGGTGCGTGGTGCCGGAGTTCAGGAGCAAGAGATAAATAATGCTTCAACGACCGCCGAGGAAATGCGTGAAGGTATGGACGCAGTGGTTAGTCGCGCCCAGGCGCAGTTTGCCCGGGTCAGTGAGGAGGCCAGAAGTATCCGGACCGTGATTGCCCGGTCAGCCGAGGGTATCCGGGCCGCCAATGATCGGACTGAAGAAATCAGCAAAACCGCGCTGGTGATCAATGATATTGCAGCCCAGACCAACTTGCTTGCCTTGAACGCTGCGATTGAAGCCGCCCGTGCGGGCGAATCGGGCCGCGGGTTTGCGGTTGTTGCGGATGAGGTGCGCCAGCTTGCCAGCCGCACAGCAAGGGCAACGGAAGAGATTGGCCAGCGGCTGCAAGGGGTGCAGGATGAGACTCAGCGGGCCGTCACCGTTATGGAAGAAGGTATTTCTGAAATGGAAGACCGGTTGGCCAAGGCGGAAGCCGCAGCCGATGACAGCTCAGACCTGCACCACATGGTTGGCAAGCTGTTTCGGGCCATTGCCAGTATCGAGCAAACGAATCGCGAGCAAAGTCATCAGACCCAAGGCGTTTCGGAAAGCGCGGCAGCAATGCGGGGCGTTGTGGAACAGCTCTCTGCCAGCTCGGAACGAACCCAGGTTGCGGCGGCGAAGTTGCAGAGACTGACCGGGCAGTTCCAGGTCTCTGCTGAGGTTGCCTGAAGGATAGTGAACACTGAGCTACGGTATCAGGCTGACTGAGCGACGTCCGGATTGAACAGGTGATACTGGTTCCGGCCGTCGCGCTTGGAACGATACATGGCGATATCGGCACCGTTCAGAAGCTCCTGAACGGTAGTGCCGTCCTCCGGATACAGGCTGATGCCGATGCTGGAGCCGATCTGGATGCTTTCGTTATTGATGATGTAAGGTTTCCGGTTCAGCTCGATCAGCCGCTCCGCCACCTGGACAACGTCGGAAAGCTTGTCGAGCTCCGGCAGCAGTACAATGAACTCATCGCCGCCGAGCCGCGCCAGGGTGTCGTCTTCACGCAGGTAATTGCGTACCCGGGCGGTAAATTGCAGCAATAGCTCGTCGCCGACTGCATGTCCAAGGGTGTCGTTCACTTCCTTGAAGCGGTCCAGATCAATAAACATCACCGCCAGCAGCATGTCTTTGCGGTGGGCGTGACGTATGGCGTGGTCCAGACGATCTTCCAGAAGCCGCCGGTTGGGAACGCCAGTGAGCGCATCGTAGTAGGCGAGCTGGCGGATCTGTTCTTCGTTCTTGCGGTTCTGGGTGATGTCGGTAAACAATCCGGCGTAGTGCGTGGTCTGCCCGTGGTCATCGGTAATGGCGGTGATGGTCAACAGCTCCAGGTAAAGCTCACCGGTTTTGCGGCGGTTCCAGATCTCACCGCGCCAGTAGCCATGGGTTGTCAGGGACTGCCACATGCGCTTGTAGAACTCGGCATCGTGCCGGCCGGAGGATAGCACCTCTGGTGTGCGCCCGATTACCTCGTCCGGACTGTATCCGGTCAGTTGGGTAAAGGCCGGGTTCACGAACTCAATCCTTACATCCTTGTCGGTCACCATAATGCCTTCGAACGAGGATTCGATAACCCTCTCGGCCAGCTGCAGAGTACGGCGGGATTTTGCCAGCGCCTGGTCCCGCTGTTCAAGCGCTTCCCGCAGGTCATCCAGGTACATCTGTTCGGCGCCGGCGAGCATATCCTGGTAGCCGATCAGACCAGTCACGTCACCACTAAGGTTGACCACCGCCAGATGCCGTATCCGGTGATCGATCAGCAAATCGCGGGCGTGGATCAATGGGTCGTCTTCGTTGACGGTGAGCAGGGGGCGTGTTGCCAGCTCATGTACCGGAGTGTTGCTGGTGTGGCGGGCGATAAAACGCACCATATCCCTTTCGGTCAGGATGCCCAGTTCACCGTCGCCACAGGTCACCACCACCGCATCTGCGTGGTGACGGTGCATCTGGCTGGCTACTTCAGCGAGTGATTGGGTACCATTGGCCAACAAGGGTGGCCGGGCAACCACAGCCCGGACTTCCCGGAGTCTCAGGTAGGGTTCCAGCCCCTGGTTGAGCGCCAGGTCGGTCTGGGACAAGATGCCAACGGGTGCTTCATTTTCATCGACGACCAGGAAGTGTCGCTTGCCGCTGTCTCTCAATCTGATGGCTGCCTGGCCGGCGTCCATGGTGCTGGGTAAGGTCAGAACCGGAGAGCTCATCACCGTGCTGACCGGCTGGTTGAACCGGTCGGGGTCAGTGAAATCCAGTGCCAGGGCATCATGCTCTGTCCAGATGCCGATCACCTGATCCTGGTCTGCGATCAGGATCGAGCTCACGGAGTTTTCCGACATTCGCGCCGCTGCGTCGGCAATACTGGTTTGAGGACTACATTGCAGTAAAAGCCCGCTGTACATAATGCGGGAAATGGGGAGCGGCTGCGCCATGGATAATCCTGTTTTTATCAGCGTTTTATCACCGCTCCAGTTTAGCAACGACCGGCCTCTGCTGCCTTAACTTTCACGTAGCTGCCCGGCGCATCCTCCAGGATGTCAAGCTTGCCGTCTCCGGGCTGCCGCGCTGGCACCTGGGGGCCTTCAAAGTTCGCTATCCAGGTTTTCCAGTGTGGCCACCAGGAACCCGGGTGGTGCTCTGCGGACTTGAACCAGTCGTCGGCGTCCGCCGGCAGGTTGTCGTTGGTCCAGTAACCGTACTTTTCCTTGTAGGGTGGATTGATAACCCCTGCGATGTGTCCGGAACCAGACAGTACGAAAGTGACCTGGCCTCCGTAAACCTTGGCGCCTTCGTAGGTGGTTTTCCACTTGGCGATGTGGTCCTGGCGGGCAGACAGGAAGAATGACGGAACCTGAATCTCGGCCAGGTTGATGGACTCACCAGCCAGGGTGAGGGCATCGGGCTCGACCAGCCGGTTGTGCAGGTACATTTCCCGCAAGTAGTAGCTGTGCATGCGGAAGGGTAGGTTGGTGCCGTCGGTGTTCCAGTAGAGCAGGTCAAACGCGGCGGGTTTCAGGCCTTTGAGATAGTTGTTGGTCCAGTACGACCAGAACAGATCGTTCTCTCGCAGCAGGTTGAAGGTGAAAGCCATGGCCCGGCCATCGAGATAGCCCTTCTTGTCCATGGCGCGTTCAATGCCTCGAATCGAGTGGTCATTGATAAACACGCCAATCCCGCCGGGGTCGGAGAAGTCCAGTAAGGTGGTCAGGTAGGTAGTACTGACGATGGGCTTGCGCTGCTTTTTCTCAAGCCAGGCCATGGTAGAGCCCAACAGGGTTCCGCCAATGCAGTAGCCAATGGCGTTCAGCTGGTCTTCACCGGTCGCCTCCCTGATGGCATCAATAGCAGCCAGAGGGCCGAGCTCCATGTAGTCTTCCCAGCCTTTATCTTTCTGCGCAGGCCCGGGGTTGCGCCATGACACGACAAAAACGGTCTGGCCCTGGCTGACCAGCCACCGAATAAACGAGTTCCTGGCGGTGAGGTCCAGAATGTAGAACTTGTTGATCCAGGGCGGGACAATCAGCAGCGGGCGCTGGGCGACGGTCTCTGTTGTCGGTGCATACTGGATCAGTTGCATCAGCTCGTTCTGGTAAACCACCTTGCCTGGCGTTGTGGCCAGGTTACCGCCCACCTCGAACGCCGAGCGGTCGGTCATGCCCACGTTGAACAGGTTCGGGTTTTGGCGCAGGTCTTCAACCAGATTGCGCATGCCGTCCACCAGGTTCATGCCCTTGCGTTCCCAGGTAATGCGCAATACTTCCGGGTTGGTCAGCGGGTAGTTGGACGGTGACAGCGCACTGGTGAGCTGGCGTGCGTAGAACAGCATCTGGTCCCGGCTTGGGCCTGGCAGTCCCTCCATGTTCTCAACCCACTGCAGGAACGCCTTTGAATTGATCAGGTACGCCTGCTGAAGGACATCGAAAGGGAGGTGTTTCTGCCAGTCTTCCGCAAGAAATCGGCGGTCATCTGCCTCTGGCTCTGCCACCGGATCTTTTGATTTGCCGGTGAGGCGTGCCAGGGTGTAACGGGCCAGGCTCAGGTGTTTCCTGGCCAGGTCGATTTCGGCGCTGGCAAACCGTAACGGATGCAACAGGAGGTCTTCCGCCATGGTTCGATACGCATCCGACATTTCACTCATGGTAGATAACTTGGTTTCGTCTACCAGGCCTGTGTCACCGAGCCATTTTTCCAACTGCTGCTGGCCTTGGCGAACGTTGTCGTCGAACGCCTTTACCAACTGGTTTGCCGTTTTACTTACGAAATCCAGACCAAACATGACGCGCTCCTGGCAGCCGATAAAAAAAGGTCGGAAAGGCAATGCCATTCCGACCGTTGCAGCGGTTAATCAATCAGGCTGCGGATTTGTTACCGCCAGACTTCTGGGCCGTTGCTTTCTCTTTTACTGGTTCAGCCGCTTCTGCCTCGAACACTTTCTGCACCTGCTCACGGGTTTCGGTGAGGTAGTCCTGCCAGGCCTTCCAGTCACTGGTGAACTGCTCGCTGAGTGATTTCAGCGTTTCTGCCTGTTCGGACGTTACCTGCTTTAAACCCTCGAGGTCGCGTACTTCGGATACTTTGCGCGCCTGATCCATGGCAACGTCGGCGTAGCGACGAAACGCCTCCATCTGCATTTCGGTGGCTTTGCTGAACTGGGCGAACAGGGTTTGATTCAGGCGATTGGCTTTTTCGAACAGATCGGTGTTCATTTAATACAACTCCTTTGTATATGGGATGAATGGCCAGTTTACTGTATGAGTGATGACACGATTTTGACAAGCGTCAAACCGCGATCCAGCATATTCTCTAGGGTAGAGACCCATAACAACCCGTTGGGAGATCACCATGAGCAATCGCAAATCTGAACTTGAAACCCTGAAAGCCGACCTTGAAGCCAGGCTGGTGCGTTATCAGGCCCATCAGCGTCGTGAAACCGGTGCCCTCGACAAGGATTTTGAAGAGCAGGCAACCCAGACCCAGAACGACGAAGTAGTAGATTCTCTGGAAGCGGAAACCCGGGCAGAGCTGGTGCAGATTGCCCATGCTCTGGATCGTATGAATAGCGGGCTTGGGGACGAGTGTGAAAAATGTGGTGAGGAAATCGACCCCAGACGTTTGCAGGTGTTGCCATATACCACAGTTTGTGTAAATTGCGCCGCTGATTGAGCAGGCCAATACATCGTCCCAAACCAGGGTAGTTAATACATGACAGCAACGCAGTCTTCGGAGAGCAAGCCTCGGGGTTTACCCAAAAGCCAGGTTATTGGTTTCTTCCTGGGTGTCCTGTTTCTTCTTGTAACCCTTCTGCTGCCGGCGCCGGAGACCATGAGCCCGGAGGCCTGGGGGGCACTGGGGCTGATGTTGCTGATGGCCACCTGGTGGTCAACCGAAGCCATTCCCATTCCTGCGACCGCTTTGCTGCCGATTGTGCTGATTCCGGCCCTGGGGTTGGGGTCCATTGGTCAGGCGACGTCACCTTACGCCAATCCGATCATTTTCCTGTTTCTGGGTGGCTTCACCCTGGGGCTGGCCATGCAGCGCTGGAACCTGCACCGGCGAATAGCCCTGCTCACGCTCAGAGCCGTGGGTGACCAGCCAAAGCGACAGGTGGCCGGGTTCATGTTGGCCACCGCATTTCTCAGCATGTGGGTCAGCAATACGGCCACAGCCATCATGATGTTACCCATAGGTTTGTCTGTGGTGGCGATGATGGACAGCTCCAATCCTGAGGGTGTGCGGCGCTATGCGACGGCCTTGCTGTTGGCCATTGCCTATTCCGCAAGTATTGGCGGAATCGCTACCCTGATTGGTACACCGCCCAATGCTTTGTTGGCGGCGTACCTGAGCGAAAATCAGGGTATTTCAGTGGGTTTTGCCCAATGGATGCTGCTGGGTGTGCCGGTATCGCTGGTCATGCTGGTTCTTGCCTGGTGGTGGTTGACCCGTAAGGATTTCGGTATCGGTGGTTCGGCAGACAGCGGTGAGATGATTCGTGATGAGCTGGCCAAGCTCGGCGCCATGAGCCGGGGTGAAAAGCTGGTTGCCCTGGTGTTTCTGGTAACGGCAGCGGCCTGGATCTTCCGGCCTCTGTTGTCGGCCAACCTGATGCCGTGGCTCAGTGATACCGGTATCGCCATTGCCGCCGCCATTGCCATGTTCATTATTCCGGTCAACGCCTCAGAGCGGGTGTTTGTACTGGATTGGGACTCGGCGAACAAGCTGCCCTGGGGGGTGCTCCTGTTGTTTGGTGGTGGTCTTGCCATGGCCGGTGTTATCAGCAGTTCCGGGCTGGCTGAGTGGATCGCCCAAAGCCTCGGCGTTGCCGGCTTGCTGCCGACGCTGGTTATGATTGCCCTGGTCGCAGCAGTCATTATTTTCCTGACCGAAGTGACCAGCAATACCGCCACCGCGGCGGCGTTCCTGCCCCTGTTGGGCGCCCTGGCCATGTCGCAGGGTGTGTCACCGCTGCTGTTGACGGTACCGGCGGCCATCGCGGCCAGTTGCGCCTTCATGATGCCTGTAGCCACACCGCCCAACGCCATTGTGTTTTCCAGTGGCCACATGCGAATCGCCGATATGATCCGTGCCGGTTTTGCCCTGAACATTATCGGCATCATGGTTGTGACCCTGTTCAGCTACCTGCTGCTGGGGGTTGTCTTTACCCTGTGAAGGGGTAGCTCGCCCAGCGGTTTTCCGTCCCACCCGCCTGTTTCGGATACCGTCCGGAACAGGCGAGTGTTTGTGGCTCCGTCGAGCCTTGAACCAGTTCTCAATCCGCTCCTATCAGGCCCCTTCTGCAGCAACAGATTTGAGGCACAGTTATCTTTAAGCCAGTCCCGATTTCGGTATCGTACCGTAACAACATGTAACCCGATAAGTTGCACGTCTAATAAAAACAGGGACTTTCCAAGATGCTGCTGGTGCTAGCCGGATCCATTCTCACGTTCACTATGGTGCAGGAAGCCACCGAGGTTGAGCCGTTTGATCGTGGCACGATTGTTATCCAGCAAAACGTGGATACCAGCCCAGCTCTGCTACGTTCCGATGTTCGCGTTGAGCCTCTGGTTGAACAGAAATTCCGCAACATCGTACGGCAGGCATACGACTACAGCTGTGGCAGTGCGGCACTGACAACCGTCCTGAACTTCTATCTGGGCAGGAACTTGTCTGAGCGGCAGGTGATGGAAGGTTTGCTTCATTACGGTGAGAGCGAACGCATTGTTCAGCGCCGGGCGTTCTCCATGTTGGATATGAAACGACTGGTCACCGCCCTGGGCTATCCGTCGGGTGGATTCCGGGCCAAGATTGATGACCTCATGGAGCTCGACCACCCGGCCATCGTTCCCATTGATCACGCCGGTTTCAAGCATTTTGTGGTGCTGAGGACCATCCGTGACGGGCGGGTATACCTGGCAGATCCTGCCGTTGGCAACATCTCCTTCACCCTCGATCAGTTCGAAGAGAAATGGGACGACAACGTTCTGTTTATCGTTTTTCCGGGTAGTGACAAGCCGCTGGATAACCTTGAACTCAAAGAAGAAGATCTGCGATTTGTGGATGACCAGACAATGACCCTGCTGGCGTTACAGCAAATGCCTGTGTTCCATGAATCCACAGAGAGACGCATCCAGAATGTGCTCGAACGTCAGAAAAACAACCCGGACGGCAGCGTAGAGAACACGCGAAAACAGCTGTACTACCGCCGCAACTAATTTTCCGGGCGGCAAAGCCCGGGACAGGAATAAAACCAATAATAGTAGGGAGTCAGGATGAATCGTTGGTTAGTGCGAGGCTTTATCCTTGTTTCCGCCTCGGGTCTGCTTCCGGCCATGTCGATGGCGCAGGATGGCAATGTCGATCAGGCGCGGGAAGCGCTGGCCCGTCAGGAAGGCGATGAGGATGCAACAAGGCAGCTGGAAGAAGTGTTCCAGGCAGCGGAGAAAAACTATTCGTTGCAGAAAAAGGGAGCCTGTAAATAAATCTGTGTAACTGCCCATCCCATTACAGGTGGCCGTCCAGGCGGTCACCGAACTCGATAATAAAGCGATTCAATGCCGGCT